>CACGUZ010000001.1 GCA_902576375.1 uncultured Pelagibacteraceae bacterium
TCATAAAGGTTTACTTTCAGATCATTTTTAATTTTTTTCATCACTATAGCTACTATTAATCCTGGCATTCCACCTCCTGTACCTAAATCTGAGGTTGTATTGCAATTTAAATCAACAAAATCAATAATTTGCGCAGAATCTATTATATGGCGCTCTCTTATTGCCTCTTTTTCATACATTTTTTTACTTATAATATTAATTTTCTGATTTTTTTCCTGTATCATCGTAATTAAGCTCTCAAGCTCATTACAAGTTTCACGTGAAACATTCAAATTGGAAATTTTAGAATAAGAATTTAAAATTAAGTTATCCATTAAGCTATATGCTTAATAGACTTTCTTTTGACGTGTGACAACAAAATATATACGGCTGCAGGAGTTATTCCATCAATTCTTAAGGCCTGACCCATAGTTTTAGGCCTTATTTCTTTAAATTTAGCTTTTACTTCGTTAGAAAGGCCTGAAAATTGATCATAATCAATGTTATCTGGTATTGTTAAATTCTCATCTCGCTTAAAGGCTAGAATATCGGCCTTTTGTTTTTTTAAATATCCTCTGTAATGAGAGTTAATCTCGATTTGTTCATCAATTTCATTGCCATAATCAGCGATTTCAGGCCAAATATTCCTAATTTTTGTCATATCGACACTTTTTTGAGTAAGAATTTCCTCTGCTGATCTAAAAACACCGTCTTTCGCTATTTTTATTCCAAATTTATCTGCCTTAGAAGGCGAAATGTTTAAATTAGACATTTGAAGGGATATTTTGCTTAATTTATTAAATTTTTCCTCAAATAATTGTTTTCTGATTTTTGTTATTAAACCAATCTTAATTCCTTTATGTGTAAGCCTTAAGTCTGCGTTATCTGACCTAAGACTTAGTCTATATTCTGCTCGAGATGTAAACATTCTATAAGGCTCAGCAACACCTTTGGTAACCAAGTCATCTATCATAACGCCAATGTAAGCATCTGATCTATCTAAAATAAAAGGTTCCATATTCTTTAAAGATAGAGCAGCATTAATTCCCGCTATAAGACCTTGAGCAGCTGCTTCCTCATAACCTGTAGTCCCATTAATTTGACCAGCTAAATAAAGATTTGTTATTTTTTTTGTCTCCAGTGTTAAAAAAAGCTCTCTCGGGTCAATATAATCATATTCAATAGCATATCCTGGTCTAATTATCTTTACATCCTCTAAACCATTGATATTATTGAGTATTTCGTATTGAACAACCTCAGGTAGAGATGTCGATATACCATTAGGATAAATAGTATGATCATTAAGACCCTCAGGCTCTAAAAATATTTGATGTCTTGTCTTATCAGCGAATTTTACTATTTTGTCCTCAATAGAGGGACAATATCTAGGACCGACACCTTGTATGTTTCCGGAATACATTGCACTTTTAGATAAATTCTTTTCAATTATTTTATGAACTCTCTTGTTAGTATAAGTCATGGAACAAGACACTTGTTTGTTTAATTTTTTTTTGGTCAGAAAAGAAAAAAAATATGGGTCCTCATCGGCAAACTGTTTTTCCAAATTTTCAAAATTAATTGTTCTAGAATCTAGTCTAGGAGGTGTCCCAGTTTTTAATCTTCCAATTTTGAAATTATACTTTTCTAATTGTTCACTTAAGCCTGTACTCGGTTTTTCATTAAATCTTCCGGCAGGTGTCCTTTCATCCCCTATATGTATCAAACCATTCAAAAAAGTGCCCGTTGTTAAGATTAACTTGTTACAACTCACTTTGTTACCTTTAAGTGTTATAAATCCTTTTATTCCGTTATTTTCAAAAATAAACTTTACTACGGGATCAGAAAAAATGCTTAAATTACAATAGTTTACAAGTTTTTCTTGCATATATTTACGATATAATGATCTGTCAGACTGTGTTCGTGGTCCTCTTACCGCAGGCCCTCTACTTCTATTTAATAATCTAAATTGTATTCCAGACTTATCAGCAACTTCTCCCATAACTCCATCTAAAGCATCAATTTCTCTAACCAAGTGACCTTTACCAAGACCACCTATAGCTGGATTACATGACATTTCTCCAATTGTGTTTTTGTTATGTGTAAACAAAGCAGTATTTACACCAAGCCTTGCCGAAGCTGCTGCAGCTTCACAACCAGCATGACCACCGCCGATGACAACTACATCAAATTCTAAATCTTTTTTCATGAGCCAAATTTATATTCGATTAGGATATTTACAAGATTTCTGTTTTTTAAAAAAAAATGTTATTTATTAACGAAAATCTATAAAAAACTTCAAAAAAACCCTATAAAACGTCTATTTTCCAATGCAAAAATCGTTGAAAATACTGCCTAATATCTCCTCTACATCAACTTTTCCAACAATCATACCTAATTGTCTTGTGGCTAACCTTAAATCCTCGGCACCTTTATCAAAATCTTGTTTATCATTTTTATCTGAAAAATTTTTCAAGTGTTCAACACATTGTAGCAAATGTTGTCTATGCCTTTCTCTTGTAATTAAGATATCTTCCTCCGATATAAATTTATTTTCTAAGTGGTTTTTTATTTTAGAAATTAATTTATCTATGTTTAGATTGTCTTTTAGTGAAATCAAAACATGATTAAATTTAGAGACTTCAGGATCTAACTTTTCTTTCAACAGATCTGATTTATTAACAACTAGAATTGCGTCTTTTTTTAATAAATCATTCAAAAACCCCTTAAAATCGGTACTTTTAGCATCCACCACTACTAGTTTTAGGTCAGCATTTTCAGCTTTTTTCAATGATAATTTTATTCCTTTTTTTTCGATTTCATCCTTGGAGTCTCTTATGCCCGCTGTATCTGAAATTATAACTGGGTAACCATCTATGTTTAAATGTGTTTCAACAACGTCTCTTGTGGTGCCAGCAATCTCAGAGACAATAGCAACCTCCCTGTTTGATAAATTATTTAATAGACTAGACTTACCGGCATTAGTTGGGCCTACAATTGCAATTTTAAAACCTTCACGAATTATCTCACCAACTTTTTGGTCATTTAAAATTTTCTTAATCTCATTTAAGACATTTAATGAATCCTCTTTTATCTTTTTTAAATTTTCTTCTGGCAAATCCTCCTCTGGAAAATCTATTTTAGCCTCTAAAAATGACAAAATTTTCAATAATTTTTCTCTCAACTCATTAAATTTGTCTGAAGATTTTCCTTTCATCATTTTTACAGCTTGCAATCTCTGAATTTCGGTTTCTGCCGAGATCAAATCAGCTATGCTCTCTGCTTTTAGTAAATTTATTTTACCATTTTGAAAAGCCAACTTCGTAAATTCACCTGCCTCTGCTAATCTACAATTTTCAATTTTTGAAATTTCATTTTGAACAGACATAACTACTGCTTTCCCACCATGTACATGGATCTCTGCCATATCCTCACCTGTGTAGCTCTTAGGGCCTGGAAACCATATAATAATACCTTCATCTATTAGCTCAGAAGTCTTGATATTGTTTATTTTTCGAAGAGTTGCCACTCTTGGCTTTGGAATTTCTTTATTTGTGATTTTTTTAAGCACCTTCGCAGTCTCAGGACCTGAAATTCTTATAACAGCCACCCCAGACACACCTGGGCCAGACGATAAGGCGTAAATTGTCATTAAATCAGTATAACTTTAATTCAAAAATAATGAAAAATAAATTAAGTAGGTTTATTCATCGAATTAAAGAACTCTGAATTATTTTTTGTATCCTTTAATTTAGAACTTATAAATTCGATTGCATCCATAGTGCCCATCGGGGCGATAATTCTTCTAAGAACATTCATTTTTTGCAGATCATTTTTATCAAACAGTAATTCTTCTCTTCTCGTTCCTGATTTAGTTATATCTATAGCTGGATATATTCTTTTATCAGCAATTTTCCTATCAAGAACTGTTTCGCTATTACCGGTTCCTTTAAATTCTTCGAAAATTACCTCGTCCATTCTACTTCCAGTATCAATCAACGCTGTGGAGATAATTGTCAAAGATCCTCCTTCTTCGATGTTTCTTGCTGCACCAAAAAATCTTTTTGGTCGTTGAAGTGCATTCGCATCAACACCACCAGTTAAAACCTTTCCAGAGCTAGGAATTACGGCATTGTAAGCTCTTCCTAATCTAGTTATTGAATCTAAAAGAATTACCACATCTTTTTTATGCTCAGTGAGTCTTTTTGCTTTTTCGATAACCATCTCTGCCACTGCAACGTGTCTTTGTGCTGGTTCATCGAAAGTAGAGCTTATTACCTCACCTTTTACAGTCCTTTGCATATCTGTAACTTCCTCCGGTCGTTCATCAATAAGCAATACAATTAGATAACATTCTGGATAATTTTTAGCAATTGAGTTTGCTATGCTTTGTAAAATCATTGTTTTACCTGCCTTGGGAGGTGAAATAATAATCGATCTTTGTCCTTTTCCTATTGGGCTTACTAAATCAATTAATCTAGGTGTTAAATCTTGTTTTTTATCTGGTTTTGACATTTCAACTTCCATAACCAGTTGTTTATCTGGGTATAATGGAGTCAGGTTATCAAAAGCTATTTTGTGTCTAGACTTATCAGGTTCTTCGAAATTTATCTTACTTACTTGTAAAAGAGCAAAATATCTCTCTCCCTCTTTGGGTGCTCTAACTGGCCCTTCTACTGTATCTCCAGTTCTTAATCCAAATTTTCTTATTTGGCTTGGACTGACATAAATATCGTCAGGTCCTGGAAGATAGTTTGATTCCATGGCTCTTAAAAAACCAAATCCATCCTGGAGCAATTGTAAAACGCCAGCTCCTGTAATTTCTTCTTTTTCAGCAACTTTTTTAAGAATTGCAAAGAGAATTTCTTGTTTTCTTAGTGTGCTTGCGTTCTCAATACCAAGCTCCTCTGCTTGTGTAATAAGTTGTTCGGATGATTTGAGTTTTAGTTCTTGTATGTTCATGAATAAAATTATTAAGGACTTAATAATTAGGTAAATATATATACTATTTGTAAATATTCAACCCTAGATAGGCTTAAAAATCACAACAAATATGATTAAAACAAGCAATAACGTCGGTATTTCGTTTATAAATCGATAAAATTTATGTGAATGTGTATTAAGATCTAATTTGAACTGTCCTAAAATTCGACCAAGATAAAAATGATAAATTGTTAATATAATCACAAATATCAATTTCAAAATCATCCAGGTTTGTCCAAGTTGTTGAAATCCTATTTCATGGATAAGTAGCAAGCCAAATAGCCAGGATAATATCATTGCTGGTGTCATGATATAAAAAAATAGTTTTCTTTCCATAACCTTAAATACATCTGATATAATCGGCTGAGTATTATTTTGAGAATGGTAAACAAAAATTCTTGGAAGATATAACAATCCAGCCATCCAAGAAATAACAGATATTAAATGTAACGATTTAAAAAGTAAATAAGTATTCATTAATCAGATATTTTTTTGAATTAAAGATTTTAATAAAATTATGTGATCGTCATTATCATTCAAACATGGCACCATATCAAAATTTTCTCCGCCAGATTCTAAAAAACTCTCTTTTCCTTGAATTTGTATTTCTTCTAAAGTTTCTACACAATCTGAGGAAAATCCTGGACATATAGCTAAAACATTTTTTTTACCCTCTTTAGGTAAACTCTCTAAGGTTTTGTCTGTGTAAGGTTGAAGCCACTTCTCAGGGCCAAATCTAGACTGGAATGTTGTCTTAATCTCAACTGAAGTAAATTTTTCTGATATAAGTCTTGTTGTTTTATGACAATAGCAATGGTAAGGGTCACCTTTATCAAAATATTTTTGTGGTATTCCGTGATAAGAAGCTAATATCAAATCCGGTTTCCAATTTATTTCTTTAATTTTCTTATTCAAAGAATTTACAAGCGCTTCTATATATAAAGGGTCAGATTCATAATGTGGCACTATTTTTAGTGAGGGCTGCCATCTCATTTTCATAAGAGTTCTATATACTTCATCACAGACGGTTGCTGTAGTTGCTGCTGCGTATTGAGGATAAAGTGGTAGAATTATTAAATTTTCACAACCCATTTCATGAAGAGTTGCGATTTTACTTTTTATGCTCGGATTTCCATATCTCATTGCGTAATCTATTATTAAGTTTTTTTCAGATATTAGGTTTGAAAGCTTTTCTGCTTGCTTTCGAGTGTAATGTAAAAGTGGAGAAATGTTTTTATCTTTCATCCAAATTTCTTTATAAGCCTTAGCTGTTTTAGATGGCCGAAAGGTTAATATAATTACATTCAATATGATTTGCCAAATTATCGGGTTAACCTCGATTACTCTCCTATCCGATAAAAACTCTTTTAGATATTTTCTTATATCAAACCAACTTGTTGAGTCGGGAGTTCCAAGGTTAACAATTAAAACTCCAGTTTTTCCAAAATTTACCGGTGGATGGTCTATTTTTTTTATCATTAATAATCCTTCACAGTTTTTACTAAATAATCCATCATATTAGGGTCTGTCTCTGGAAGAACGCCATGTCCTAAGTTAAATATATATGGATGATCTTTAAATATATCTAAATATTTGGTTGTTTCTTTTTTTAAGTTCTCTTTATTAGAAAGCAAAACTTTTGGATCCATTCCACCTTGAACAGGAATTTTTATTTCTTTATTGATTTTTATTGGATCAACTTCATAATCAATACAAATTGTGTCCGGTTTAATAATTTCACAATAATCTTTATACTTTCTAATACCTCTTGGAAAGCAAATAACAGGCACATTTAAAGATTTAGTGTAGTTAACCAAGCTTAAGGTAGGGTCATAGATATAATAAGGTAAATCTTTTTCTTTTAACAGACCGGCCCAACTATCAAAAATTTGAATTATCTGAGCACCATTTTCAATCTGGTTTTTAATATGTATTTTTAAAAATTTATCTAAAATTTTTAAAACTTTATCAATTAAAAGTTTGTCCTCGAAAAAATTTTCATTCAAGCTTAATTTTGGTGATTTTTTATTAATCATATAAACTAATAGAGTCCATGGTGCTCCAACAAAACCTATAGTGGTTTTATTTTTAGTAAATTGGGAGTTACTAACTAATTTAATTAATTCATAAACCGGAGATAGTTTTTCTACAAATTCGGCTTCTTCAATATTCGAAATTTCTTTTAAGTCTAAATTACCAAGTAATGGGCCTAAATTTTTTTTAAATTCAACAATTTGGTTTAAACCATATGGTAACATTAAGATATCAGAAAAAATTATTGCTGCATCCAAATTGAATCTTTTTAAAGGTTGCAAAGTGATCTCGCTTGATAATTTTTCATTAAGACATAATTTAATAAAATCAGGATTTTGTTTTCTTATTTCTCTAAATTCTGGTAAATATCTACCAGCCTGTCTCATTATCCAAATAGGATTAATATCACTTTTCTTGTTTATTATTACTTCTTCGATCGGAGACATATTAATAATTAAATATAATTGATTGTAATGTTAGTATATTCTGTGAATAATGGTGATTAAATTTATTAAACATTTTATAGACAGTTTGTTAACATTTAGAACTTAAATTTTAATAAATATATACGCAAAATTGAAGCTTATTAACTAAATACACCAAATGATTACTGGAGATTTTAACATGTTTAATTTTGTTAATAAAAGCATTGTTTTACACCAAAAATTTTAAAAAATGGAAAATGTTCAATATGATAAAAATAGTACAAATTTATACACAAATTATACATGAGTAATTTATATCAAATTTATCTTATATCAGATGCAACTGGTGAAACTCTTGATCGTATTTTTATAGCCATCAAAGCTCAATTTAAAAATATAAATTATAAAATACATACTTATTCTTTTACCAGAACAGAAAATCAAATTATAAAAATTTTAGAAAGTGCAGAAAAAGAAAAAAATTCAATAATCCTTTACTCTATTGTTGATAGTAATCTAGCAAAATATCTTGCAAAAAATAGTGACACGAAAAAAATTCCATGCTTTGGGGTGTTAGGTGATCTAATATTGAGTTTTTCAAAACTTCTAAATCAAAAAGCTTCACACCAACCAAGTGGACAATACGCTCTTGATGAAGAATATTATAAAAGAATCGAAGCAATTCAATTTACAATGAACCATGATGACGGCAATCTTGTAAAAGAAATAAAAGAATCTGATATAATTTTGTTGGGAGTAAGCAGAACCAGCAAGACCCCAACTGCAATTTTTTTAGCTAACAAAGGGTTTAAAACATCCAATATACCTTTGATAAATGAAAATTCTTTACCAGAAGCTTTAAAAGAAAACCCTAAAATTTCATGCATTGTTGGATTAAATACTGAGCCAGAAAGGCTTGTAGAGATTAGGAAAAATAGAATGAACTCTCTTAAGGAAAACAAAAATAAACTTTATACAGATCTAGAGCAAATCAAGAAAGAAGTAGATATGGCAAGAAATACTTTCAAAAAATATAAATGGCCATTCATCGATGTCACACGAAAATCTGTAGAAGAAACTGCAGCTTCAGTAATTAAAATATACGAGATATATAAAGAAAATGTTTAAAATTATTCTAGCTTCCAAAAGTAAGGTTAGAAAAAAAATACTGGACGAAAATGATATTTTTAATGAAGTAAAACCATCAAATGTAGATGAAGATATTGTGAAATTAAGTTTATTAAAAGAAAAAGCTACACCTGAAATCATATCAAAAAATTTAGCTGAATTAAAAGCTAACAAAGTAAGCAACAAATATGTTGATGATTTAGTTTTGGGTGCTGACAGTGTAATTGACTTAGAGGGAGAACTGATATCAAAACCTAACGATAGAAATGAAGCTTTAAGAATTTTAAAAAAACTCAATGGTAAAAAACATCATTTAATAAGCTCAGTTTGTATCTCCAAAAACGGATCTATGATATGGAACCATACTGATAAAGCTTCACTGACAATGAAAAAAATGACAGAGGAAGAACTAAAAGAATATTTATTAAAAATTTCGGATGAGGCGTTATATGCTTATAATGTTTATCAGATAGAGGGTGAGGGAAGAGATTTGTTCTCAAGTATTGATGGAAACGAAAATACAATAATGGGACTTCCGATTGAAAAAATTAAAAAATATTTAGATAATTATAAATGAAAAAATATCTTGTAATTGGAAATCCTATTGAGCATTCACTATCACCCAAATTACATAATTATTGGT
The DNA here is from genome assembly GCA_902576375.1 of uncultured Pelagibacteraceae bacterium. Lineage (GTDB taxonomy): Bacteria > Pseudomonadota > Alphaproteobacteria > Pelagibacterales > Pelagibacteraceae > Pelagibacter. The sequence goes on from CACGUZ010000001.1 coordinate 9,190, forward strand.
TTGAAAAAAATAATATTGATGCAAATTATGATAGAAAAAAAATAGATAAAAGCGAGATCCAAGAAATTATTTCTGAAATTAGGGAGGATAAATTAGATGGAATAAATGTTACTGTCCCTTTTAAAAGTGATGTCATTCCTTTTTTGGATACGCTAAGTAAAGAGTCTCAAATTACGCAATCTGTTAATACTATATACAAACAAGATAAAAAACTTATCGGTCATAACACTGATATAAAAGGTTTTGAATTGAGTTTAAAGGAAACCCAATTTAATTTAGAAAACAAAACAATATTTATATTGGGAGCTGGCGGTGTAGTACCCTCTATAATTTATGCTTTAGAAAAATTAGGTGTCTCTAAAATTATAGTAAGTAATAGAACTAAGCAAAAAACTGAAAAATTAAAAAAATATTTTTCAAATATCAGTATAGTTGATTGGGGAAATCAACCTGAATTTGATATGATTATTAACGCCACTAGTCTGGGCTTAAATAAAGAAGATAATATTAATTTAGACTTTAAAAATATAAATAAAGAAAAGTTATTTTACGATGTTATTTACAATCCAAAAGAAACTAATTTTTTAAGAACTGGGAAAAACTTAGGCTGTCAGGTTTCTAATGGTAAAATGATGTTTATTTATCAGGCTTTCGAGGCGTTTGTATTATGGCACAAAGTTAAACCAGAAATTAACAAGGAATTAAAAATTTTTTTAGATTTATGAAAAGAATAGGTATTTTAGGAGATATAGGTTCTGGTAAAACTTACATAGCTAAATGTTTCAGTCTTCCCGTATTTAATGCTGATTTAGAGGTTGCAAAAATTTATAAACATAACAGGAAAGTTTTTCAAAAATTAAAAAAAGAACTTCCAAATTATTTTGAATCTTTTCCTGTAAAAAAAAAAGAAATTATTGGTGCAATTTTATCTGATAGTAAAAATTTAAAAAAAATTATTAAAATTGTTCATTATGAAGTTAGAAAAAAAATGAATAATTTTTTAAGAAAGAACAAACACAAGAAACTTGTTGTATTAGATATTCCTCTTCTATTGGAGAACAAGATTAACAAAAAAAAGGATATATTAATTTTTGTTGAGTCTAAGAAGTCAGAAATTTTAAAAAGACTAAAAAAACGAAAAAATTTTAATATGAAAATACTAAATAACTTTAAAAGGATGCAACTGTCGCTTGTTTTAAAAAAGAAAAAGTCTCAATTTATAATTAAGAATAATTTTAAAAAAAATTCTGTTAAAATTAGAGTAAAGGAAATTATAAAAAATTTAGAATGAAAGAGATTGTTTTAGATACAGAGACAACTGGCATTTCAGTCAAAGAGGGGCATAGAATTGTAGAAATAGGGTGTATTGAGTTGGATAATTTAATACCTACAAAAAACAAATTTCATTGTTATTTGAATCCCGAAAGAAAAGTATCTGTAGACGCATTCGAAGTGCATGGGTATTCAGACAGTTTTTTATCAGACAAAATGAAATTTGGAGAAATAGCAGATGATTTCCTAAAATTTATAAAAGATAAAAGATTAATAATTCATAACGCAGAATTTGACTTATCTCATTTAAATAATGAACTTAAAATCATCGGAAAAAACAAAATTGATAACGAAATCGTTGACACCGTATTACTAGCTAGAAATAAATTTCCAGGATCTCAAGCAAGTTTGGATGCCTTATGTAAGAGATATAGGATAGATAATTCAAAAAGGGTACAACATACTGCACTCGTAGACTGTGATTTGTTAGCTAAGGTTTATATAAATCTTATAGATCAAAAAGAACCAACATTAGACTTTAAAAATACAGAGGAGGACGTTTCAAAATTAAATACAGGAAAAATCATTTATTCTACTAAGATTGTTAAACCATCTCCAGAAGAGCTTAAAAATCACCAAATTTATCTTAAGTCATCTCTTAAGAAAAATTTTTTTTAATTAAATCTTTCTAAATAAAGTTTTGTAAAATCAATTTTTTTTTCTAATTTGATATTAGGATATCCAGAATTATGCATCATATCTAAAAATGACTTTTCTAAATCTGGATAAACCGAATTAGGCACATCACAAAGAACAATTTTTTCTAGATCTTTTTTTTCTTTTATGGACTCGTCGATTTTTACTGCTACTGCGTAAATAATTTCAAAATAAGATTTTTTGACTTGGGTGTCTTTGTGTTGAAATTTTAATGTAATATTAATCTCAATCATTTTGTTTTTTAGGGCTATTGATTTGATATCAATATCTAATTGATATTTACCCATGTTATTCCCTGCAGATAGATAAGTTTCAACATCTGGTGTTTCACTGGACATATCTTTTATGTATTTTGCCAAAATTTTAAATTTTTCTGTCATTGTCATCTTCTATATCTTCAAATTCTCCTTCAATAAAATCACTCTTTTTTGTCTCTTTATTTTCAAATTTTTTGTTAAATCTCCCTAATATAAACTTTCGTGTTATTGGGATGATTAAGAGGAAACCAATCAAGTCAGTTGCAAATCCTGGTATGATTAACAGAACAGCTGCAAATGCTATTGCGGCACCAGAAATTAATTCGTGGGCTGGAATTTGATTTTTAATAATTTGCGTCATTCCAGATCTTAGAGTGTTAATCCCTTCGTATCTGGCATAGTACACTCCTACAACCGCAGTAAAAAATACCAAGAATATGGTGCTGAAAGCTCCTATTTGAGACCCAATCTTTATAAAAAGGTAAATCTCTACAATTGGGATTAAAATAACAGCTAAAAGTACTGTGTTCATTTGTCTTTAATGTAATTGTTAGTTGAAATTAATCAACATAGTAATTAAGTTCAGTTTATGAATTATAGTTTTGAGTATATTGATATTATTTTATTAGCAATGATTGCTGGCTTCATTTTTTTAAGACTTAGAGGAATTTTAGGAAAAAGAACAGGTTTTGAGGGGAAAGCCTCACCTCAGTTTGAGGAAATGTTGAAAAATATAAACCCTGAAACAAAAATAAATAAAAAAACTGATTTTGATGAAAATGCAAAAAAAGACTTTTTAAAAGGCGCTAAAATAGCATACGAAACTATTATTACAGACTTCGGTGATAGTGACAATAAATTAACTACAAGCAAGCCTTTATTGAGCAATAAAATTTACGACCAATTTAACACCGCATTAAAAGAGAGAGGTAAAAGAGGTCATCTTGCTGAAATCACTTTTATTGGGGTTAATTCAGCGAATATAAAAGAACACAAATATTTAGGAAAAATTTTACAGGTAACTGTAGAGTTTGTAGGTGAAGTAATAACTTGTATTAGGGATAAAGATAAAAAGATAGTTTCTGGAGACCCCGAAAAAATTAAGAAGATTTATGATACCTGGGTATTTTCAAGAGACACAAGCACTAATAATCCAAATTGGCAGTTAGTAGACACACTTTCTTAATTGAACAACAATATTTCAGATAAAGACAAAAAGGATTGGAAGGACTTTTTAGAAAAAAATGAAAAGCTACCAAATAAAGATTTAGAAAAAAAAGATAACAAATTTCATATTACTAAATCATTAGACCTTCATGGTTACACACTTGATGAAGCAAACAAAAAAGTTGAAAATTTTATAACTCATTGTTTTGATCAAAAGGTCTCCAAAGTTATAATAGTTACCGGTAAAGGACTTCATTCTCAAAATGACAAAGACCCATATATTTCAAAGAAATTTGGTATTTTAAAAAATTCTGTTCCTGATTTTATTAAAAATAATTCTAGCTTAATGAAAAAAATAAAAACTATAACTGATGCCGAAATTGAAGATGGTGGCAGTGGAGCTTTTTATATTTTTTTAAAAAAAAAATTATAAAATAAATTTTGATAGATCTGTATCTTTGACAAGATTATCAAGATTTTTGTTTATATATTCTTTATTTATTGAGATTTTTTCACCAGATCTGTCAGTCGCAGTGAAACTAATTTCATCAAGGATTTTCTCTATTATTGTGTGTAATCTTCTAGCACCTATATTCTCAACAGTTGCATTTACCTCAGAAGCAATATTGGCGATTGCATCAATCCCATCTTCAGTAAATTCAAGATCAACATTCTCAGTCTTTAACAAAGCTACATACTGTTTAATTAAACTAAAATCAGGTTCTTTAAGAATTCTTTTGAAATCCTCACTTGATAAAGCCTCTAATTCAACTCTGATTGGTAGTCTCCCTTGTAACTCGGGGAGTAAATCAGAGGGTTTAGCTAATTGAAAAGCACCAGATGCGATAAATAATATATGATCAGTTTTTATAGGTCCATATTTTGTATTAACTGTTGTTCCTTCAATTAAGGGTAATAAATCTCTCTGCACACCTTCTCTAGATACATCTCCACCAACCCTGTCTGTTCTCCCAGAAATTTTGTCTATTTCATCTAAAAAAACTATCCCATTGTTTTCAGTGGAGATTTTTGCAGCTTTAATTATTTTATCTTGTTCAATTAATTTGTCAGACTCGTCATTTATCAAAATTTCGTGAGATTCTTTTACTGTCATTTTTTTCTTTTTTTCCTGCTTACCCATAGACTTTCCAAGCATCTCGCCAATATTAATCATTCCTACATTAGCACCTGGCATTCCAGGAATTTCAAATGATGTACCATTACCACCACTTTCGCTGACAGCTATTTCTATCTCGTTATTATCTAGATCACCATCTCTAAGTCTTTTTCTAAAGCTTTCTCTTGTAGCAGTGCTTGCTTTTTTCCCAACTAAAGCATCTAGTACTTTTTCTTCAGCTAATTTTTGAGCTTTTGCGTAGACCTCTTTTCTCTTTTTAACTTTTTCCATTGCAATAGCTATTTCAATTAAATCTCTAACAATTTGTTCTACATCTCTTCCAACATAACCTACCTCAGTAAATCTAGTTGCTTCAACTTTTACAAAAGGTGCTTCTGCTAATTTAGAAAGTCTTCTTGAAATTTCTGTTTTACCAACACCTGTTGGCCCAATCATTAAAATGTTTTTTGGCAAAACTTCATTTCTCATTTCACCTTTTAAAGCTTGCCTTCTCCATCTGTTTCGCAAGGCAACAGCAACTGCTTTTTTAGCTTTATTTTGACCGACAACAAACCTGTCTAATTCAGAAACAATTTCTCTTGGAGACAAAGAGCTTACTAATGAAGCTTCCTCTTTTTGTTGATCGCCTTTAGGATGTAATTGAGTTACGTTTGATTTATCCATTATATTTTCTCAACTTTGACATTTTCATTTGTGAATACGCAGATATCAGCTGCAACTCTTATAGCTTTTTTTGCAATTTCTTCTGCTGAAATATCACTCTCCATTAAGACTTTTCCTGCAGCTAAAGCATAATTACCACCAGAGCCAATACCAATAACATCTCCCTCAGGTTCTAGAACGTCACCAGTACCTGAAATTATATAACTATTGTTCTTGTCACCTACCGCCATTAGCGCTTCTAATCTTCTTAGATATTTATCAGTTCTCCAATCTTTAGCTAACTCCACAGCAGCTCTAGATAAGTTCCCAGCATGTTTTTCTAATTTTCCCTCTAATCTTTCAAATAAAGTTAATGCATCAGCTGTTGATCCAGCAAAACCAGCCACGACATCTCTCTTCTCAATTTTTCTGACTTTTGAGGCAGTGCTTTTTACTACAGTATTGCCCATACTTACTTGCCCGTCACCAGCTACTACCACTTCGTTGTTTTTTCTAACTAACACAATTGTTGTCATAGCTTATAAATGGATACTAAATTTGATACTTCAAGCCCAGGTTTAGTATTATTGCCATAATTGAATAATATATGTATACCTGTTTTTAATTATGAAGCGTAAAGGCAAAATAAGCAGGAAAACAAAAGAAACAAGCATTAGTGTTGATTTAAATATTGACGGTAAAGGTAAATACAAAATTGACACAGGAATAGGTTTTTTAAACCACATGCTTGAACAACTATCAAAGCATTCTTCAATAGACATGAGTATAAAAGCTAAAGGAGATACTCATATTGATCTACACCACACAACTGAAGATACAGGAATTGCCATTGGTGAAGCTTTAAAAAAAGCTTTGAAAAAATCTGTTGGAATTAGAAGGTATGCTCATGCGATGATTCCAATGGACGAAACTCTATCACGTGTTGCAATCGATATTTCAAATAGACCTTATTTAATTTGGAAAGTTAATTTAAAGGTCGAAAAACTTGGCGAGATGGATACAGAACTTTTTAAAGAATGGTTTCAAGCATTTTCTCAAGCTGCTGGAATTACTCTACACGTTGAAAATATTTATGGTGATAATAGTCACCACATTATCGAGTCCTGCTATAAAGGATTAGCAAGATCTCTAAGAACTGCATTAGAAATAGATCCGAGGAATAAAAAAACGATTCCTTCTACAAAAGGTTCTTTATAAGTTTAATGAATGTTACTATTGTTGATTATAAATCGGGCAATATAAGCTCGGTAATAAATTCTTTTAAAGAAGTAGCAAAAGATAAAGTAACTATCGAGGTTACCTCAGATATAAATAAGATAAAATCAAGTGACAAAGTAGTTTTACCAGGGCAGGGCTCATTTAAAAGTTGTGTGGATGCCTTGAGTAAAATTAACGGTCTCACAGATACTTTAAATGAATTTGCAATAACTAATAAAAAACCTCTACTTGGAATTTGTGTTGGTTTGCAGATGTTTGCAGATGTTGGCTATGAAGAAACCGAAACTAAAGGCTTAGGATGGATTTCAGGAAAAGTTTCAAAAATAGATAATCAAAATGGAAAATTTAAACTTCCTCATATCGGTTGGAATCAAATCAATATTGTTAAAGATAGTAAAATTTTTAAAGATGTAGAAAATAATTCTCATATGTATTTTGTTCATAGTTATGAATTTGTACCAAGAGATAAAAAAGTGATTTCAGCAACAACAGATTATTCATCAAATATTGTTTGCTCTGTTGAAAAAGAAAATATTTTTGGAACCCAATTTCATCCAGAGAAGAGTGATAGGATTGGGCTTAAAATTATTGATAATTTTGTAAATTTGTAAAATGAAAATATTTCCTGCAATAGATATTAAAGATAAAAAGTGTGTAAGATTAGTTAGAGGAGATTTCGATAAAAAGATTGAGTATGAGTTGTCTCCAATTGAACAAGCAGGAAAATATAAAGATCATGGATTTAAAAATTTACATATAGTTGATTTAGACGGTGCTTTAATTGGTGAAACAGTAAATTTAGATATTATTCAGGATATAGTTGGTAAATTTAATTTAAAAGTTGAAGTAGGTGGTGGTATCAGAAATTTTGATAGTATTCAAAAATACATTGATGCTGGTGTAGAGAAAGTAATTCTGGGAAGTGCCGCTATTAAAGACAAAAATTTCTTAAAAGAATCATGTGAAAAATTTCAAAATCATATTGCTCTAGGTTTAGATGCTAAAGACGGGTATTTGTCAGTATCTGGATGGAAAGAAAGCTCTAATCAATTAACTTTAGATTTTTTAAAAGAAATTAACGACTATGGTGTAAGTAGATTAATTTATACTGATATTAATAGAGACGGCATGAAACAAAGTCCAAATTTTAATGAATCAATGAAAGTTGCTGAGATGTCAAAGTGCCCCGTAATTATATCAGGTGGTGTTTCATCGATAGATGATATTAAAAAAGCGAAGAATTTAAAAAATGTTGAAGGTATAATAGTTGGTAAAGCTATTTATGATGGTGATATAAAATTAGAAGAATTAGTAAAAGAAGATGCTTAAAAATAGAATAATACCTTGTTTAGATGTCAAAAATGGTCGTGTTGTTAAGGGTATAAACTTTGTCGATCTAAAAGATGCGGGTGATCCTGTAGAACAAGCTAAAATCTATAGCGATGGTGGAGCAGACGAAATTTGCTTTTTAGATATTACTGCATCAAATGAAAATAGAGATACTATTTATGATGTTGTAGAGAAAACTTCAAAAAAATGTTTTGTGCCACTAACTGTAGGAGGTGGTGTGAGAAGTGTTGAAGATATTAACAAATTGCTTAATTGTGGAGCTGATAAAGTTTCCATAAACACTGCGGCAGTTGAGAATTCAAAAGTCGTTATCGATAGTTCAAAAAAATTTGGATCTCAATGCATTGTAGTTGCAATAGATGCCAAAAAAAGTGGAGATAAGTGGGAAGTGTTTACTCACGGAGGAAGAAATAACAGTGGTATTGATGCATTAGAGTATGCTGAACAAATGGAAAAAAACGGCGCAGGGGAATTATTAGTGACCTCAATGGATAGAGATGGAACACAAGCAGGTTATGATGTTGATCTTATGTCAAGAATTTCATCTAAAGTAAATATTCCAGTTATTGCATCTGGTGGGGTTGGAAACTTGGACCATCTTGTAGATGGAATTAAATCTGGAAAAGCTAGCGCGGTTCTAGCTGCCTCTATATTTCACTATGGAAAACACTCTATAAAAGAAGCTAAGGATTATTTGGACTCAAAAGGAATACCTGTTAGAATTTAAAATGCTCAATACTTTAGAAAGCTTATTTAATCTTGCAAGAGATCGAAAAAAAACTCCAGTAGATGGTTCTTACACAAATAAACTTCTTAGTGATAAATCTTTGAGCAAAGAAAAGGTCTTAGAAGAAATTAATGAACTTATTGAGGCAGTAGATAAAAATTCAAACAAAATTCATGAAGCAGCTGATGTTTTTTATCATTTGATAATGTACCTAGAGGCAAATGATGTAAAAATTGAAGATGTAATGGAAGAACTTAATAAAAGAAAAAAATAATATGTTTTCAATATTAAGGGCCCAAATAATTATTGGATTGATTATCTTAACAATACTAACTTGGGCAACTCAAAATGTATGTCGATATAATTTTGTATTAGATAAGAAAAAAAATATAACAAACATTATTAGCGAGGAATTGAAACCAAGCTTAGCATTAACTGAGGTTTATTATTATAAAGAATTAAATTGTAATGATGCAGATTTCGATTTAGATATTGACAGAATTATGAACAACATAAGAACAATTTCAGTAATGGTTCACCAATATTTTACAACAGATATAACTGGTAGATCAATTAATGAATAAAATCAATTATGACCTATGACAATAATAATATATTTGCAAAAATTTTAAGGGGTGAAATCCCTTGTAAAAAAATTTACGAGGATGATTATGTTTTATCATTTCATGATATTAACCCACAAAAAAAAATTCATGCGCTGGTAATACCTAAAGGAAAATATATTGACCTCGATGATTTTACTCAAAACGCTTCTCCAGAGGAAATGGTTGGTTTGTTAAAGGGTATAAATTTAGTTGCCAAAAAGCTTGGGATATCAGTTGACGGTGGTAAAGGTTATCGTGCTTTAGCTAATATTTCTGAGCACGGTGGTCAAGAAGTACCTCATTTACACTTTCATCTATTTGGAGGTGAAAAAGTTGGAAGGATGGTGGAGTGAGCACTAAAGTTGAAAGAAATTACTTAGAAATCAATTCACTTAAAGACTTAAAAAAATCAAAATTTTATCCAGATGATTGCTTAATTGATCTTAGTGATCCAGCAGATTTTCAAATAAATAAGTTTTTTTATAAAAGCATAGGTAAAGAACATCGGTGGACGGATCGATTAGTTTGGACAGATAAACAGTGGATGGAATATATTTCTGATCAAAAGGTAAAAACTTATATTCTTAAAAAAGCTAACGATATGGCTGGTTACTTTGAACTTATTTTCCACAAGGAAAAAAAGGAGACAGAGATTGCTTATCTTGGCTTACTCAAAGAATATCAAAATAAAAAATTAGGCTCGTTTCTTTTGACATCAGCTATAAAAAATTCTTTCTCTGAAAATACTAATAGAGTCTGGGTACATACTTGCTCTTTGGATCATAAAAATGCATTAAATAATTATATTTCAAGAGGTATGAAAATTTATAAAACGGAGTCTGTCTTAATTTAATTTTGTTGAGGTAAAACAAATAAATTACTATTTAATTTTTGATTTTTTTTAACTGAATTTAAAAAAGTGATACTTAGATTTTGATAAATATCTGTAGTTTGCCAACCGATCAAATTGAGAGTATTATAATCAAAGAAAATATTCACCTCAAAATCTTCTTCAAAAAACTTAAAATTTACAAATTTATTATCTAAAATTCTTTCATCTAAAGTTTCAATTTTATCAAGTAAAAAATTTTTGTTTAAAATCAAATTTAATGGTGTTCGCTTGAGCGGATAAAGGTAATAGCTCCTGTTGGTTTTAATCACAATGGATTTTCCATTAGAAACTAAAATTTTACCATTTTTTAAATTATATTTACAAAATATTTTTTGTGGGTACGAAAGTGCACAATGACCATTTTCTGTCTCACCATTAACGTTTTGTTCAAAATTAAATGTTAGATTATTAGTAGCTTTTAAATTTTGAATAATTTTTTCTTTAATATTTGCTGAAGCTTCAACAGTCGAAAATAAAAGAAATAAAAAAATTAATCTATTAATCATCAAAGAACATCACGTTTTCCAACATGATTGGCCTTACTCACGATTCCTTCTTCTTCCATCATATCAATTATTCTTGCTGCTCGATTATATCCAATTTGTAGTTTTCTTTGTAAAAAAGACGTTGATGCTTTCCCTTCAGATTTTATTATTTCAACAGCTGTTTGATAAAGTTCATCTTTATCGCCCATATTTTTGGATCCATCACCCATTTCTTTTTCATCTGCAAAATTTAGGATTTCGTCTACATAATCTGGTTCTGCTTGAGATCTTAAAGAATTGTTAATATTTTCAATCTCATTGTCAGATACAAATGGTGCATGTATTCTTATAACTCTGTTAGCAGATGACATATACAACATATCACCTTTACCTAATAATTGTTCAGCACCTTGCTCCCCTAATATGGTTCTACTATCTATTTTAGATGTCACTTGGAAAGATATTCGTGTAGGAAAGTTTGCTTTAATTGTTCCTGTAATAACGTCAACACTCGGTCTTTGAGTAGCCATGATAATGTGTATTCCAGCTGCCCTTGCCATTTGAGATAATTTTTGAATATAGTTTTCAATTTCTTTTCCTGCAACCAACATCAAATCTGACATTTCATCGACCACTACGACTATATAGGGCATTGGAAGTTTATGTTTTGAGTTGTAACCATCTATATTTCTAACTCCTTCTTTAGTCATAAGTCTGTATCTACTTTCCATCTCTTTAACCACCCAGCCTAAAACTGAGGCAGCTTTTTTTGCTTCAGTTATCACTGGACACAAAAGATGAGGCACACCTTCATACGTTGATAGTTCAAGCATTTTAGGATCAATCAAAATAAATTTACATCTCTCAGGGGTATGACGGTAAAGCAGTGATAATATTATTGTATTAATGCAAACTGACTTTCCAGATCCAGTTGTTCCAGCTATTAACAAATGAGGCATTGAAGATAAATCGCCAACTATTGGTTTTCCAGAAATACTTTTACCTAAAGCAATTGGTAATTTAATTTCTTTTTTCTTAAAGTCGGAGTTATTTAAAATCTCACTCAAATAAACATTTTCTCTTGATGAATTAGGCAATTCAATACCAATAGTGTTGCTTCCTGGAATGGTTGAAATTCTAGCTGACTCAGAACTAGTGTTTCTTGCGATATCATCAGATAAATTTATAATTTTAGAAACCTTTACACCAGCAGCAGGTTCAAATTCATTCAATGTAACAACTGGTCCGTGACTTATTTTTTTGATTTTTCCATTAACACCAAAATCTAATAATATTTTTTCTAAAAATTCAGGATCGCTTGATTGATTTTTTTCAGAATTTTCTCTTTCCTTTTTAGACGGAATTTTAAGTAAATCTAGGCTAGGTAATTTAAATTTTGTTATTTCAGTTTTTTTTATTTCGTCAGCTTTTATAAAAGGTAAATCTTCTTGGATTAAATTTTTAATTTCTTCTTGTGGAATATATTCATTAATAACCTCACTTTTGTCTGTATAATTTTTGTTACTTTTAGGATTGAGAAAATTAATTTTTTTGAGAAAATTAAAAAATTTTCTTGGACTAAAATTTACACTAAGTAAAAAAAGTGTAATTATTAAGATGATTAAAAAGTAATAGGATATATTTTCATTCAAACTTATTAAATTTTTAAAAAAATTTTCATTTAAATAATTTCCTATAAAACCCCCGTTACCATTAATGAAAAGGGCAAAATCAGTATTATAAAAATGATTTAAAAATAGTGATCCAAAAATTGAATATAGAATTGAATAAAAAATATTTTCAATTATTAAAAAAAAATCTTTTCTTAAAATGATATTTATACCAGTAAAGGTTAGAGTTAATGAGATTAAATAAGAGACTAAACCGATTGATTGAAAAAAAATATCAGAAATATAACTTCCCCTAAAGCCCAAAAGATTTTTTATTTCTGTATTTTCAGGAAATATAAAATTTGGATCCTCTGGAGAATATGTAACTAATGAGACAAACAAAAAGATACCTGCAGATAATATTAGAAAACCAAATATTTCTGTTAACCTTTTAGCAATAAAAAGAAGAGTTATATTAACAATTTTTTTTATGTTCATATTAAGTGAATCAAATTTATCACTTTGTATCATCTAATTTTTCTTGTTAAAATTAAATTTATTATGAAAGTATGTATATTAGGTGATAACCTTACAAGCTTAGCTCTGGCAAAAGCCTTAATTAAAAAAGAGATATTTGTTGATTTATTTTATAAGAAAAAAAACACTAAAATAGATACAACTCGTACAATCGGAATCTCAAAATCAAATATTGATTATTTTAACAGGGAAATATCAAATATTAAAAAAATGTTGTGGCCAATAAAAAAAATTAAAATATTTACAGAAAACTCTAAAGACAAAGAAATTTTAAAATTCGAGGATCAAAAAGACAATCTCTTTTCAATCTTACAGAATCAAAAAATATTTAAACAATTAATTATTGAACTTAAAAAGAGTAAATTTTTTAGATTTAAAAAATATATAAGATATAGAAAATTAGATTATTTAAGTTATGATTTAATAATTAATTGTGACATTAGAAACGAAATAACAAAAAAATATTTTTCAAGAAAGTTTGAAAAGAAATATAATAGTGTTGCATTCACAACAATTATAGATCACCTAAAATTATCATCCAATAATGAAGCAATACAGATTTTTACAAATGATGGCCCAATAGCATTTTTGCCAATATCAAAAGAAAAAACTTCAATCGTTTACTCTGCAAGAATGAAAAAAAATAAAACAGAATTAGAGATCAACAAAATTATTAATAAGTTCAACCCCAAATATGAAATAAAGAAAATTCATAAGATTTCAAAATTTGATTTAAAATCAATAAATTTAAGAGAATATTATAAAGATAACATTTTAGCCTTTGGTGATTTGTTGCATAAACTTCATCCTTTAGCTGGTCAGGGTTTTAATATGTCAGTTAGAGATATAAAAGAACTATTGAAAATAATTGATTACAAAATAAAACTTGGTTTACCTATTGATCAAAGTGTATGCGTTAAATTTCAAAATAATATGAAAAGTAAAAATTTTGTCTTTTCAGAAGGAATTAATTTTATCTATGAATATTTTAATTCTGAAAATAATATAGGAGAGGATTTAATTGACTCAACAGCCAGATTAATTGGACAGAGTAAAATATTAAATAGATATTTTAAAAATATTGCTGACATGGGTTTACAAAATTAATTTATTGAAGAGTGGTATTATCAAATTGATCGTAAGTATAAGTATTTAAAATTTCAGAAATTTTTGTTTTTCTAATTTCCAGATTTTTAGCCTCTAATAAAACTTGTTTTTCCTCCAAACTAAATGGTGATGTCATTGCTAGAGCGTTTATTGTTTCATCCAAACTTTGTTTTTCTAGAGCTTTCCAATTAATGATAAATCCTCTTTTTTCAAATAAAGTTTTTAAATCTTTAAAAATAAGTTCCAAATCAGAAAATTTTAAGCTTCCCTTTTTTTCTTCTAAATCATCTAAAAAATTTTCAAAGTTTATCTCAAATTCTCTATACTTTTTATTTGAATCTATTTCTTTTTTGATTTCAAATCTAATTACACCCTTTAGGTCAATTAAATATCTTCCATCATCGGCTTCTTTGAAGCTTGTAATTTTACCTAAACAACCAACTTTATGAAGCGAAGGTAATTTATTATTAACAAAATTCTTTGTGATATTTGGTTGAACCATACCTATAAACTTATCTGCTTTCATACTATCATTAACCATATCTATATATCTTGGCTCAAAAATGTTTAAGGGCACTGTAGTTTTAGGAAAAATTATAAAATTACTGAGCGGAAAGATAGGTATAGTTTTTGGAAGTTTCATAATTTAATAAATATACTAATAATATAAAAATAATTTAAAGATAAAAATATGATAATTTGGCTCGCTTCATATCCTAAAAATGGCAACACATGGTTAAGATCGTTGATCAGTGCTTATTATTATACAAAAGACGGCATTTTTCTTGGTGATAATCATTTAAAGAACGTTCAACAATTTCCTGTAAAAAAATATTTAGAAAGTTTTGATTATGATTTAGCAATACCAGGAGATACCTCAAGATTATGGATTTTAGCTCAAGAAAAAATTAATGAAGACCGAAGGATAAAATTTTTCAAGACACACAATGCTTTAGTGAAATTGGGAAATAATGATTTTACAAATCGAGCTAACACCCTTGGTGGAATTTATATAGTAAGAGATCCTAGAAATGTTTTAGACTCCATGTCCAGGCATTTTCAAATCGATCATTATAAAGCTTTAGAGGTAATGCAAGATAAAAATAACTTTACTTACGACTTTAAAAAGAAAAAAGACTATAGTGATTATCAATTTATTAGTTCTTGGGAATTAAATTATCAATCTTGGAAAAATAATAACTTATTACCAATAAAATTTTTAAAATATGAAGACTTATTGTCAGAAACCTTTTTTGTATTTAAAGAGATAATAGAATTTATAGATAAACTAACAAATAACAAAAGTGGATTTAATAGGGAAAAAGCTAAAAACGCAGTTAAAACTACTTCTTTTGAGAACTTGAAAAGGATAGAGGAAACAAACGGATTTAGTGAGTCTATTATCTCTCGCGAAGAAAAAAAAAAGATCCCTTTTTTCCATTTGGGACCTAAGAATAATTGGCAAAAAAACTTTGATAAAGAATTTGTTGAGAAATTAAATAATATTTTTGAAAAAAATTTAAAAGAATTAAATTATTAAGTGTGCCAGAATTTTAATATCGTGTTAATTTTTCGGCACACTCTCGACACAGTTCAGTTGAAATTTCACAAAAAGCACTATTGCTTAATTTTTAAAAAGCTTATACTTTCAACATTTAAAAAATAAGCGGGTATAGCTCAGTGGTAGAGCGTCTCGTTGCCAACGAGAAGGTCGAGGGTTCGACCCCCTTTGCCCGCTCCATTAAATTATGAATGATTTATTAGAAAAAAAATGTGTTCCTTGTGAGGGAGGAGTTAAAGCTTTTGATATTTCTGAAATTCATAAATATCAAAAAAAAGTTGATGGCTGGGAGATTATTCAAAACGATAAAAAAGTTTATCTTTTAGAAAAAAAATTTGAATTTAAAAATTTTTTAGAAAGTCAAAAATTTGTCAATGAAGTTGGAAATGTTTCTGAGGAAGAGGGTCATCATCCAGATATTATTTTTGGATGGGGTTATGCTAAGATTAATATCACAACTCACGCCATAGAGGGTTTATCTGAAAATGATTTTATTTTAGCTGCTAAAATTGATAATATAACTAATGCCTAAAATGACGAGTTTTTGAAAAAACCAAAACAGTATTCGTCTCGTTTGCAAATTTTATAATTTCTTTATCTCTTATTGATCCAGCAGGCTGAACTATTGCACTAGCTCCTGACTGAACTAATTTTTCTATTCCGTCAACAAATGGGAAAAAAGCATCTGATGCAGCCACTATTTCACTTTTGATTTTTGAAAACTTATTCATTTTATTTATTGCAATCTCACAACTGTCTAATCTACTAGGTTGTCCTGAACCAATGCCAATGGTGGATTTATTACTAGCAAGGACGATGGCATTTGATTTTGTGTATCGACAAACATTGAATGCAAATATCAAATTATCAAGCTGTGATTTACTTGGTTGTTTTTTCGAAACAATTCTAAAATCCTTCTTTGAAAAAATCTTTTTATCTTCTGATTGTATGAGTGTAAAACTATCTAAAGAGTTGAATTTACATACTTCATCGAATGTAATTTTTGAAGAGTCTATCAGCCTGAGATTTTTTTTTGATTTTAATATTTTAAGAGCTTTTTTATCAAAACCATTGGCCACAACTACTTCAAGAAAAATTTTATTTAACATTAATGCGAGTTTTTGATTAACCTTATAGTTGCACGAAACAATACCACCAAATGCACTTAATGGATCGGTCTCTAAAGCAGATATATAACTATCTAAATTATTTTTTAAAGCAGAGACACCACAAGGATTTCCATGCTTAACAATAACTGTACCAATGTTTTTCGGTAATGATTTTGAAATAGTAATTGCAGCCAAAATATCATTGTAATTATTATAACTCAAAATTTTTCCATGTATTTGCTCTAATTTATTTTTTTTATTTTGAGAATAGAAAGCACCCAATTGATGAGGATTTTCTCCATACCTAAGATTTTCTATTAAATTAGTGTAAAGAATTTTTCTTTTAGGGAAATTTATATTATTAAATTTGTTAAAATAATTTGAAATTACGGCATCATAATAGGCGGTCTCGCTAAAAGCTAACCTTGACATTTTTTTCCTAAATTTTAGAGAAGTACTACCTCTATTTTTTTTTAACTCATTTATAAGTTCTGAATATTGATCAGTAGAAGTTATTACAGTCACATCATTATAATTTTTGGCAGCAGCTCTGACCATAGTTGGCCCGCCAACATCAATATTTTCTATTATTTTTGAATGGTTTTTGGTTTGTTCAATCATTTTTTCAAATGGATAGAAATTTACTATTACTAAATCAATATTCTCAAAATTATTTTTTTTAATATCACTCGAGTGAGATTTGTTACTTCTTTTGTTTAAAATTCCTGCATGAATTTTTGGGTGTAAAGTTTTGACTCTTCCGTTAAGTATTTCCTTAAATCCTGTAAAATCTGAAACATCTAAACATTTGAACTTAAATTTTTTAATTACTTTAAATGTTCCACCAGAACTAATTATTTTAATATTATTTTTCTTCAATTCTTGTAACAAAGGCTTAAGATTAGATTTATCAGATAATGATATCAAAGCTGATCTAATTTTTCTCATTATATCTTTTTAATTTCCCATTTAATTTTCTCTTCATTATTATTTAATATTCCAGATACAAAAATATTTTGGTTCTCAATATATGAATTTTTATTACCGAAGTATAATCCATTATCAATATTAATTTCATAATTATCACAAGTAAATTTCCAGCCCTCATCTTCTAACTCTATTAAAATGGATTTATTATCTTGAGTTTTCATTAATTTAATATTTGGTTCTAAATGAAATCGAATATCAAACTTCAAATTAAAATTGTTTTTTTTTTTTATAATCTTATCATTTCCAACAAATTTCATTTCCTCAGGAAAAAATTCAATATTTCTCTCATGAATTGAGTTAAATCTTTTAAAATATCCATCATGAGCAGCATTGATTTTCCAATAATTTTTCTCATACACAGAATTTTTTTGAGTAATTTTTAAACCTGATTTTAAAATTAACTTATCTTTCTTTTTTGTAAATTTACATGAGGAATTATCATCAATTATTAATGTACTGTGTGCAGCTGAAGATTTTGATATTTCATTAAGATTTTGATTATTTTTTTTGTAATAACCACAATTGGTTATAAGTTTCTTTCCATTTGAAATTATTTCAAATGAAAGAGCACCCGACTGGTAATCCTGAGTATATTTAGGATTTGGCGAAGATCCTGCGTCCATTGCTAAGCAAATTTTTTTGTTCTTTAAAATTACGTAACCACCACAGTCTTTATTTTCATTTTTAAATTTATAACCAAGTCTTCTTAAGTAATGATCGAAATCTTGTCTACTAGATTTATTATTTCCATTAAACAAAAGATCTGCATTTATATTTTGTCTTATGAAAGCATAACTTTGTCCAAAATAATAAATATTTTCATCTATGTATTCTGGAACCTCAATTTGAGATTCTTTAAACCATTCTCTAATGATTATAAAATATTTTAAAAAAAATATTAACTGTTTTATGTTCCGTGAGTTTGTAAAACCCTGGTTATCTATTGAGGAATTAGTAATTTTTTTTAAAATATTTAAACCAATATCTAAATAATTTTTTTCAATTTTGTAACACAATCCTGTCAAAATTATTGCAGAGCAACCAATTACTTTATTTTCTAAATCTTTAGAGGTTTTTATTTCGTTTAATAAATGATTTGTTTGTTTATGGATCATGTAATCAAACATTGATCTATATTCTTTATCATTTTCGTTATAAGAAAGTTGGTGGTTAGATAACCATGAAATTATTCTTTTTGCAGTAATATTAAATTCCCAACTTTCTTTTTTAAATTTATTGTTTTTATTAATCCAATTCAAGATAACTTCTTGAACTGATTTTTTTGAGGACTTTAAATCAAGACTAAAAAACCAAAAAAAATTATTTAATTTTTCAAAATCTTTAGGTCTTATTTGACTATTCCAAACTGTCTTTAGTTCAAAATCCTCAATTTTATATTTCTTATTTTGATATTTGATTATTGATGAGAGTAAGTGAGGACTTGGTTTATATATGAACTCATTATCAAAAGTTTTAGAAATCTTTTTTTCGTAAAAACTTGAATTTTGATAAATATCCCTGAATTTTTTTTTTATTATTTCTGTAAAATCATTTAAAATTTCAAAAAATCCATCTAACAGCATTCTACACTTCTTTAAGTGTTTCTATATTCTTTTTAATGTTTCCGTTATTTTCTTTAAATATTGTAGTTCCCGACACAAGAATATTTGCGCCTGCGTTTATTACATCTTTTGAATTTGAAAAATTTATTCCGCCATCTACTTCAATGTCGTACACATAATTTTTATCATCTTTTATTTTCTTTAATAGTTCAATTTTTTTAATGACGTCAGGAATAAATTTCTGCCCTCCAAAACCTGGATAAACACTCATAACTAAAATCAAATCCACATTTTTTAATTCATTTTCAATTATGTTAATCTCAGTATTTGGATTTAGAGAAATACCAACCTTTTTTTTAAAACTTTTAATATGCTTGATTGACTCTGCCAAATTATCAGTAGCTTCAGGGTGTATAGTAATTATATCAGCTCCTGCATCTGCAAAATCTTTTATATATTTATGGACAGGCGAAATCATCAAATGTACATCGAAGGTTAATTCTGAATGTTTTCGAAGTGTTTTAATGACCGGAGGTCCAATAGTTAAATTTGGAACGAAATGGCCATCCATTACATCAACATGTATCATATCTGCACCTGCATCCTCGAGCCTCTTAATCTCATTTCCTAATTGACTAAAGTCAGCAGATAATATTGAGGGGGAAATTTGTATTTTTTTCATAGATTATTAAATTAACTAGTACCAAATTTTAAAATCTAATTTAATTAAAAAATTGATAAATTTGTCTTGAAATCTCACTTTCTAATGGAAATGACAACATACCCATCACCGAGTAGCCTAGAACCCAAGGCATAAAGTAAAACCTTATCATAAAAAAAAACCAAGCAACGTAAAGAGGTACGATTGGTTGTATGATAAAAGATGGAGTGATAGGTTTAAATAAGTTGATTAAAGGATTAGTAAATTTAACAAAGACTCTCATAAAAAAAAATTGAGAATCTTCTCGTTGAAAAATATTCATTGCAACTCTTCCAATCAAAGTCCACATGATTACCCCAAGAATATAATCAATTATATATACTAAAGGATGAAAGTTAGCCGACATTGAGAAATTTATATTGGAAAAAGATCGAAATTAAAAGGGGCGAAATTAATCGCCCCTTAAAAAGATTATTTAGTGTTGTTTGCCAAGGATCGATTTACCAGCTGGTACACGAACCTCATCAACCATTTTCTGCGTTGCAGCGTTTGGTGCTTGAGTCATTAAACTCACTACAACCATTGCTACTAAGCTGACAGCTGAACCAAAGATACCAAACGTTAACTGAGTAATTCCTAAGAATCCACTTCCGCCTGTTCTTACCCAAACCAGGTAAGCAGCACCAGAAACTAATCCTAAGAACATACCAGCAATAGCACCTTCTTTATTAGCTCTCTTCCACCATACACCAAGTACAAGTGGGAAGAATAGTCCTGACATCGCAAAGTCAAAAGCCCAGATTACTGAACCTAAGATACCTTGAATCTCAAGAGCTGCGATTGTTGCTCCTGCAAAACCAATTACTACAAGTAATACCCTTGCAACAACTAATCTCTTCGCAGTCTCAGCTTTTGGATCGATGATCTTATAGTAAACATCGTGTGAGATTGCATTTGCAATTGCTAAAATCAAACCATCAGCTGTTGACATGGCAGCAGCCATACCTCCAGCAGCAACCAGACCTGAGATTACATATGGTAATCCAGCTATCTCTGGAGTTGCTAACACAACGGCTTTACCACCCATGAAAAACTCGTTTAATTCAAGAGTTCCATTTCCGTTAAAGTCGCTTACAAACATTAAGTTTGCTTGGTTCCAGTTTTGATACCAATCTATCGATTGAACTTCAGCTATTGATTTACCGATAATACCTGTTGGTAGTGACGGATCAATCAATGACAACTTAGATAGTGTCGCTAACATTGGAGCAGAAGAATAAAGTAGGAAGATAAAGAATAAAGACCAACCTACTGATTTTCTAGCCGCTTTTACACTTGGAGTAGTAAAATATCTCATCATAACGTGAGGCAATGAAGCTGTTCCCATCATCATCGCTAACGCTAGTGAAATAAATGCCCAAGGTGTTGCGTTCACCGCTGAGTGAGCTTTAGTTATTCCAGCCAAACCTTTTGGTACTTCTTTTAGATTTTCAGCAGTGTTTTTAACAAAACCAAACTGAGCCTCTAATTCAGCTATTCTAGAAACTTCATCAGCTAACATGAAGTGAGGGAAGAAACCCGCACCCATTTTATTACTGATCCAGAATACTGGTAATAAGTAAGCTATGATTAGTACGATATATTGAGCTACCTGTGTCCAAGTTACTCCTCTCATACCACCAAGCATTGAACAAAGTAAGATACTTATAAGTCCAACGTATACAGCGTATTGGAATGGAATATCAAGTGCAACAGATGCAATTGTACCTGTGGCGTTAATTTGTGCAGTCACGTAAGTAAATGAAGCAACAGTTAAAACTACTACCGCCATAAATCTACTTAAATTACCACCGTATCTTGTACCAATAAAATCTGGAACTGTGTAACAGCCAAATTTTCTTAAGTAAGGTGCTAAAAGTGATGCAACTAATACATATCCACCAGTCCAACCTACAAGTAGTGCCATATAACCGTAACCCTTAAAGTAAATACCACCTGCCATTGCAACGAATGATGCACCAGACATCCAGTCTGCTGCTGTCGCCATTCCGTTGAACACGGTTGGTACTTGTCTTCCAGCTACGTAATACGCATCAGCTTGAGCTGTACGTGATAGATAACCAATTATAGCATAGATGGCTACGGTGAAAGCAACGAAACAAATACCTATTGTTTTCGCTGTCATACCCATCTGCTCGGCAATTGACATAATGATTATGAAACCTAAAAATCCTCCAGTGTAGATCCCATAAACCTTAGGCAAATTGTCTATAAAATTACCTTTAATCATTAGTCATCTCCTCTTTCACTAAAGCCGAACTCTTCATCAATTTTTTCTTGTCTATTCGCAAACCAGAAAATTAGTATTACGAAAATTCCAAGAGAACCTTGACATGTGAACCAATAAGTTAACGGATAACCAAATGGTCCCGTAACCTCATTCATTTCAGCCCCGAATAGGAAGATGCCAATTGAGAAAACAAACCAAATTGCTAACGTCATCATTAGCAAACCCTTGGATTTTTCCCAGTGTTGTTCTTGTTTTGACATTTATACCTCTCTCTTTTTAGTTATAACTGGCGAAAACCATAACCATTATGAAATAGATTTAAAGTGTTAAAATTGGTAAATTTACTAGCCTTTTCAAGTTATAAGTGTCAAAAATAGGGCTTTTTATGGGAAAATACAAATTAACGTGGAGGGACTTAACTTGGCATGATTTTAAGACTTATCTTTTTGCCATGTTCAAAGCATTTATCCCCAAGGGGAAAATTAGCAATTTGGATGAACTTGAAACATTTATTCAAACAAAATCTGCTTGGGTAAGCCAGGTTACTCTTTACGGCTATTTAAAAACGAGAATGGGAACTAGGTACGTTCTTCATTTTGAGAATGATACTTTTATGGACTCAGTTAACTTGGCTAAGTGGAATATTTATGCAGTTGCTCTTCAAGATCTTACATTGTTTACATTTTCAAAATTGAGAGCAAATTTTAATTACCAAGACATAGAGAAAGCAAAAGAAATTTTTTTAAAAATTTTAGATGATGAAACTTCAAATAAGATGCCAATTGATATTATAGAAAATGCAAAAAAAAGTTTTGATGAAAGAATACAAAATATTAATTGGGATGATCATCACAATGACTTACCATTTAATCCAAGTGCTTTATCTTTATATAAGTGGGCACCAATTGCAGAAGATTTAAAAACTTTAGATCGCAAAATAGTTCTAAATTCAGTTATTCTAAAATGGGATGTTGTAAAAAAAGAATTTAATGAAAGAATAAAATTTTAGATATTTTTTCTATTTTCAACCAAGCTATCGACCACACCTGGATCAGCAAGAGTAGTTGTATCACCTAGCTGTCCGTGCTCATTTGCTGCAATCTTTCTTAAAATTCTTCTCATAATTTTCCCAGATCTTGTTTTTGGAAGCCCTGGCGTAAAATGAATTAGATCTGGTGTTGCCAAAGGCCCTATTTGTTTTCTCACCCAAAGTTTAAGCTCTCTATCTAAATCGCCTGTCTCACTCTCACCTGCATTGAGAGTGACATAACAATATAAACCATTTCCTTTAATATCATGAGGATATCCAACCACAGCAGCCTCAGCTACTTTGGGATGGGCAACAAAGGCACTTTCAATTTCAGCAGTACCAAGGTTATGACCAGAAACAATAATTACATCATCAACTCTACCAGTTATCCAATAGTAGCCATCTTTATCTCTTTTACATCCGTCTCCAGTGAAATATTTTCCATCAAACTGTGAAAAATATGTATCAATAAATCTTTGATGATCACCATAAACTGTTCTCATTTGACCAGGCCAAGATTGAGCTATACAAAGTCTTCCTTCACCTTCACCTTTTATTTCTTTACCATCCTTATTTACAAGCACCGGTTTAATTCCATAAAAAGGTTTTGTTGCTGATCCAGGTTTAAGTGGAATAGCTCCAGTTTGTGGTGCTATAAGAATTCCTCCCGTTTCTGTTTGCCACCATGTATCGACTATTGGACATTTTGAATTTCCAACAGTTTTGTAATACCACATCCATGCCTCTGGATTTATAGGTTCCCCAACAGTTCCTAATAATTTTAGAGATTTTCTAGTAGTTTTATTAACTGGGCCATCACCTTCTCTCATCAAGGCCCTTATAGCTGTTGGCGCTGTATAAAAAGTATTTACTTTATATTTGTCTACTATCTGCCACCACCTTGAACTATCTGGGTAATTTGGAACACCTTCGAACATAATGGTTGTTGCACCATTAGCTAATGGTCCATAAATTATATAGCTATGACCAGTTACCCATCCAATATCTGCTGTACACCAATAAATGTCGTTCGGTTTATAATTGAAAATATATTGATGAGTCATAGAAGCATAAACCATATATCCTCCAGTGGTATGTAATACTCCTTTAGGCTTTCCAGTTGATCCTGATGTATAGAGAATAAATAAAGGATCCTCTGCACTCATTTCCTCAGGCTCACAATAATTTGGTACATCCTTAATTAGGTCGTGATACCATACATCTCGATCTTGATCCCAATATACATAATTACCAGTTCTCTTTACTACAATACATTTTTTAACATCTGGACAATTAGATAAGGCTTCATCTGTCGTTGCTTTTAAAGGAATAGTTTTGCCTCCTCTTACTCCCTCATCAGCAGTAATTATATATTCTGACTTACAATCATTCACTCTTCCTGAAATCGACTCTGCAGAGAAACCACCAAAAATTATTGAGTGGACGGCACCTATTCTTGCACAAGCTAACATCAGTATTGCTAATTCAGGTATCATCGTTAGATAAATAGTGACACGGTCGCCTTTTTGTATCCCTAGTTTTTTTAGACCATTAGCAGCTTTTGAAACTTTTTGATGTAATTGTTTATAAGAAATTTTTTGAGTATCTTTAGGATCATCCCCTACCCATATAATTGCAGTTTTATCTTTTTTATCTTTTAAATGACGATCAATACAATTTGCAGATGCGTTTAAAGTACCATCCTCAAACCATTTAATTCTTACTTCGTCCTTACTATATTTGACATCTTTAATTTTTTTGTATGGTTTTATCCAAGTAATTCTCTTTCCTTCTTTTTTCCAGAATGAGTTATTATTTTTAATAGAATCAGAATATTTTTTTTGATATTGAGCTTTATTTGCTAAACTTCTTTTTACCCATTCAGGTTTAGTTTTAATAATTTGGTCATTAGATGATGTTTTATCTATATTTTTCTTTTTAGATCCTTTAGTTTTTAAAGTTCTTTTTATTTTTCTTCTTTTTTTCGAAGATTTTTTTTTCTTTCTCTTTTTAACTTTTTTCTTTTTTGATTTCTTTTTTTTTGGCATATTTTTTTTTAATATTTACTCATTTTATTTAAAATCTTCCAGCTTTTAGAGTCAATAGGCATTACAGATAATCTACTTTGTTTAATTAAAGATAAATGGCTTAAATCCTTGTTTTTTTTAATTTGTTCTAAAGATACAGGATTATCAAGTCTTTTCAAAAACTTAACCGTCACCGCAACAAATTTTCCAGATTTGTCTGTTTTATCAATGTAATGTTCTTTCACAACTTCTACTATTCCAACAATTTCTTTTCCAATATTTGAGTGATAAAAAAAACATTGATCACCCTTTTTCATAGTTTTTAAATTTTTAGCTGCTTGATAGTTTCTTACACCGTCCCAGGGGGCGCCTTTTACACCAGCTTTTTTTTGTTGATCAATTGACCAAACGTCAGGCTCTGATTTAAGTAACCAGTATTGCATTATAATTTTACACCTGCTCCTTTTAAGAAATTAGCTTTTTCATCTAGTGGCCATCTGGGTTTTGCTGGATAATTCAAATCATTGAATTGATTTAATTTAAATTTTTCTAAGCCCACCATCCCTATCATTGCAGCATTATCGCCACAGAGTTCTATTGGTGGAAATATACTTTCATAATTTTTTTCATTACATAAATTAATTAACATTGATCTAATTTTTTTGTTAGCTGCAACACCACCGGCAACAACAAAAATTTTTTTTTTAAGTTTATTTTGTTTCTCAAACTCTAAAAAAGCAATCTTTGTCTTCTTATTCAGGATTTCAATTATTGTTTTTTGAAAAGAGGCTGCTAAATCAAATTTATCTTGTTCTGTTTTTATCTTTTTTGATATTTTTAAAACTGCTGTCTTTAAGCCTGCAAATGATAAATTACAACCACCCCTATTAATAATTGGCTTTGGTAACTTATATCTTTCAGGATTTCCCTTATCAGCAAAAACCTCAATTTTAGGTCCACCAGGAAATTCTATCCCTAATAATTTTGCAGTTTTATCAAATGCTTCACCTAAAGCATCATCTATAGTTGTACCTAACCTTTTATAATTTCCAAGTCCTCCAACATTTAGAAACTGTGAGTGTCCACCTGAAATTAATAAAAATAAATATGGGTATTCTAATTCTGAATTAATTCTTGGACTTAGAGCATGGCCTTCTAAGTGATTAACTGCAATAAATGGTTTATTAATTAAATTAGCAAAGGTTTTACCAAAACTTAAACCAATCGATAAGCAAACAACTAATCCTGGTCCAGCCGTTGCAGCAACCGCATCTATTTCGTCTATTTTTTTCCCACTTTCATCCAAAGCCTTTTGAACGATCCAATCAATTTTTTCTAAATGGGATCGGGCAGCAAGTTCAGGAACAACCCCACCAAATTCTTTATGCACTTCTGTTTGGCTAGAAACAATATTAGAGAGAATTATTGGTATTCCTCGCTCATTTTCTGAAATTAAAGATGCTGCAGTTTCATCGCAACTAGTTTCTATTCCAAGAATTAAGGGTTTTTTATTCATACAAATAGTTTTTAATAATTGTACAATCCCAATACAAGTAAGAAATGATTTTTTTATGAAAAAGAAAATAACAATTGGTTCTCGAGGAAGTAAGTTAGCATTATTATATGCAAAAAAAGTAAAAGAGAAAATTATTGAAGCAACCAACTTTACTGACCAGGATATAAATATTGAAAAAATTTCTACCAAAGGGGATGAGATACAAGACACCAGATTATCTGATGTTGGTGGCAAAGGTTTATTTTCAAGTAGTATTGAACAAGAGCTCCAAAAAAATAATATAGACATAGCAGTTCATGCACTAAAAGACATGCCAGCAATTGAGACCAATGGCCTTTTAACAGATACATTTCTTGAGAGAACTGATGCGAGAGAAATCGTGATAATTAATGGGAATAAAAAATTTAAAGATTTAAAAAAGAATGCTGTTATTGGAACATCTTCTTACAGACGACAATTTCAAATTAAAAAAATTAGACCAGATTTTAATTGTAAACTTATAAGAGGGAATGTTGACACTAGGATAAAAAAATTAATGGATGGTGAGTATGATGCGATAATTTTATCTTATGCTGGTATAAAGTACTTAAAATTAGAGGATAAAATTTCAGAAATTTTTTCTATTGAGGAAATAATTCCAAGTGCAGGGCAAGGAATAATTGCTATACAGTGTAGAGTAAATGATGAAGACATGATTTCAATGTTAAAAAAGATTAATCATAAAGAGACTTATAAAAGAGCACATGCTGAAAGAAATATTCTAAAAATTTTAGAGGGGGATTGTGAAACAGCAGTTGGAATTCATTCTAAAATAGATGAAAACAAAATTACAGTAGAAGCAGAGCTCTTCTCATTAGATGGTTCACAAAGATTTTATGAAAAAAAATCCGACAAATTAGAAAATTTTAGAGAACTTGGAAATGAGATTGGTCAAATTTTAAAAATAAAGTCGAATAATACTTATAAAAAATAAAATGCATATTCTATTAACCAGACCTTTAGAAGATTGTTCTGAAATGATCATTAAATTTCAGTCTCTTGGTCATAAGGTTTCACATTTACCTTTATTATCAATCAAAAAGATTCTACATGAAGAAATAGATCTTTCTAAGTTCAAGGGTATTATTTTTACAAGTTCTAATGCTGTCAGATTTTTAAATTTAAACGGACTAGATAAAAATATAAAATGTTTTTGCGTAGGAAATGCAACCGAAAAAGAAGCAAGAGGTCATGGTTTTTCAAATACAATTGCTGCAGAGGGAAACGTTCTAAATTTGAAAGAATTGATATTGCAGAATTTTGATAAAACCGAGGGTAAATTAATTTATGTAAGTGGAGAAAACATTTCAGTGGATCTTAATAATCAACTGCAAAATGAGGGATACGAAGTTAAAAGATTGATAAACTATGAAACTGTACATAATGAAAAATTTGATAATGATTTTATCAATAAGTTAAAACTTGATATGCCCGATATGGTTTACGTTTATTCACAAAATAGTGCATCAAGTTTTTTAAAATTTATAAAATTTAATCAGCTGGAAAGTCTTTGGATGAGTACTAATTTGATGTGTATAGGGGAAAAAACATCAGCTAAATTAAATGAAATTAAGTGGAAAAAGATATTTCTTTTTAATCCTGGAGAAGAGGAATTTTTGTTATATAAAATTTAACTATGGAAATAATAAATAATTTTTCTGAAGTATTTTTATCAGTCTGGAATAGAGGGATATTAGGAGTAGATATTTTCCAAATATTAATTGGTATTGGAATATTTTTAATTTTTTTAATATTTAGAGGATTAATAAGTAAACTTATTATTAAAAAATTGGAAATAATTTCCAAGAGAACTACTAATAAATTAGATGATACTTTTGTATCTTCATTGATTGGACCAGCAAGATTCTTACCGATTGTTTTAGGTTTTTTTATAGCAAGTTATTATATGACTTTTTCAATCGAAGGCAGAGAGGTTGTTGACACAATAAATAGAACTTTGATAACAATTTTAATTTTTTGGGTGATGCATCAAATTATTGAGCCCGTGTCATATATATTAAGTGGACTTGATAAACTTTTAACAAGAGAATTAATTGGGTGGATTATTAAATCTTTAAAAATACTAATTTTTATTTTAGGTCTAGCAGCTGTCCTAGAACTGTGGGGAATAAAGATAGGACCAATTATTGCTGGTCTTGGTTTGTTTGGTGTTGCAGTAGCTTTAGGTGCTCAAGATTTATTTAAAAATTTGATTTCAGGTATTTTAGTTTTGGTTGAAAAAAGATTTAAAATTGGTGATTGGATATTAGTAGAGGGAATTATAGAGGGTATAGTTGAAAAAATTGGATTTAGATCAACGACGATAAGAAAGTTTGATAAATCCCTTGCAATTATTCCTAACTTTCAATTTGCTGAAAATGCAGTTGTCAATGTCAGTGAAACTTCTAATTGGCTAATAAGCTGGATTATAACTCTTCAATATGACACAACAGTTGATCAACTAAAAACTATAAGAAATGAAATTGAAGATCACATTCAAAAAAGTGAAGACTTTAATACTAGTATAGGCATTGCGGTAAGAGTTGACAAATTCTCTGATAGTTCAATTGATATGTACGTTCGTTGTTTTACTAAATCAGATAGTTGGAACGAGTGGTTATCTGTAAAAGAGAAATTAGCAATCGAAATAAAAAAAATTGTCGAAAAAAACAAAGCATCTTTTGCATTCCCAAGTTCATCTATTTATATAGAGAAAAAATGATAGCCATTTTTTATTTAGCTTTACAAATATTAAAGCTTTATTCCTACGTAGTAATAGCGAATGTAATTATAAGCTGGTTGGTTGCTTTTAATGTTTTAAATACACAAAATAGATTTGTTTATTCAATTTTAGAATTAACATATCGTTTAACAGATCCTATACTAAATAAAATAAGACGTTTTTTACCTAATTTAGGATCTTTAGATATCTCTCCCATTATATTACTTCTATTGATTTGGTTTATAGAAATGTGTATGAAGCTCTACATCGCACCTTTAATTTTTTAAAACTTATGATTTTAATTGACGGAAAAAAAGCAGCAGCTGAATTAAGAGAAGAACTTAAACAAGAAGTAGCTGAATTAAAAAATAAGTATAATAAAGTGCCAGGTTTAACGGTGATTTTGATTGGAGATCTTACCCCTAGTCAAATATATGTAAGGAACAAAGAGAAATCAGCAAAAGAGGTTGGTTTAAAGTCTGATGTAATTAAATACCCAGACTCTGTAGAAGAAAAAGTTATTTTGGATAAGATTGATGATCTAAATAAAGATAAGACCGTTTCAGGTATTTTAGTTCAGTTACCTTTGCCAAAACATATTGATAAACAAAAAATTATTGAGGCTATTCATCCATCTAAAGACGTTGATGGATTTCATCCTATGAATGTTGGTAATCTTTCTTCAGGTTATGAGAGTTCTGTACCATGTACTCCGCTAGGCTGTTATTTATTAATTAAAAAAATTGAGCCAAACTTAAGTGGAAAAAAAGCAGTTGTAGTTGGAAGATCTAATCTAAATGGAAAACCAATGACACAACTTCTTTTAAAAGAAAATTGCACGGTAACAATTACCCACTCAAAAACAAAAGATCTCAAGGCTGAATGTTTAGAAGCAGATATTATTATTGCTGCTGTCGGTATCCCTGAACTTGTTAAAGGAGATTGGGTTAAAAAAGACACAATCGTAATTGACGTTGGAATTAACAAAACTGATAAAGGTATTGTTGGCGATGTTGCATTTGATGAAGTTTCAAAAAATGCTAAAGCTTTAACACCAGTTCCAGGTGGAGTTGGACCAATGACAATCGCTTGTTTATTAAAAAATACTGTAGAGTGTTTCAAAAGATCGCAACTTTAAAGTTACAACCTTTTAAATTTTTTGATATTTTGAGGTGTGAAGAAACCTAAATATCCATACAGAATTGCAATTGTATTCTTAATTTTAACAGTTCCTACCATTGGAGCGACCCAATTGGGCTGGTACTTATATGATCAACAAACAGGTTTTGATTATGGTATGATTGTTGGAACATTTTCAGTTATATATGCAGCTTGGCTAATGTATGAAAAAAATTGGAGAGAAGAGGATGATGATTAGTTAATGGAAAAATTGATTTTCTTTGGACTGGTAATTCCTATTTTATTCTTTGTCTTATACTTAGGGACGAGAGCTATCATGAGTGGTGTTAGTGCTAAGCAAGCTAACCAAGCTAACAAAGATGAAAATGAAACAGATGAGAATAACGAGGAGTTAAACACTGATAAATCTTTGAGTAATGAATTAGAAAAATTGAATGCACTAAGAGAAAGCGGTGTATTAACTCAAGAAGAGTTTGAAAAGGCAAAAAATAAATTATTAAATAATTAAAGATTAAGTTGTTCTTGTTAAAAGTAATAAAGTTGCACCAGCTATAAATATCAAAATACCTAAAATTTCAATAAAAGTTATTTTTTCTTTAAAAAGATATTTTGATGAGATGTAACTAAAAAATATTTCAATTTGACCAACAGCTCTTACGAAAGATGCTTGAATTAAAGTGAAAGCAAAAAACCAGGATAATGTCGCTAGAAAACCCGCTAGTCCGGTCAAGCATATTTCAAATTTATTATCAAAAAACTTTTTGAATTCCGATTTTTCAAAAATTATCAGATATGCACTAATGATTATAGTTTGAATTACTAAAGCAAAAAAAACTGTAGTAAGCGCTTTATCAAAATTAGAAGAAAAATTTTCTAGTGTTAGTGCTGCTGCCCTAAAATAGACAACACTGAGACCCAATAAAAGTCCTGCTCCTAATCCAATAAGTGTTACCTTTGAAAAAAAATTTTTAAAAAACAATTTATAATCTTTGATCGAAATAATAATAACCCCAAGCGTTGCAATTATTATTCCAAAAACACCAAGCAAATTTAGTTTATCTTTTAATATGATATATTCAAAAATCGCAATTTGAATAACTTCTGTTTTACTTAGTGAAGTACCGACAACAAAATTCGAAAATCTAAAAAGGTATAATAGTGTTATTGTAAAAGTAACTTGTAAAATAGATCCTAAAAAAGTAAAAAAAATGAAGTTAGTTTGATCTAGAATATCTGAAATGATATCAAAATCGTGAAAAAAAAAAAATAATACAAAAGCAAATGGTAATGCAAAGGCAAATCTTACGTATGCAGAAGCAACCAATGATAAATCTTTATTTAATTTTTTCTGTAATGAAGTTCTTAGATTTTGAAAAAAAGCTGCTAAAATTGTAAAAACTACCCAGTTCATAAATTTATTTAGATATAATCTTTTAATTGAATTAAGTGGTTACTTATATCTAAAAAATTAGATTTTCTCCATCAGCCAGAGAGCGTCTTCTCCTAAAAAGTAAATTTTTCCGTTATTAGGATGTACTTGTATATCTCTTATTCTTCCAATTTTATTTTTAAATATGATTTCCTCTTTTACATTAGATAAGTCGTCAAATATTAATTTTCTCAAAGATTTGTCTTTAAGTGAAGTAATTAAAGCATGTCCATTCCATTCACTAAACTCTTCTCCTTTATAAATTGTGATTGCACTTGTTGCTATGGACGGCACCCAATATTGTATCGCTTTTGTAAAACCTGGTTTCCATTTTGGACCGATAGGAATGCCTGAATAGTTTGTCCCTCCCCAACCTAAAATTTTCCATCCATAATTTTCACCTTTTTTTGCTTCACCAAACCAATCCCCACCTCTCGCTCCATGATTACTCATATAAATTTTTTCATCAAATGGTGATAAAGTTAGACCTTGAGGATTTCTAATACCTATTTGATAAATTTCAGGTAACCAATCTGATTTACCCTGAAATTTTGGATTATCTTTTGGGATACTTCCATCAATATTTATTCTAATGATACTACCAGGATGCTTTGTAGGATCTTGTGCAATCATACCTTGACCTCTTTCACCAGCAGATGCGAAAAGATAACCATCTTTGATCGCCAACCTTGATCCAAAGTGATATCCTGAATCTATAGGTGGATTAGCTTGAAAAATATTTTTAAATATTAAATCTTTTTTATTAAATTTCGATTTTGCTATTGAAGTACTAGTTTTCCAATTTCCTCTATTTTCGGTATAAGAAACATAGACAAAATCATCTTTAAAAAGAATATCTAATAAACCACCCTGTCCATGCTCTAAATAGTTAAGATTGTGATTTAATGAAGAAATTTTATTAGTATTAAGTTCTATTAATTTAATTTCCCCACTTTTTTCGGTAATTAATAATTCTCTATCATTAATAAAAGTAGATCCCCATGGACCTTTTAAATTTACAATCTTCTTAAATCTTAAATTATCAGCGAATGAATAATTTATAAAAAGTGTAAATAAAAAAATTGTAACAAGCGTTCTTTTCACTTTAAGAAAGTTTTGATCTACCACCATCAACAGCAATGATTTGACCTGTAACCCAAGAACTGTCGTCAGTAATAAGAAATTTTGCAAGAGAGGCAGAGTCCTTACCTTCACCTAATCTTTTTAAAGGATGGGCTTTAGCTATACCATCTGCTAATGCCTTATTTTTTAACATTGGTTCAGCAATTTTCGAGTTAGTCAAACTAGGTGCAATACAGTTCACTCTAATATTAGGAGCAAATTCTGCTGCTAAAGAAACAGTTAAACCTTCTACAGCAGCCTTAGTAGAGGCAATTATAGCGTGATTTGTAAAACCTCTTTGAGCTGCAACTGTAGAAAATAAAACTACTGAACCTTTATTTTTTTTTAAATTATCCTGGTATCCTTTTATAACTTCCACTGCTGAGTATAAATTTAATTTCATACACTTATTAAAATCTTGTTCATTGACCATTCTCAAAGGTTTTAAATCAATTGAGCCTACACAGTAGGCAATTCCTTTTACATCAGAAATATCATTTTTAACCTTTTCCACAAATCCATCCTGCATAACATCAGCTATTGTAAAACTACAACCTAATTTCTCAGAAATATTTTTTGTTTCATTTTCATTTCTGCCGACTAAATGAACTGAATTTCCTGAATTTACTAATTGTTCAGCTAAACTAGATCCGATTGAACCTGTCGCACCAAGAATAAGATATTTTTCTGACATAAAAAATTTTATTAGTTATATTTAATTATGAAGTTATTTTTTATACTGGGTAATCAATTATTTCCATCAAAATACTTGGATCGCTTCAAAAAAGACCACCTAATTTTTATGGCAGAGGATTATCAATTATGTACTTATGAAAAACATCATAAAAATAAGATACTTCTCTTTTTGTCATCGATGCGTTCACATGCGGAAAACCTCAGAAAAGATAAGTTTAAATTAGAATATTTTAAAATTGAGGATAAAGAATTTAAAGACGACTATTTAAAAAAATTAAAAAAAATAATTAATTCAAAAAAAATAAAAGAGATTTCAAGTTTTGAAGTAGAGGATAAATTTTTTGAGAAAAAAATAAATCAATTTGTAAAAAAAGAAAAGATCAAATGGAATATTATTCAAACTCCGATGTTTTTGAACTCAAGAGACGAATTTAAACAATATCTATCTAAATCAAAAAAACCTTTCATGGCAACTTTTTATAAGGAAGTGAGAAAGAAATCTGGAATATTAATGGGTTCTGATGGAAATCCTATTGGAGGCAAATGGAGTTTTGATGAAGATAACAGAAATAAGTTACCAAAAAATATTTCTATTCCAAAGTTTCCTAAAATTAATGAAACAAATCATACAAAAAAATTAAAACCTATTATTGAAAAACTATTTAAAGATCATCCAGGAACAACCAAAAATTTTTGGTTTGCCACAGAGCATAATGATGTGGTCAAATTATTGAATTTTTTCATTAAAGAAAAATCTAATTTATTTGGTGATTATGAGGACGCAGTGGATCAAAAAGATAATATCTTATTTCATAGCGCTTTAAGTCCATATATCAACCTTGGTTTAATCACACCTGAATTTATTGTCAAAAAAGTTTTAGATTTCCATAAAAGTAAAAAAATTAGATTAAATTCTTTAGAAGGTTATGTTCGTCAGGTTATAGGATGGAGAGAATTTATGAGAGGAATTTATCAAAGTTACTCAAACGAAATGGAAACTGGAAATTTTTTCAAACAAAATCGTAAAATGAAAAAGTCATGGTATGATGGAACGACAGGTTTACCTCCATTAGATTACGCAATTAAAAACGCATTAAATTTTGGATGGTCCCATCACATTGAAAGATTAATGATTTTATCAAACATAATGAACCTTTGTGAGATCAAACCAGTATTTGTTTATAAATGGTTCATGGAGATGTTTGTCGACTCCTCAGATTGGGTAATGGTACCCAATGTTTATGGTATGGGGTTATTTAGTGACGGGGGAATTTTTGCAACCAAACCATACATTTGTGGATCAAGTTATTTTATGAAAATGATGGATTTTAAAAAAGGAGAATGGTGTAACACGATGGACGGACTTTATTGGAGATTTATAGATCGCAATAGAAAGTTTTTTTTAAAAAATCCAAGACTTTCAATGATGGTAAGAATATTTGATAAAATGAAAGTGGATAGAAAAAAATTAATTTTGTCGGCTGCAGATAAATTCATTAAAGAAAACACAGTTTAGTGAAAAAAGAAAATTTACCAATTAAGGTTTGTCCAATATGTCAAAGACCATTTAAATGGAGAAGGAAATGGAGACTCAATTGGGAAAAGGTTAAGTATTGCTCAAAAAAATGTTCATCAAAAAAATGAAAAATCTTACTCGATATTTGATTTTAATTTTTTTTGTAATTCTTACAAATAATACTCGTGCAGAATTTTTTGAGGATCTATCAAAAATTATTGAAAATAATGAAAAAAGGCTCAGCTATGGTATCTCAGTAACAGATTTTAATATGGATGGAAATTATGAGTTTTTAGTAACAGGATTTGGTTATCCTAACTTAGCTTTATCTTTTCAGGATGGAAAATTAAAGAATCTAAATCAGCAAAAAATTTTTTCAGATACTTTAAAAAGAACTATAGGAGTTGCTGCGTGTGATATCGACAAAGATGGCTTTGAAGAAATTTACTTTCTAAATACAGATACATATAGTGGGGATAAAAAATATTCAGATAGATTATTAGATATAGAAGATAATAATTATTTTGATTTATTCGAATTAGAAAAAAATAAAGAAAACCTAAATTTAACAGCAGGAAGATCTGTAGTTTGTGTAGATAGAAAGGGAGATGGTGAATATGGAGTCTATGTAGCAAATTACGGAGGCCCGACCAGATTTTATGAGATTGAAGATGAATTGATTAAAGATAAGGCTCAGAGTTTAAATCTTGATAATATCACTGGTGGAAGAGCAGTGGTATCAGGACATATCTTGTCAGATAGAGCAGATATTTTTGCAGCAAATGAGAGGGGAGCAAATTATCTTTATAAAAATAATAATGGAAATTTTGAAGATGTAGCATTTGATTATAGAGTAGATGATGCAATCCAAAATGGGAGAGGTACAGCTTTATCAGACATATATTACCGAGGCAGATTAGATATTCTGAGTGGTAATTGGCTTGGATATCATAGAGCCTGGGTTTTGGAAAAAAACGAATTTAAAGACATAGGAAATAAAGATTTTGATAAACCTTCTAGAATTAGAACAATTATTTCTGCAGATTTTGATAACGATGGTTTTGATGAAGTTTTTATGAACAATATAGCAGAACCAAATAAATTATTTCGTATCAAAGATGATGGAAAATTTGAACAGATAAATTTTGAAGTTGGTCTCGAAGCTAATGGGTATGGAACTGGGGCAGCAGTCGCAGATATTGATAATGACGGAGTTTTAGAATTGTTAGTTGCTCGTGGTGAAAGTAAAGAACAACCATTAACTTTGTATAAAGCCAAAGTTAACAAAGAAAATAAATACCTAAGAATTAAACCATTAAATAAATATGGTGCACCAGCGAGAGGAGCTACGGTAACATTAATAACAAATAAAAGAAAGCATTCCAAAACTATTGATGCAGGATCTGGTTACTTATGTCAAATGGAGCCTGTGGCACATTATGGAATTAGAAAAAATGAAAAAAATTTTAAAGTAGAGATTAAATGGACCAATGGAACAAAAAAATTATTCAATGTAAGTGAGTTAAATCAAACAATTACCATAAAGCAAAAATGAAAAAATTTTTAAATCTTTCTTTGATTATATTTTTAATATTATTTCAGCTTAAATCGTTTGCTGAAGAAAAAAACTATCACAAGGAGCTTATTACTGATTGGTCAAGAATATTTCCTGATAAAAATAGAAACGCGGCAGGACCCAAGTTTTTTAAATATATTATAGATAAAAAAATTACTTATAAAGATTTTATTCAATTTAATAAATTATACTGCGCAGTTTCTGGATCTCTGATTGATCCAAATAGCGACTCAGAATTTTTATTTGTTGAAGAAACTAAAACCAAAAAAAAAATTTGTGGAAATTATTATAGATGTTGTGTTCCATGTTCATGTGATCTTATGAAGTACTCTGAAACTCAAAAAATGAAATATGAATTCAAAGATGGCTTGAAGGAATTTTATGTTTTAACAATCAAAAATCCTTGCGATAAACAGGATTTTCCAAACAGAGTAAATAAAGACTATTTTTGTGATGGTAAAAAAATTAATAAATCAGAGGTTTATAGTCTTGATGATCGAATAGTTATAGGTTTGTTGCATAATGGAAAAAGTTGTGAAAAAGACGAAATAGATTTTGTTAAAAGCCACCAAGTTACTGGTAGGTATTGTAATTTAAGAAACAATACACCTTTAGAAAATTTAGATGCTGGAATGGGTGATATTTTCATAAAATTGGCAAGATAAATTTTATATACTAATTTTAAAAATTCAAATGAGCAAAAAAAGAAAAAAATTAAAAAAAAAAAATCCAATGGCTAAATTATTAAGTTCACCAATGCTCAGAAATAAAATAGTAAAAAATAAAAAAAAAATTTATAATAGGAAAAAATTCAAGTTGGAAAACGAATAAAAAGTATGAATAATAAAATTTTTGAATGGGCAGGAGTTATAACTGCAATACTATATTCATTATTTGTAGCTATGAATATTGGCATAGAATTTTTTGGTTTTTGTTTGTTACTTATTTCCGCAATTTTAATTGGAATTTGGGCCTATAGGGGTGGTCACAGAGGAATACTATTTTTACAATTTTTTTATGCTACAGCAGGAATCATCGGGATGTTTAGGTGGTTTTAATTAAAAGTTGTAATTATTTTAGGAATATAATTTTTAAAATTAAAAAAACCTTTATTACAATACTGCCATGAATATTGATCGAGTTTTCTATATAAAAAATCTATTTTCAAATTATTTGAATTTAAATAATCCAGGTTTTCACCGACTGTTGGATATAACGCTATAACTTTTTCGTTTATATTTTTAATCTCACTTATGTCTACCACTTCACAATTGATAGAATTATTTTCTAATCTTTGTTTTTGATCATCAACTAAAAGAGCTTTAAATTTAATAACTTTTTCACTTAGTTTGATAGATCTGTTTTCATTTTTATTTGAAATTATGAAAATTTTTTTAAATTTATGATTTTGAAAATCTGTAGTTTCAAATGATAAACTATTTTCAAAAATAAAAAGATTTTCATGATCTGTATTTTTATTGCTAAAATCTTGTTTAACTATTGAATAAGTTTTTTCAGAAACTTTTGGAGGAGCGTTTTCGTTTAATTTAATATTATTAAATCTGTTATTAGTGAATTTTTTAATATTCCACTCGCTCGCTAAATAGTGTTTTCCCTGTGTTTGAATTCCAGCTACCCATCTCCAACCAAGAGTATTAGATGCAGTGTCACCATCATAAAGATGTTGCATAAAAAATTCTGCTCCTAATTGCCAGGGTAATTCTAATGTAAAAATCCAAATACTAGCAAACCACATTCTAGTGTGATTATGTAAATAATTATTTTCTTTAAGTTCTGTTACCCAGTAATTAAAGCATTCAATATTGGTTTTTCCATCAATTGCATTTTTGTAATTTTGGTTATCTTTATATTCTTCTCGAATTTTATTTAACTCTGCTACGTAATCTGTCCATACGTTTGGTCGTAATTCTAACCAACCCTTCCAATATGTTCGCCACAAAACTTCTTGAATAAATTTTTCATTTTTTGAAAAAGAAAACTTGCTAAGTGATTTTTCAATAACTTCTTTCTCGTTGATAACTCCATGAGTAATATATGGAGATAAACCAGATATATTTGTTCTCTTTTCTGGACCAAAGTCAAAATTTCTTAACTTAGAATATTCAGAGAGATTTTTTTCTACAAAATTATTTAATCTATTTAAGGCCGCAGCCTTTGAGGCTTCAAATTTCATTTTGATTTATTTTGATTTTTTTTTCTTTAAACCAAGCTTGTCGCTATGTCTTAATCTTAAAATAACAATTGCACCAGCAATTAGAACAATGGCAATAGCTTCATAAACTAATGCTGTTGGATCCATCTCCTTACCTTGAAGAATAATAAATCGTGCTAGAGCAGTAATTGCAATTAACAATGGAAGGGTAATACTAATTGATTGCTGGTTCCAAAAAACTCTTACCATTGCTAGCACTTCTAGGTAAAGAAACATTAATAATAAATCAGCTAAAGTTACCGATCTATTCTCAAACATTTTGTACATTTCTATACCGACTGCAATAACTGTGCTAATTAAAATGATAACCATTAAAATAAGCTGTAAATTTTTTGCTATTTTTTCCATTATTTATCTTTACTAAAAGGCAACCATTTTTCAAACACTGATTTTGAAGAACCTTCATAAGGAATTGAATAAGAATATGGATTCGGACTTGTTAATACTTCAATACCTTTTGAAAAAACAAATATAAATACAATCACAAAAACAAGAACCATTATTTTAAAAGGGTCAAAATTTTTTGTTTTAAAAACACTAGCTGAATTTTCTTCTGCTCTATGAAAATGTTTAAAGGTCATATACACGGCAAAGATTAAACCAATGTGAGCTAAAAAAAGACCAGTCCAACCAAAAACAAAAGTTGTGTATGAAAAAACATATAAACTAAAAACTGTGGTCCATATAAAGCTTAAAACTAATAAAATTTGCAACCTAACAGTTTTAGGAAGAGATCGGAGATCATTTTTACTGTCATCAAACAAAATGTTTGCAGTATCTCTCATCCAATTTTTAAGTGATTCCATAATTCTAAGATATAGCTAAAAATAAATTTAACAAACTATAAATTGTCCTAAAACTTATTAATATCTCAGTTTTTTCTTGTGATAATTAATAAATCTTTCAACATTAGATTTATTAAATGTTTTATTTTCTTCAAAAGAAACTTTTTTCATTGAGTATGCATTACTTTTTGTAATTCTAGATTGAATAGTAATATTCCCTTTGTATAGTTTAAGTTTTACTGACCCATTCACCTTATTTCTTTTTTGATCAATAATTTTTTGCAATTTAAATCTCTCTTTTGAATACCAATAACCATTATAAATCAGTTCGGCATATCTTGGCATAATCAAATCTTTTTTGTGCATTGTTTCTTTATCCAATGTCACTGACTCAATAGCTCTATGGGCATGAATCAAAAGTGTTCCGCCCGGTGTTTCATAAACTCCTCTTGATTTGATTCCAAGAAATCTATTTTCAACGAGGTCAACTCTTCCTATGCCATTTTTTCCAGCAATAAAATTTAATTTGGTAAGAATGTTTTCAGGATTTAATTTTTTTCCATTTATTCCAACAGGGTCACCATTTTTAAAATTAATTGAAATAAAAGTTGGTTTATTCGGTGCTTTTTCAGGGGAAGTTGTTCTTTGGAAAATAAATTCTGGAGCTGAATTTTTTGGGTTCTCTAAAATTTTACCCTCAGTTGAGGTATGAAATAAATTATCGTCAACAGAAAAAGGGGGTGCACCTTTTTTATCTTTGGGGATAGGTATCTTATGTTTTTTTGCATAATTAATTAAATCGCTTCTAGATTTTAATTTCCAAATTCTCCAGGGTGCAACAACTTTTATTTTTGGGCCAAAATAGTGATAACCTAACTCAAATCTGACCTGATCATTACCTTTTCCAGTTGCTCCATGAGATACTGCGTATGCTTTAAATTTTTTTGCGACTCTTATCTGGTCTTTTGCGATTAATGGTCTTGCTATAGAAGTTCCTAATAAATAAACTCCCTCATACATCGCATTACCTCGTATCATTGGAAAAACGTAATCTTTAACGAAAAGATTTTTTAAATCTTTAATTATGATCTTTTTAACACCAAATTTTTTAGCATTATTGATTATTTTTTTTCGATCAATCTCTTGCCCTATATCAGCAGTGTAACAAATGACTTCTGCGTTATAATTTTCTTGAAGCCATTTTAGAATTATAGATGTATCTAAGCCACCAGAATAAGCTAAGACAATTCTTTTTTTTGATTTCATTAATTAACTGCAAGCTTTTTTTGCAGAATTGTAGGCCTTTGTGAATCCTAATAATGAATAATGATCTATGGTTTGTGAACCTTTTTCATTGTAACCAGTAACCATAATTCTTGATCCTTTTTTCATAACTTTAACCATTATTTTTTCTTTTTTATTACTCGTCATCCAAGCAAAACCCTGTTGTTTAATATCAAATTTAAATTTGTTATTTCCTGAAGTTGCTAAAACAGTATTATTTTTGTTAAATTCATATCCAGCAGTTGCACTTATCTCGTTAGAAATTTTTTCATTCGGTCTGAAAGTAACAAATAATCTAGCATCTCTTTTATTTGTTTTTGGTGCTTGTAAAACAGGGGTAGATTGAGCAAAACAAACTTTACCAGAACTTTCTTGGATTACTAATGTTTCCCAATCTTTGAACTTACCAACTTTTTTTATATCAGCTAAACTAAATGTAATTGGAATGATTAAAAATAAAAATGTAAAGATAAATTTTTTAATTATGGACATGGATTAGGGTATTTCTTTTGAATTTTATTAATATCATTTATTATATCACTGTTTAAATTTACATTTACACTTTCTATGTTTGTTTTCAACTGTTCCATTGTCGTTGCCCCAATGATAACACTAGTTGTGAAATGTTGAATTTCACAGAATTTTAAAGACATTTGAGTAAAATCTAAATTATATTTTTTTGAAATTTTGTAGTATTCATCAATGGCTTTTTGACCATTTTCATTTTTATATCTGTTAAAATTTTTAAATAATTGCATTCTCGATTTTGCAGGTAATTTATTATTTCTATATTTTCCTGTTAAATATCCAAATGCCAATGGAGAGTAAGCTAATAATCCGCTTTGCTCCCTAATGGAAATTTCGGCTAAACCAACCTCATACGTTCGATTTAGTAAGTTGTAAGGATTTTGGACTGACATCATTTTTGGAAGCCCTTTCATCTTTGAGAGTTCAAGAAATTTTGATAAACCCCAAGCAGTTTCATTGGACAAACCTACATATCTAATTTTTCCTTGTTCAATAAATTTTTTTAAACTTTCTAAAATTTCTTCAAAAGGTGTCCAATCTTTATCATTTTCGTCATGCTCATAACCGTAATCACCAAAAAAATTTGTGCTTCTTTCGGGCCAGTGAAGTTGATATAAATCAATATAGTCTGTTTTTAATCTCCTTAAACTTTCATCTAATGCTTCTTTAATCTTTTTTTTACCAAAACTATTTCCACCACCTCTAATATATTTGTTCGACGTATTTCCACAAACTTTAGTAGCAAGTACAACGTCATTCCTTTTTTTTGTTTTTTGAAACCAATTACCAATTATTTTTTCAGTTTCTCCATAGGTTTCTTCTCTCATTGGAATTGAATATATTTCAGCTGTATCCCAAAAATTTACTCCTTGGCTTAAAGCAAAATCCATTTGTTCAAACCCCTCTTTCTCTGAATTTTGTTCACCCCAGGTCATTGTACCGAGACAAATTGTACTTACATCTAGATCAGTATTTCCTAATTTTTTATAATTCATTAGTATTTTAAAATATTAGTCATTTATTGTTTTTTTTGATATCTTGAATAATTAATAAAAGATTATATATGTTACAACATGGAATTTAATAAAAAAGGTATACTAGGTAGAGCAAAAGAGGCTGCACAACAATCAACAGCAGTAACAGATGAAGGCTTAAGAGCCTACATGTTAAAAGTATATAACTACATGGCAACGGGAATCCTAATGACAGGGATAATTGCCCTTATAACTTTCAAAATGTCTGTTGTGACTGATAGTTCAGGATCTATAGTTGGACTAACTCAAGTGGGTAACGCGATCTACATGTCTGGGCTAAAATGGCTAGTAATGTTAGCTCCGCTTGGAATCGTATTTTACATGAGCTTTGGTATAAATAAAATGAGTGCAGCTAAAGCGCAAACAACTTTTTGGATTTTTGCTGCATTAATGGGTCTGTCTCTTTCGTCAATTTTATTAGTTTATACTGGCATGAGTATCACAAGGGTATTTTTCATTTGTTCTGCAACATTTGGAGCTATGAGCATATATGGATATACAACAAAAAGAGACCTAACAAAATTAGGATCTTTTTTAATGATGGGTTTAATTGGTATCATTATCGCATCAATAGTTAATATATTTATGAAGTCTTCAATGATGTATTTCGTAATTTCTATTTTAGGTGTTTTAATTTTTGTAGGACTTACTGCTTACGACACACAAAAAATCAAAAACATGTATGCGGCTAGTGACACGGGTGAATTAATGGGCAAAAAAGCTGTAATGGGTGCATTGACGCTTTATTTAGACTTTATTAATTTATTTATCATGTTGCTTAGACTTTTTGGTCAAAGAAGATAATTTAAAGTTTTTTCCAATTAATATTTTTCAATAGATTATTTAAATCAGACGAATTTCTAAATATTTTTCCATTTGCATCGGTAATTAAATATTTAAGATTTTTATTTTTTGGCTTAAAATTTTTGCAAATCTTATACAGAGCATTTTCTGTAGTATTTTTAAAAACACTAAAACCAACTTGTTTGCTTGAAATATTAAGTCCATAGTCTTTCCACGATCCTTCAGAAACCATTTTAGCGTATAAGTTTAAAATAATCTTTAATTCATCTTTTTCAAAAAAATGTTTTTCTTCAATATTCTTTTTATTAACATTATTGATTATTAGACGTAGATTATTATTCATTTGTTTTATACTTATTTATTAAACCTATTTGAAAAGCAGTGAATATAAATGTAATTGGTAATAGTCCCCATACTTTAAAATTTACCCAAAATTCTTCAGATTGAGTTCGCCAAACTATTTCGTTTAGAATTGCTAGACCAAAAAAGAAATATATCCATCTTTTATTTAATATCTCCCATCCTTCATCAGTTAGAGAGACAGAGTTACCCATTAATTTTTTTAAAACAGGTTCATTTGTAAAGTACCTTCCAAATATCAGAGCGAATGCAAAGAGAATATTTATAATTGTTGGTTTGACATAGATAAAAACTGGATTATCAAAGTAAATTGTTAAGCCTCCAAATAAAGTAATTAAAACTCCACTTAACAAAGGAATCTTTGGTATTTTTTTTTCTAAAAACCAAACAATAGCTAATGCAATTATTGTCGCAATAATAAATGGGGGAATTGCAATTTTTAAGTCTTTTCCACTGTCGTAGTAGTAGTAAAAAAAAATTACTAGAGGTCCAAAATCTGTTAAAAACTTTAAAAAAGATTTGTTCACAGGCGAGATATTAACATAAATAATATTTTCATAGAAACTTTTAATTTTTCTTATTGATTTTTGTTTTTAAATACCCATACTAAATATGATGGCGATTCAAAAAGCTAAATTTTCAATTGGAGATATAGTGAAACATAAACACTTCGACTTTAGAGGTGTAATTTATGATGTTGATTTTGAATTTAATAATTCAGAAGAATGGTATCAATCGATACCAAAAAATGTAAGACCAAGAAAAGATCAGCCTTTTTATCATCTGTTAGCTGAAAATGATGAAATCACATACGAGGCATACGTTTCCGAGCAAAATCTTCTTGTTGATGACTCAGATGAACCAATTAAACATCCTTTAATTGAAGAAATTTTCTCTGGGAAAAAGGGATCTAGCTATTTTAAGCTATCTAATTAAATAAATCACTTTTTTAACACATTTAGCTCAAACCTTTGACACAGCAATTTGCTTTTATGAGGTTAATTCTGATCAAGGGTGCTACTTATTTACCCTTCGTTATTATCTCCCTCTGGCATTCTTGATCAGGCAGTTTTTTCATAATAAATATAATCTCATATATGTTTAAATATTTTGAACCGAATAAAATTTTTTCAATAACATCAAAAGCTCCTAAGTATGTATTATTTTTATTTATTGTCATTCTTTCAATAGGATTAACA
This sequence comes from uncultured Pelagibacteraceae bacterium, assembly GCA_902576375.1. GTDB lineage: Bacteria > Pseudomonadota > Alphaproteobacteria > Pelagibacterales > Pelagibacteraceae > Pelagibacter. The sequence goes on from CACGUZ010000001.1 coordinate 54,148, forward strand.
GAGGCATTAATATTATCTCCTGAGGATTATAAGCAAAGTCACTCTGTCAGAATAATGTATGTTCATGTTCCAGCAGCTTGGATTTCGCTTGGAATTTTTTCAGCTATTACTTTTTTATCTATAGTTGGATACATCTTTAAAATAAGAAATTTTTTTTTAATCGCAAAAAGTTTGGCACCCTCTGGGTTAGTATTTAATATAATAGCTCTTGTCACTGGTTCCATATGGGGCAAACCCACATGGGGAACTTGGTGGGCTTGGGACGCAAGAATAACTTCAATGTTAATACTAGCACTATTTTACATAATGTATCTTGTTGCATGGAGAATTTTTGAAGATAATGACAAAGCATTTAAAGTTACATCAATTATCACAATTTTAGGAATTATTAATGTTCCTATAATTAAGTATTCAGTAGATTGGTGGAATACATTGCATCAACCAGCTTCAATCAACATACTCTCGAAGTCTTCAATTCACATATCAATGCTGTTTCCATTAATGACAATGACTGCGGCATTTGCCCTATTTTCTCTACTGATTTTTTTAATGAAATATAATACAGAACTGATAAAAATTAAGAATAAAGGGTTAGATAGATTATGATTGAAAATTTATTTTTTATGAATGGATATGGACTGTATGTTTGGTTAGCATTTTCGTTTACTTTAGTAAGTTTTTTGACACTTTTTTTGGTTATCAAAATTCAATACAAAAAAGAAAAAAATAAATTTTTAGCAAAATTTGGATCTTTAAATTCTGAGAGAGCAGCTTTTGCAAAATCTCAAAGTATAAATAAAGAAATTTTGTCAAATACTTCAAACATTTAACTTTTGAAACATGTATGGCCGAAAAGTTAAATTAAGATTTTTTTTTATATTATTAATAATAACAACTTTAGCGTTATCAGTCTTTTTATTAGTTAAGTCTTTAGAGGAAAACGTTATTTTTTTTAAGTCTCCAACAGAAATTAAAACTTTAAGTGAAATTGGTAAAAAGAAAATTAGAATAGGTGGAATGGTTAAAAAAGACTCTATAACTATGATTTCAAAAGAAATTAAATTTATTGTTACAGATTTTAAAAACGAGATAAATGTTGTTTATTCTGGGGTCGTACCGAATCTTTTTGCTGAGGAGAAGGGTGTTGTTGCTGAGGGATATTTAAAAGATAAAAATTTCTTTTTAGCTACAAAAATTTTGGCTAAACATGATGAAAATTATATGCCACCAGAAGTTAAGGCAGCATTAGAGGAGAAATAAATTTGGCGAGTTTAATAGGTTCTTATTCATTAAGTTTTGGACTTCTTTTTTCAATTTTAATTATTTTTTTTTCAGTTAAAAATTTAAAAGCTGAAATCTTAGATAAAAAGATAATAACTTTTACATTTATTCAATTTTTTTTTGTAGTCATAAGTTTTTTTGGATTAATTATCTCTTTTATCAACTCAGATTTTAGCAACGAAACTGTTTTTAATCACTCTCATACAACTAAACCATTATTTTATAAAATCTCAGGAACTTGGGGTAATCATGAGGGGAGTTTATTGCTATGGTTGCTAGTATTAACTTTGTTTATTTCAATTTTTTTAATTAAATCTAATCAGCAGCCAAAAAAATACAGAATCTTTACCTTATTATTTCAACAAATAATAATTGTAGGTTTTTTTATTTTTTTGATTAAGACTTCAAGCCCGTTTAATTATATTTTTCCAACACCAAATGAGGGTTTAGGCTTGAACCCAATTTTACAAGACCCAGCTTTAGCAATACATCCACCAATTTTATATTTAGGTTATGTAGGTTCTTCAATAATTTTCTCGTCAGCTCTTGCTGCCATGGTTACCTCATATGTTTCAAAAGAATGGGCAAAGCATATTAAAAAATGGGTTTTAGCATCTTGGGTTTTTCTTACATTAGGAATTTTACTTGGATCTATTTGGGCATATTATGAATTAGGTTGGGGAGGTTTTTGGTTTTGGGATCCAGTTGAAAACGTATCTTTAATGCCATGGTTTGCACTAACAACTTTACTTCACTGTATTTTAGTTTTGGAGAAAAAGAAAATATTAACTTCGTGGGCCATGATACTGTCAATTGCAACTTTTGCTTTGAGTATGAGTGGTACTTTTTTAGTAAGATCTGGAATTTTAAATTCAGTTCATACATTTGCCAATGATCCAGAGAGAGGTTTATTTATTTTAATTTTTCTTTTTACGCTTATTTTTTTATCAATTTTTATTTTCATTTTTTTTCATTCAGAGAAAGAAAAATTAGAAAATAATTTTTTTTGGCTAAGCAAGGAGACATCTATTTTAGTAAATAATTGGTTTATGATGTACTTTTTATCAGTAGTTTTAATAGGAACAATTTATCCAATATTTTTAGAAGTTATAACCACAAATAAAATATCCGTTGGACCACCTTTTTATAACAAGCTCATATTGCCTTTCTTAATTCCATTTTTAATAGCTATGGCAATTGGACCAAATCTTAATTGGGTTAAATCAGATTTTAAAGATAAGTTTTACATGACCATATTTTTAATAATATCGTTTTTGTTATCAGCAGTAATAATTAAACAATTTGATATAAATTTCTTGATTAACACAATTTTAGTTACTTCTGCTTTCTTTTTATTTTTTTCTACCTCTAGAGAATTTTTTGTCAAAAGATTTAGAAATTTATCCCAGAACATTGCTCATTTTGGTTTTAGCTTATTAATTCTAAGTATTTTATTTAATAATATTTTTTCTAATGAGGTAATTACCAACCTAAAAATTGGTGAAACTTTTGAGACTGAAAAATTTACGATAAACTTCGAGAACATTAAGCAAGAAGATGAAAAAAACTTCAAAGCAATTATAGGAAAATTTAATGTACAAAATTTGGATGGCTCATCAGATATCCTCAACCCTGAGTTAAGAATATATAATCAACCAAATATAATTACGAGTGAGGCTGATATAAAAACAAACTTACTCACAGATAAATTTATGACGATGAATTATGTTCAGAACCAGGAATACTTCAATATAAGATATCAAGTCAAACCTTTCATGATTTGGATATGGGTTTCAGTAATATTAATAAGTTTCGGTGGTTTTTTAAGTTTTTTTAAAAAAAGATATGAAGTCTAAATTTATTCCACTAATTTTAATTTTTATTTTTTTAATTACTTTTGTAATTTTCTTCAAGGGATTAAAAAATTCAAATATTTATACTCCGAACACCAACCTAAAAAAAGAAGTTCCATTATTTGAGTTAAAGTCTTTTGAGAATAATTCTATTATTATTTCAGAAAAAATTTTTGAGGATAATAAGTATTATTTAATGAACATATGGGCATCATGGTGCATCCCCTGTAAGGAAGAACATAAATTTTTAATGAAACTAAAAAAAGATGAAAGAATAGAATTGATAGGATTTAATTATAAAGATAACTTTAAAAATGCTTCAAGTTTTTTAAAAGATTTGGGAAATCCTTACAATATAATTGTATCAGATAAGGATGGTACAGCATCAATTGAATGGGGTGCTTATGGGGTGCCAGAAAGTTTTTTAGTACATCAAAATAAAATTATTAAAAGATTTATTGGACCAATAAACGATGAGAATTTATTAGAAATTCAGAAAATAATTAGATGAAATTTATTCCAATATTTTTGATTGTAAGTATAATTTTGAATTTCAATCTCTTAAAGGCAGATGAAATTAAAACTGAAAATAAAATAGCTAAAAATTTAAGATGTTTGATTTGTCAAGGCCAGTCAGTGTATGATTCAGACTCAGAATTCGCGATAAGTCTAAAGTTGGTTATTAAAAATAAAATTCAACAAGGTTTGAGCGAGGAACAAATTTATAGTTTTTTAAAAATGAAATATGGAGAATGGATATTGTATGATCCAGTTTTCAACAGAAATACCTATTTTTTGTGGTTATTGCCTATCTTGATATTCTTAGCAGGTGGTGCAATAATCATTAAAAGGTTTTATAATAAAAAATAATCTTAGTTAGGTAAAATGATTTTAAAGAGAATTTTTTTTGTTTTGTTAATTTTGACTTTGCCTTCAAAATTATTGGGAGATACTGATATTGATGATAACAATCATCAATTTAATTTATACCTTGGGAATTTTGATTTTAGTGATGATAACCAAAAATCGACGTTGTTAGGTTTTCAGCATCAAAATGAAAATTTAAATAGAAATACATTTTTAGGAAATATTTCGCCGGTTACTGGAGGTTTCATAACTGCTAATTCAGCTGCATATATATATACAGGCGTGGAGTGGAATATGGACATGGGCCCATTTTTTTTTACTCCAAGCTTTACCCCCGGACTTTACCATGAAGGGGATGGAAAGGATCTTGGGCATCTTCTTGAATTTAAGTCAGAATTACAGTTTTCATACAAAACCACTGATACAACAAATTTTGCCGTATCATATAATCATGTATCTAATGCAAGTTTAGGGGATAAAAATCCTGGGGCAAATAGTTATATGTTTAATTTCCTCAAAAAGTTTTAAGAGAAATTATGAATTTAAAAGATTGTCACAACTTTAGTGATTTTAGAAAATTAGCTCAAAAAAGGTTACCATCGCCAATCTTTCATTATATTGATGGTGCAGCAGATGATGAAGTTACATATGCTAGAAATACTAGTGCATTCGATGATGTGGATTTAGTTCCTAATGTTTTGAGAGGAGTTGAAGAAGTTGATTTGTCTACTACGATATTTGGAAAAAAATTAGATTTACCCTTTTATTTATCACCAACAGCTTTACAGAGACTTTTTCATTACGATGGAGAAAGAGCAGTTGGAAAAGCAGCAAAAAAATTTAATACAATGTTTGGTGTCTCTGCTCTAGCCACAGTTAGTGTTGAGGAAATTTCTTCAATGATTGATACACCTAAAATGTTTCAGTTCTATTTTCATAAAGATAGGGGTTTAAACGACTCTTGTTTGGAAAGAGCTAAAGCAGCAAATTTTGATGTGATGGCCTTAACAGTTGATACTATTACTGGAGGAAATAGAGAGAGAGACTTAAGAACAGGATTTACCTCACCACCAAAGTTAACTCTAGCAAGTTTATATAGTTTTGCTACTAAACCGATGTGGGGAATTAATTATCTAACAAAAGGTAAGTTTGAATTACCTCATTTACAAGATTTTGTGAAAGAAGGTACCGATGTTAACTCATCAATTGGAAATTATTTTTCAACTATGCTGGATCAATCAATGAATTGGAAAGATGCTGAAAATCTTTGTTCTAAATGGGGAGGTCATTTCGCTCTCAAAGGAATTATGAGTGTTGAAGATGCAAAAAGAGCAGTAGACATAGGATGCACAGGTATAATGGTATCAAATCATGGCGGAAGACAATTAGATGGATCTAGAGCGCCCTTTGATCAACTTGCAGAAATTGTTGATGCAGTTGGTGATAAATTAGATGTCATTTGTGAAGGTGGAATTCATAGAGGTACTCATATGCTTAAAGCATTATCATTAGGTGCTAAGGCTTGTTCAGGTGGAAGATTATATCTTTATGCTTTAGCAGCTGGAGGTCAAGCAGGTGTCGAAAGAGCTTTAGAAAAATATAAAGCTGAACTAGTACGTGATATGAAACTTATGGGGTGCACTAAGATTAGTGATCTAAATAGAAGTAATTTAAGATTCAGAAAATAGTGGTTTTAAAAGATTGCTATAATTTTAATGATTTTAGAAATCTAGCAAAAAAAAAACTTCCCTCACCGATTTTTCATTATATCGACGGTGGTGCCGATGATGAGACGACCTTAAAAAGAAACACTGAAGCTTTTAACCAATGTGATTTAGTTCCAAATATCCTGGCAAGTGTTGGTAAGCCAGATTTATCAACCACCATATTCGGCAAAAAAATTGATATGCCAATTTTTTTATCTCCTTGTGCAATGCAAAGATTATACCACCATGACGGAGACAAAGCTTCAGCTAGAGCAGCTGAAAAATTTGGAACTTTTTATAGTATGTCAACAATGGCAAACAATACTATAGAAGAGATTTCAAATATTTCTGGCGGGCCAAAATTGTTCCAATTGTATGTGCACAAGGATCAATCAATAACAGATGATTTAATAGATAGATGTAAAAGATCAGGATTTAATGGAATGTGTTTAACTGTTGATACATTAGTTGCAGGAAATAGAGAAAGAGATCATAGAACCGGATTTACAACACCACCTAAATTGACTTTACAAAGTTTAATGAGTTTTGCATCACATCCTAGTTGGGTTTTTAATTATTTAACACATGGAAAATTTAAACTAGCTAATGTGGCATCAAAGACTGATAAAGGGACTAACATCGCTAAATCTGTTATAGAATATATTAATGAGCAATATGATCCTTCAATGAATTGGAAAGATGCAGAGTACTGCGTTAAAAAATGGAATGGTCCTTTTGCATTAAAAGGAGTCATGAGTGTTGATGACGCAAAAAGAGCAATTGATATTGGTTGCACTGCAATTATGATTTCAAATCATGGAGGTCGTCAGCTGGATGGATCTCGATCACCCTTTGATCAAATTAAAGCAATTTCAGATGCAGTTGGAGATAAGCTGGAAATAATCTTAGACGGTGGAGTAAGGAGAGGGACACACGTCCTAAAAGCCTTAGCAGCTGGGGCAAAAGCCTGTAGTTTTGGAAAAATATTCTTGTTCTCTTTAGCCGCAGGTGGACAGCAAGGTGTTGAACATTTATTGAAAAACATGCACGATGAGATAAATAGAAATATGGTATTAATGGGTTGTAAAAATTTAAAAGAGTTGAATAGTTCAAAATTAATTTATAGAAATTAGGCTTAAAAATAAAAATTATGAAACTAGCTAAAAGTTTAGAAAGATTAGGAACAGAGTCTGCATTTACAGTCCTTGCAGAAGCGAAAAAATTAGAAGCTCAAGGTAAACCAATGATCCATTTAGGATTGGGGCAGCCAGACTTTAAAACTCCAAAACATGTTGTTGAAGCGGCTAAGAAAGCACTTGATGATGGACATCATGGATATGTAATGTCGAATGGAATTCCTGAATGTCGACAAGCTGTTACGAGGTGGATAAAAAAACGTTACAATGTTGACATCAATTTTGAAAGAATTTTAATCATGCCAGGTGGTAAGCCAACAATGAGTTATGCTATTCAATGTTTTGGTGAACCTGGAGCAGAGATTATTCACCCAACACCTGCTTTTCCAATTTATGAGTCAATGATTAACTATACAGGCTCAACTTCAGTCCCATATGACTTAACAGAAAATAAAGATTTGAAATTCGATCCAGACAAAATATTATCTATGATAACAGATAAAACTCGTTTGTTAATTTTAATAAACCCCAATAATCCAACTGGAAGCTTTGTTGAGAAAAAAGACGTAGATGTTTTAGCTGATGGTCTGAAAAAGCACCCTCATGTAACAATATTAAGCGATGAAATTTATAGCAGACAAATTTTTGATGGAAAAGAAATGCCAACATTTTTTAATTATCCTGAGTTGAGAGAAAGATTAATTGTATTAGAGGGATGGAGCAAAGCTTACTCGATGACTGGGTGGAGACTTGGTTGGAGTTTTTGGCCAGAGCATTTAGTTGAACATGTTAATAAATTATTAATTAATAGTGTTTCATGTGTTAATGCTGCAGCTCAATTTGCTGGTATTGCTGCTCTAGATGGACCAGACGATTCAATTGATGCAATGATGGAAAAATTTACTCAAAGAAGAGACCTAATTTATAAAGGTTTAAATGATTTACCAGGTGTAGAATGTAGTTTACCTGGAGGAGCTTTTTATGCATTTCCTAAAGTGATCGGTACAGGTATGAATGGTGCAGAGTTTGCAAGAAAGGCTATGCATGAAGCAGGAGTAGCAATAGTTCCTGGATCAGCTTTTGGTGAAACATGCCAAAATTATGTTAGATTTAGTTTTGCTGCATCAAGAGATAATATTTCACAAGCATTGGAAAATATAAAGAAAATGCTATCTAAATAAGGTATATTTTTTTAGCATTATTTATTAATATCACTTCTTATGAACGATCAAGTACAAGCTGAGCTAAAAAAAATTTTTAATGGAAGATTTTCAACTTCTGTATCCACGAGAACAAATTATGCCAGAGGTGAAGACACTTATGATCCAATTTTATCAAAAGCTGTAGTATTTCCAGAAACTAATCAGGAGGTCTCACAAATATTAAGACTATGTAATGAACATAAAATTCCTGTAGTACCATTTGGTACAGGTACCTCTTTAGAGGGTAATGTGGTTGGTAATGAAAAAGGGATAACCATAAGCCTTGAAAAAATGAATAAAATTTTAAGTGTTAATGCTGAGGACTTCGATTGCAGAGTGCAAGCCTGTGTTACAAAAGAACAATTAAACGAATATCTTAGAGAGGATGGTGTCTTTTTTCCAATTGATCCAGGTGCTAATGCAGCGATCGGAGGTATGGCTTCTACATCGGCTTCAGGAACAATGGCGGTTAAATACGGCACTATGAAAACTGTAATTACGGGTCTAACTGTTGTTTTGCCTAATGGAGATATTATTAACACAGGAGGAAGAACGAAAAAAACCTCAGCGGGTTATAATCTAACTAATTTGTTTATTGGTTCTGAAGGAACTTTAGGAGTTATAACGGAAGTTCAATTAAGACTTTCTCCTATACCAGAAAGTATAATGTCAGCTGTCTGTCACTTCCCAACTTTAGAAAAAGCAGTTCAAACTGCGCAACAAGTAATCCAATATGGAGTCCCAATCGCAAGAATTGAAATGTTAAATAAAGATCAAATGGGAATAAGTATTAATTATTCAAAATTAAAAGATATTGAAGAAACGCCGACATTATTTTTTGAATTTCATGGATCCGAATTATCTAATAATGAAAATATCAAAATAGTAGAGGAAATATCTAAAGATAATAATGGAAGCTCTTTTAAATGGGCAAAAGATTTAGAGGAAAGAAATAAACTCTGGCAAGCAAGATGGGATGTTTACTATTCTGTAAAAGCTTTGATAAATAATGGAAGAGTTTATTCAACAGATGTGTGTTTACCTATCTCAAATATAACAGAATGTGTAAATTATGCAGAGGAACAAGCTAAAAAGTTTGGACTTAGAGCTCCAATGGTGGGCCACCTTGGAGATGGAAATTTTCATGTATTATTACCTTTTGATCCTGAAAAAAAAGAAATGTATAAAAAAATACGAGAATTCAATGACTTATTAATAAAAAAGGCCTTAGATTTAAAAGGAACAATTACAGGAGAACATGGTGTGGGTCTTCATAAAAAAAAATATCTTTTAAAGGAGCATGGAGACAACATTCCTGTTATGAAATTAATCAAAAGAAGCATTGATCAAAACAATATAATGAATCCAGGCAAGATATTTGATCTTAATTAACAAAAATATTTTATGAAAAAAATTTTGATTACAAGAAAATTAATCAAAGAAAGTGAAGATAAAGCATCAAAAACATTTGACCCAATATTTAATTCTAATGATGAGTTATACTCACAATCAAAAGTCATAGAGATGAGTCAAGGTTGTGACGGTATACTATCCTCTTTAACCGATAAGATGGATAAAGAGACTATTGATAAGTTACCAGATACAATAAAAATTATTTCAAATTTTGCAGTTGGTTTCGGCAATATAGATTTGGAGGCAGCAAAAAAAAGAGGAATTGCAGTTACTAATACACCTGATGTTTTATCAGACGCAACAGCTGAGATCGGTATTCTTTTAATATTAGGAGCTTGTAGAAGAGCTGCAGAAGGAATTGAGTCTGCCAGAGAGGGTGGATGGAAATGGTCTGCAGATTATCTAATTGGTAAACAATTAACCGGAACAAGGCTTGGAGTTTTAGGAATGGGCAGAATTGGACAGAAAATTGCAAGGATTGCAAAATCATTAGGAATGATTATTCACTATCATAACCGGTCAAAACTGAGCGAGGAAAAAGAGCAAGGTGCCATTTATCATGATAATTTGAAAAGTCTTTTTTCAGTATCAGATGTTTTATCTATTTGTTGTCCAGCAACAAAAGAGACTGAAAATATGATAAACAAAGAGACAGTTGAGTATTTCCCTAAAGGTGCAGTAATCACTAATGTTGCAAGAGGTGATATAGTTGATGATGATGCATTGATAGATGCACTTAATAGAAGAAAAATTTATGCTGCGGGACTTGATGTTTATAAGAATGAGCCAAATTTAAATCCAGGATACTTAAAGATTAAGTCAGCCTTTATTTTACCCCACTTAGGCAGCGCAACTAAAGATACTAGAATTGCGATGGCAAACCTTGCGATAGATAATATTGATGAATTCTTCAAGACAGGAAATTGCACAAATAAAGTAAATTAATTCTACTTCAGATTGAAATTAATTTAAATTCTGCGACATCTACCCCATTTTTTGGAAAGACTCTAAATTAAATCTGTGCTTAAATTGATCGAGTTAATTAACTTTAATAGGAGTAATAATGACAAAAGAAAATAAATCATTGAAGGTGAAAACATCTTCAAGACGTAAGTTCTTTAAAACTGCTGCTAAAGCTGGTGCTGTAGCTGCAGCTGCGGTTGCAATGCCAAACATAGCAACTGCTGGCGGTCATAAAACTTTAAAGATGCAAGCTGCATGGCCAAGTGGAGCAAACATCTTTTTTGAAATGGCCGGTGACTACTGCAAAATGGTAGATGAGATGTCTGGAGGTACACTTAAGATTGATCTTCAACCAGTTGGAGCAGTCGTAAAGACTTCAGAAATCGGACAAGCAGTAAGTTCAGGTGTAGTAGATATGGGTCACTGGGTGACTGCATATTGGTATGGTAAAAATCCAGCTGCATCACTATTTGGAACTGGTCCTTCATACGGTATGTCATCTCAAGAAGTTATGGGATGGATGGAGTATGGTGGAGGAAGAAAACTGTATGACGAAACTCTTGCAAAAGTAGGTTTCGATTACATTGGTTTTTTCCATATGCCTATGCCAGCACAGCCTTTTGGTTGGTTCAAAAAGAACGTAACAAAAGTATCTGATGTTAAAGGTATGAAGTACAGAACAGTTGGTCTAGCGACTAACGTTTTGACTGCAATGGGAATGGTAGTTAGACAATTACCAGGTGGTGAAATTCAGCCAGCTATGAAAACTGGTTTGATTGAAGCTGCTGAGTTTAACAACCCAACTTCAGACTCTCAATTTGGTATGCAAGACGTTTCTAAGCACTATCACTTAGGAAGTTTCCACCAATCTCAAGAGATGTTTGAGATTCCAGTTAACAAAAAAACATATAATAGTTTATCACCTGCGCACCAAGCGATATTGAAAAATGCTGCTTATGCTGCAAACAGTGATAACTACTTTAAAGCTTTAGTAAGATACTCAGCTGACTTAGCTAAGTTGATGAATGAGCATAAAGTAAATGTTTACCAAACTTCAGATGAGATTTTGGCTCAACAATTAAAAGGTTGGGACAAAGTAATTGGTGACTTTAATAAGAAAGATCCTTTCTTTAAGAAAGTTGTTGATTCTCAAAAATCTTATGCGAAGAGAGTAATGAAGTACTTGCTGATGAATCAGCCTAATTACAAACTTGCATATGAAAATGAGTTTGGTCCAATTGCAAAAGTTAAGATATAATTAACTTTTACAAATTTTAATGAGGGGGCTTCGGCCCCCTTTTTTATTTGATTAATTTAGAACAATTCAATAAGAGTCTATATCTATGATGAGATCTTACATAAAATTCGCTGATCGTTTGAGTGTCTCAATGGGTAAAGCATTCTCGTGGTGTATAGTAATTTTGATGGGCGGAACATGCTATGAAGTTTTTATGGCGTATGCTTTGAATGCCCCAACCTTATGGAATTTTGATTTTAGTCTTCAGATGTATGGTGCAATTTTTATGATGGCAGGAGCTTATACTTTATGCACTGAAGCACATGTTAGAGGAGATGTTATATACAGATTATTTTCTCAGAGAACACAAGCTTGGATAGATGTTGTTTTATATTTTATTTTCTTCTTTCCTGGCGTTATTGCTTTAGCTTTTTATGGTTATGAATATGCAGCATTGGCATGGAAAATTAAAGAAACAAGTTGGAATAGTCCTGCACAAATTCAAATTTATATGGCAAAATCTTTAATACCATTATCTGGAACACTTTTAACACTCCAAGGAATTGGTGAGGTATTTAGATGTATCATCTGTATTAAAACAGGTAGTTGGCCTGAAAGAGGAACAGAGCGTGATGCTGAGGAAACTGAAAAAGTATTAATGAGAACTTCACAACAAGGAAACAAAGAAGATGTTATTTAGTTTAACAAATCCTGAAGTAGCAATTATGATGATGGGAATATTTCTATTTGCTGTCTTACTAGGTTTTCCTATTGCGTTCACTCTAATGGCAATGGGTTTAGGTTTTGGATACTACGCTTATTTTGATCCAACCAAGATGGAACATCTATTTGATAACAGGATATTTCAACTCTTTGTTCAAAATACTTATACTGTAATGGATAACAATGTATTGACTGCAGTCCCCCTCTTTTTATTTATGGGATATTTAGTTGAAAGAGCTGGAATTGTTGCAAAATTATTTTTTGCAATAAGATTAGCATCTCACAAACTTCCAGCTTCAATGGCAGTTGCTGCATTAATTACTTGTGCACTATTTTCAACTGCAACAGGTATCATAGGAGCAGTAGTGACGTTAATGGGCCTTCTTGCTTGGCCAGCAATGATTAAAGCTGGTTATGATAAAAAATTTGCATCTGGAATTATTTGTTCAGGTGGTTGCTTAGGAATTTTAATTCCACCTAGCATCATGTTGATTGTCTATTCTGTTATCGCTCAATTGTCACCTTTACGATTATTTGCAGCTGCAATTTTCCCAGGATTAATGTTAGCCGGACTTTATATTGGTTATGCAATATTTAGGGCTTGGATGAATCCTTCGATAGCTCCAAAACCTGCAGCAGAGGAGATACCTCCTACTGCGGTAATTATGAAAGAGGTTTTGGTTTCTTTCTTACCATTATTTTCTTTAATAATCCTAGTCTTAGGAACAATACTTGCAGGTATAGCAACTCCGGCAGAGGCAGCCGCTGTTGGTGCATTTGGTTCATTAGTGCTCTCATATTTTTATAAAACACTTAAATGGAAAAATTTTAAAGAGTCAGTTTTTCTTACAGCAAAAACAACAGCTATGATCATGTGGTTATTTATTGGATCTTGGACTTTTGCTTCAGTATTTTCATATTTAGGTGGCCATGAAGTTTTTGAGCATTTTTTTAAATCTTTAAATTTACAACCTTGGCAGTTTTTAGTTATTACCCAATTAATTATATTTTTATTGGGCTGGCCTCTAGAATGGACAGAGATATTAATTATATTTGTGCCGATATTTTTACCTTTAGTTGAATTTTTTGGTGTTAACCCATATTTTTTTGCAATGCTAATCGCTTTAAACTTACAAACCTCATTTTTGACACCCCCCATGGCAATGTCAGCATATTATTTGAAAGGAGTTCAATCAAAGAATGTTGAACTTATGCAAATTTTTGGGGGAATAATGCCTTTCTTAGGAATTGTAATTTTAGCGATGGTTCTAATGTATTTATTCCCAGGAATAGCACTTTGGTTACCAGAGACATTATTTGCAAATTAATTTTAAATGACAGACATATTTTCTTTAAGTCTCGAAGAACTAGCAAAAAAAATAAAAGATGCCCAACTTACATCAGTCGAAGTTTGTGAAAAATATATTGAAAGAATAGATAAGTTTGAAAAAGATGTAAAAGCCTGGGCACATTTTGATAAAAAAGTTTTATTAGAAAAAGCAAATGAGGCTGATGATCATAGAAGATCAGGAAAACCAGTAGGACCACTGCATGGTGTGCCGATAGCAGTCAAAGATATTATTGGAACAGTTGATATGCCTACTGAGTGTGGAACTGTAATCAGGAAAGGAAAATCATATTCTCAAAATGCTGAAATAATTGATTTGCTTCATGCATCAGGAGCAATTGTTATGGGCAAAACAGCAACCTCAGAACTTGCCTACTTAGGACCTCCAGCAACAACTAATCCTCACGATAAAAATAGAACACCGGGGGGTTCATCTAGTGGATCAGCAGCTACGGTTGCTTCCTTTATGGCACCAGCTTCTATCGGCTCTCAAACAGGAGGATCCGTAATAAGACCAGCATCTTATTGTGGTGTAGTTGGTTATAAACCAAGCTATGGACTTATTTCAAGAAACGGAGTTCTAAGAACTTCATACAGCTTAGATCAAATTGGAATGTTTGGTCGTAAAGTTGAAGATGTAGCTATGTTAGCAAAAATATTGATAAAGAAAGATAAATATGATCCAGCTACAATCCATTACTCTACAGAAAATATTTTAACTGAAACTAAGAAAGGCCCAATTTTTGAGCCTAAGTTCATTTTTTATAAAACTGATCATTGGAAAATAATTGATAAAAAATCACGAGAGTCTTTTGAGTATTTTATTAAATCCTTTAAAAAAAATATTGAGATATTTGATACTCCCTCATATTTTAAGGATATACACAAATATCACCAAATTATTCATGAAACAGACTTAGCAAATAATTTTTCTATTTATTATCAAAAATTTAAAAAGAAACTTTCAAAGTATATGCAGGATGCTATTTCAAATGGAAATAAGTACACCGCAAAAGAATACGCCGAGGCAATTGATTTTATGAAAAGAAGTTATGAGTCTTATGAAGAAGTATTTGAAGACTATCATGGAGTATTATCGCCATCTAGTCCAGGTGTTGCACCTAAAGGATTAAAGAGTACTGGAACAGCAGAATTTAACAAAGTCTGGTCTTATCTAGGTACCCCTTGCATATCACTGCCTTTACTTGAGGGTGAAAATAATCTACCATTAGGAGTTCAATTAATTGGCAACAAATATGATGATCATAGATTTTTAGGTGTCGCCAATTGGCTTGAAAAGGAGTGTCAGGATTAATTGTATGAATAAAATAACAACAATAATAGGTTTGTCATTTGCTGTTTTCTTTTTAATTGGTCTAGCGACCACTCTTACTAGATCAATGATGATCGGTTTTTTAGACGTAATACCGGTCTATTTATTAATGGGTGCTGCCATCATAATGATGATTTACGAAGCCTTTTTTGATAAAAGTTAAACTATCGTAAATTGAATAATTCGAAAAAAAATTTTTTTTCATTTTCCTTATTATTTATTCAGCCAATTTTTATGGCTAGTAATCTTGTTGTAGCTAGAGGTGGTGTCGAGTTTGTACCTCCAATATCATTAGCTTTTTGGAGATGGACACTAGTTTTTTTGATATTATTACCTTTTACATACATAACATTAAAAAAAAATTTTAAGATTATTAAAAAAGAATATAAAAAATTATTTTTTTTAGGCTCAATGGGATGTGGAGTATGTGGAGCCTTTCCATTTTTAGCAGGTGAGACTACAACTGTGACTAATATGGGAATTATTTACACATCTTCGCCCGTGTTCATAATTTTGATTTCATACTTTTTTTTTCATGAAAAAATAAATTTTACAAAAATAGTTGGATTAATCGCATGTTTAATAGGAGTCTTTACAATCATTATAAAAGGAGATTTAAATTTATTAATAAATTTACAATTCACAATTGGTGATTTATGGATGTTAGCTGCCGCTATTGGATGGGCATTATATTCAATTTATTTATTTTACTGGAATTCAGAACTAAAAATTTTTGAAAGATTTACCTTAATATCATTTTTCGGAGCTTTAAGTTTATTACCATTCTATATAGGTGAGGAAATATTTTATAAACAGACAGTTTTTATGCCTGAATTTTATTTTTGGGTAATCTTTGCTGCTATTTCGCCAGGAATAATTGCTTTTACACTTTACACTGTTGCCCAAAAAAAATTAGGTGCGTCTCTAACAGGCTTCACTCTTTACGTTTTTACAGTCTATGGAGCAATTTATGGCTATTTTTTATTTGATGAAAAATTTGAAAATTATCATTTCATCGGAACAATCCTGGTGTTTTTTGGCATATACTTAGCAAAGAAAAAAAATGTTAAAAAAGTTTAGGAATATTTTGTTGTTATTTTTTCAAATAGTTATTTTTGTCTATTTTTTAATCTTAGTTTTTTTATATTTTTACCAGAGAAATTTATTATATCATCCTAATGAAAATAATTATTCCGGTGATCAAATATCAGTCCCTATTGAAAAAGTAAAAATTAAGACGGAGGATGAAATTGATTTATTGGGCTGGTTTCATGAAAAAGACTTAGAAAAATATAAAACAGTTTTATTTTTTCATGGAAATGCAGGTTCCCTTGAAAATAGAATTCATAAATTAAACCATTTCCATAAAATCGATGTTAATTTTTTAATAATTGCCTGGAGAGGCTTTAGTGGCAATAAAGGTAAACCATCTGAGGAAGGCCTTTATAAAGATGGAAGAAGTGGAATAAACTGGCTAGTTAGAAAAGGTGTAAAGGAAGAAAATATTGTTATTTATGGCGAGTCATTAGGAACTGGTGTTGCAACTCATTTGTCACAAAATAAAAATTTTGCTGGCGTTGTATTAGAAACTCCTTTTACTTCTATGATTGATGCAGCCAAAACATTTTATCCGTATGTACCTGTAAGTTTATTATTGAAAGATAAATTTGATAATAAAAGCAAAATTAAGAATATAAATGTTCCAATTTTAATAATGCATGGTGAGGCTGATCAAATTGTTCCATTTTTTATGGGAAAAAAAATGTATGAAAAAGCTAATGAACCGAAATATTCTTATTTTACAAAACATGACAATCATATGATGGAGTATGATGAAAACCTTGTTAAAGCCCTTAACTCATTTTTAAAAAGCTTAAATTAAGCCACAATATCAACAAATATACTTCAGAATTTGATTTTATTAAAAGATAATGAAAAGATTATCTGTTTTGTTTATTGCGTCCTTTGTTTTTATTACCAACGTTTATTCACAAGATGAATTTTTTCAACCAGACAATTTATTTCACTTAGATCACATGGATTCACATAACAAAGAATTTAGCTTATATTTTAAAGGTAGAGAAAAATCTATTTTAGCAAGAGGCGAAAATCAAAATTATATAAATGATTATCCAAAGGATCTTTATATTTATAATCATTTAACAAAGTCCTCTTCACCTCTAATTTCTTATGAGTGGTTTCCTTCGCAAGCTAAATATCTTTTACAAGAATATGATTTTCCAGTGTTTCCAGATGATTTTGCATATTATTTATTAAAAGACGATAAAACATTAGTATTGATTAGCGCCGTGAAAAGTTTAAATGCTAATTTTAAATATGACATTGCCAGTAAAAAACTAGAGCTTTACCCAACCACCGGTAAATTCGACTTTATAATATCTTCATTTTCTAAAGATTGTGGTCATTATAAATTTGATGATAATTATAAATGTAATATATACAAACCTTTGATCTCTAGCAATTTAATCAATTAATTTGAGTAAAAGCCTCGGCAAATTTTTCTGCTTCGAAAAACTGTAAGTCGTCTTCTTTTTCACCCAAACCTAGTGCAATAATTGGAATTTTATATTTTTTTGCTAGCGCTAACAAAATTCCTCCCTTGGCTGTGCCATCTAATTTTG
This sequence comes from uncultured Pelagibacteraceae bacterium, assembly GCA_902576375.1. Classification (GTDB taxonomy): domain Bacteria; phylum Pseudomonadota; class Alphaproteobacteria; order Pelagibacterales; family Pelagibacteraceae; genus Pelagibacter. The sequence goes on from CACGUZ010000001.1 coordinate 71,852, forward strand.
TCATCACGATACCAGTTATTGGGATGATTTTATTAAATTCTTCGACTTGATTTAATACATTTTGTCCTGAGGTTGCATCTAAAATTAAGATAACATTATGAGGCGCGTTGGGATCTATTTTTTTTGTGACATTAGCTATCTTTTTATATTCTTCCATTAAATTTTTTTTATTTTGGAGTCTTCCCGCAGTATCTATTAAAACTTGATCAAAATTATTTTTAATAGCTTCATCTACTGCTTTAAAAGCAACTGAGGCGGGATCAGCTCCTTGAGATGATTTTACTATTTTAACATCTACTTTACTTGCCCAATTTTCTAGTTGTTCAATTGCAGCGGCACGAAATGTATCTGAAGCTGCAAATATGACTTTACTGCCGTTGTTCCTTAATATCTTTCCTATTTTACCGATAGTTGTTGTTTTCCCAACGCCGTTTACCCCAGAAATTAATGTTGCATTAAGCTTTTCTTTTTTCTCGAAAAAGGATTTATTTTCTAAGGGTTTCATCAAAGAAATAATGTATTCTTTTAAAATAGAGTTTATCTCTTTAGATAGATCTTTATTTGGATCAATTTTTTTTCTAGAAATTATTTCTTTTATTTCAGAGGCAGCTTCAACCCCCACATCTGATTGAATTAAAAATTCCTCAATTTTATTTAAATTTTCGTCATTAATTTCTTTTTTGACAATTATTTCTTTAAGTCCTGATGTAAACGCTGATGCACTTTTCTTAAATCCGATTTTAAATTTATCAAAGATTCCCATTACAATTTTATATTTATTTCTTTAATATTTGAAACAGGTCCTTTCATGTGAATAGAATCATTTTCATCTATAGAAATTGATAATTTTCCAGTTGCAAACTCTATATCAGTTTTATTTTCTGTAAGATTATTTAATTTACCTGCATATGCTGTAGCACACGCTGCAGTTCCGCAAGCTTTAGTAAGACCAGCTCCTCTTTCCCAAACTTTTATTTTGATTAAATTTTTATCAAAAATTTGTGCAATTGATACGTTACATTTCTCTGGGAAGATTTCGTGATTTTCTATTTCGGGGCCAATTTTCTCTATATTGAAATCCTCAATCCTTTTAACAAAAAAAACAATATGTGGGTTACCCACATTAATTGCAGTTCCACCTGAGTGCTCATTATTATTTGTATCAATAATTTTGATATTTAAGTTTTTTGTATCCATTTCTTTTGATAAAGGTATTTCATCCCATTTTAACTTTGCTTTCCCAATTTCTGTTGTAACAATTTTTTTTTCTAAAATTTCAGATTTTAGTTTTCCAGATAGCGTATTTAAAATTATTGACTTGTTATTTTTTTCATTTGAAAGCAAATTTGCAACACATCTGGTTCCATTTCCACATGCTCCAGACTCTCCTCCATCTGAATTAAAAAATTTTAAATTTGCATCTGCAGAACTATCTGGCTCAATAAATATTAGTTGATCACAGCCAATAAAATTTCTGTCACAAATTTTTACTATCTGATCTTTCGTCAAATTGGTAATTTTTTCTCTATTATCGATTATTACAAAATCATTACCCAATCCGTCCATTTTAAAAGCTTTGATGTCCATATATAGTTATTTAACTTATTTATTGACTTTTTGAACCTCTATTATAGTTTGTGGCAGTTTCCGCAAAAACATTAAATTTGCGGTGTCTTTGGAAACAAAGAGATCGACACTAGTCAGCGAGGGTTCGCCCACTAGTGCGATTACTGCTGTGTGTAATAAATATGTTTGAAAATTTAACAAATAAATTTGAGGAAGTTTTTTCCTCTCTAAAAAAAACCCCATCACTTGATGAAAATCAGGTTGATGAAGGATTGAGAGGAATAAGACAAGCTTTATTAGAGGCTGATGTGTCTCTTGAAGTTGCTAAAGATTTTATTGAAAAGGTTAAACCAAAAGCATTAGGTCAAGAAATTATTAGATCAACATCACCTGGCGATATGGTGGTAAAAATTGTTTTTGATGAATTAGTTAATCTTTTAGGTGAAAAAAATAATGATGTAAATTTAAATGCAGTTCCACCAGTGCCAATGATGCTCGTCGGGCTACAAGGTTCTGGTAAAACAACAACAACTGCTAAACTTGCGAGATATTTAGAGAATACCAAAAAAAAGAAAGTAATGATGGTCAGTTTAGATATTTACAGACCAGCCGCTCAAGAGCAGTTAAAATCTTTAGGTGAACAAAATAATATATTAACTCTTCCAATAATTGAGGGTCAACAACCCAGTGATATTTGTCAAAGAGCAATTAGTGCAGCAAACTTGAATGGCGCAGATATTATTTTATTCGATACTGCCGGTAGAACACAAATAGATTTGCAGATGATGAGTGAAATTAAACAAATTGAAAATGCCATTAAACCTGTGGAGACGTTTTTAGTTGCTGACTCTCTCACTGGACAAGTAGCTGCATCAGTAGCAAAAGAATTTAATAATACAGTAAATTTATCCGGAATTATTTTAACAAGAGCAGATGGTGATGCGAGAGGCGGGGCTGCCGTAAGTATGAAGTTTGTTTCACAGGTTCCAATTAAATTTTTAGGTATTGGGGAAAAGATCGAAAATCTTGAAGTTTTTCACCCAGATAGAATTGCAAATAGAATTCTTGGAATGGGAGATATTGTTTCTCTTGTTGAAAAAGCAGCCCAAGATCTTGGGGAAGAAAATATAAAAAAAACAGAGGAAAATTTAAAAAAAGGACAATTCTCAATGCAAGATTATTTAACTCAACTGAGACAAATGAAAAAAATGGGAGGGATTGAAGGCATCATGTCTTTCATGCCAGGAGTTTCAAAGGTTAAATCTCAAATGAATGCTGCAGGTATTGATGAGAGTATTATTACAAAAAATGAAGCTATAATTTTATCAATGACTAAAAAAGAAAGAGAGAACCCAAAAATAATTGATGGTTCTAGAAAAAAAAGAATTGCTAATGGCTCAGGAACTGATCCAGCCACTATCAATAAATTGTTAAAACAATTTAAAATGATGTCTGAAATGATGAAGAAGATGTCAAAAGGAAATCTGAAAGGTATGTCTGATAAAGGAATACCTCCAGAATTATTTAATCAATTAAAATAAAAAGGAGAGTAAATGTTAAAATTAAGATTATCTAGAGGTGGCACAAAAAAGAGGCCTGTTTATAAGGTTGTTGTAGCCGACAGTCGATTTGCTAGAGACGGTAGATTTATAGAAAAAGTAGGTTTTTTTAATCCATTGTTACCAAAAGAAAAAAAAGAAAGAATTGGATTAGAGGCTGAGAGAATAAAATATTGGTTGGGTCAAGGTGCACAACCTACAACAAGAGTAGCTAGAATTTTAGGTGAGAATGAATTGATGCCTATGCCTGCTAATGGAAATAACCCACAAAAAGCAATTCCAAAAAAAGATAGAAAAAAAGAAGGTTCGGAAGAAACTAAAAAGGAAGAGTCTTCAAGGGCAGATGCTGCTCCAGCTGGAGAAGCTAAAAAAGAAGAAGCGCCAAAAGCAGAAGCTAAAAAAGAAGAAGCGCCAAAAGCAGAAGCTAAAAAAGAAGAGAAGAAATAAAGTTAAGGATATTAATGTTGCAAGCTCAAGTATTTACACTTTATCCAGATATTTTTCCTGGACCTTTAGGAAAAGGTCTTTACGGAAAAGCAATGTCTAAAAAATTGTGGAGTTTGAATGTGATAAATATTAGAGATGCAGCTACAGACAAACATAAAACAGTTGATGATACTCCTTACGGTGGTGGAACAGGTATGTTATTAAAACCTGATGTTTTAGCAAATTCTATCGATCAAAACATAAATAAAGGAGATAGAATTTTGTATCTTTCACCAAAAGGTAAAGTATTTAATCAAAAACTTGCGCAAGATCTATCATTAGAAAAATCTTTCTCATTAATTTGCGGTCATTTCGAAGGTGTTGACGAGAGAGTATTATCTACAAGAAATATTGAAGAGATTAGTGTAGGAGACTATGTATTGTCAGGCGGAGAAACTGCTGCGTTAGTTGTGCTTGATAGTGTATTGAGACTTTTACCTGGAGTCTTAGGGAATGATAAATCAGCTTCAGAAGAAACTTTTGAAAATGGCCTTTTGGAGTATCCACAATATACTAAACCCCAGATTTGGGAGGAAAAATCAGTTCCAGATGTGTTATTATCTGGTGATCACGCTAAAATTAAAGACTGGCGTTTATCTCAATCTGAGGCTATAACACGCGACCGAAGGCCAGATTTGTGGCATAAATATAAGAAGAATTAATTTGTTAAATATTAAAATGAAAACAATAGAAGAAATAAACCAAAATAACGTTAAAAAAATTCTTTCAGAGAAAAAGATCCCTGATTTCTTTCCTGGTGATGTTGTTAAAGTTGGTGTCAGAATTACAGAGGGAAAAAAAGAGAGAATTCAATATTTCGAAGGTGTTTGTATAGCTAAAAAAAGTAGAGACATAAACTCCTCTTTTACTGTTAGAAAAATATCTTTTGGAGAAGGTGTTGAAAGAACTTTCCCGTTGTATGGAACTGTTATTGACTCAATCAAGGTAATTCGTTCAGGAAAAGTAAGAAGAGCTAAACTATATTATTTAAGAGATAGAACTGGAAAATCTGCGAGGATTGCTGAAAAAATAAGAAAAAAAATTGGTATTGATATTGACGTTAAGCCTGAGACAGTTACTGAAGAAAATCTAGCGCCAGCTGAAAAAGAAAGTGCACCAGAATCTGCAAAAGAGGCTACCCCAACTGTAGAGCCCAAAAAAGAAGAAGCCCCAAAAACAGAGATGAAGAAAGAGGCACCCAAAGCTGAAACTAAAACTGAAAAAAAACTTGAAAATTTACAGGAAAAAAAATAATTTTTTTCTCAATGCCCAATACTCTTTACGATAAAATTTGGAACGAACATTTAGTTCATCAGCAAGAAGATGGAACAGCTTTATTGTTTGTTGATAGACATTTAGTTCATGAAGTCACTAGTCCACAAGCCTTTGAGGGATTAAGAAATTCTAAACGTAAAGTAAGACACCCAAAATTGACATTAGCTGTTGCAGATCATAATGTTCCAACAACGGATAGGTCAAAAGGTATTTCAGACCATGAATCTAAAATTCAAGTTGAAACTTTAGAGGCTAATTGTAAAGAGTTTGGTATTAAACTTTTTGGAATGAGCGATAAGAGACAAGGAATTGTTCATGTCACAGGGCCTGAACAGGGCTTTACTCAACCCGGTACAGTTATTGTCTGTGGTGATAGTCATACAGCAACACATGGAGCATTTGGTGCATTAGCTTTTGGTATTGGAACTTCAGAAGTAGAACATGTTTTAGCAACTCAAACATTAGTTCAAAAAAAAGCAAAGAATTTTAGAATAAATGTTAACGGCACACTTCCATTAGGTGTTACATCAAAAGATGTAATTCTTCAAATAATTGGAAAAATTGGAACTGCGGGAGGAACAGGATGTGTTATTGAGTATGCAGGGGATCTAATTAAATCACTTAGTGTTGAGAATAGAATGACAATTTGTAATATGACAATTGAAGGTGGTGCAAGGGCAGGATTAATTGCTCCTGATGAAAAAATATTTAAATACTTAGAAGGTAGACCAATGTCTCCTAAAGGAGATGATTGGGACAAAGCACTAGATAATTGGAAAAATTTAAATACTGATGAAGGTGCCAAGTTTGATAAAGAGGTAAACCTAACTGCCAATGAAATTTCACCAATGATAACTTGGGGAACTTCACCTCAGGATGTTATTACGATAGATGAAAGAGTACCAAATCCAAAAAATGAGAAAGATGAGGATAGAAAAAATTCTTTGGAACGAGCCTTAAATTATATGGGCTTGAAACCAGATATGGCAGCTAAAGATATTAAAATTGACAAAGTTTTCATTGGGAGCTGCACTAATGGGAGAATCGAAGATTTAAGAGAGGCTGCAAAAATTTTAAAAGATAAAAAAATTGCCTCTCATGTTCATGCAATGGTTGTTCCTGGATCAGGGCTAGTTAAAGAACAAGCAGAACAAGAAGGATTAGATAAAATTTTTGTAAAGTCAGGATTTGAATGGAGAGAGCCAGGTTGTTCAATGTGTTTAGCAATGAATGCAGATAAATTAAAACCAGAAGAAAGATGTGCCTCTACATCAAATAGAAATTTTGAGGGTAGACAAGGTAGAGGTGGAAGAACCCATTTAGTAAGCCCAGGTATGGCAGCAGCAGCAGCAATATCTGGAAACCTTGATGATGTAAGGAAATATCAAAATTAACATGCAAAAATTTAACACTTTGAAGAGTATACCAGCGTATTTGCCAATAGTTAATATTGATACAGATATGATCATTCCAAAACAATTTTTAAAAACAATTAAAAGAACTGGACTGGGCAAAAATTTATTTTTTGAGATGAGATATGATGATCAAGGTAAAGAAATAAATGATTTTGTTTTAAACACAGATCCTTACAATAACTCAAAAATTCTAATTGCTGGAAAAAATTTTGGTTGTGGTTCTTCAAGAGAACACGCTCCATGGGCATTATTAGACTTCGGTATCACTTGTGTGATAAGTTCAAGTTTTGCAGATATCTTTTATAACAATTGTTTTAAAAATGGAATTTTACCAATAATTTTAGATGATGATAAAATTAAAGAACTTTCAGAATATGCAAAAAGAAAAGAGGAAATTTTTATAGATCTTAAGGAAGAAAAAGTTATTTTTGGAAATAATGAATTAAAATTTAAAGTAGACTTGTTCAAAAAAAAGTGTTTGTTAGAAGGATTAGACGATATAGCCCTTTCATTAAAAAAATCTGATAAAATAGAAATTTTTGAAAAAGATTTAAAAGTCAAAAAGCCCTGGGTGTTTAATGATTAAAGTTAAAAAAAGAAGAGTGTTATTGTTACCAGGTGATGGAATAGGTCCTGAAGTGATTGCAGAGGTTAAAAAAGTAATCAATTGGTTTAATGATAAAAAATCTTTAGATTTTGAAATTGACGAGGATTTAGTTGGAGGAATTTCTTTTGATAAACATGGAACACCTCTTACTGATGAAGTTTTTTATAAAGCGTTAGAGAGTGCTGTAATAATGTTAGGTGCGGTTGGTGGACCAAAATGGGATGGTGTAGAATTTTCAAAAAAACCTGAGAGAGCCCTTTTAAAACTTAGAAAAGAACTAAAACTTTTTGCTAATTTAAGACCAGCAATATGCTTTGAACAATTAGTAAATGCTTCAACCTTAAAACCAGAAATTGTATCAGGTTTAGATATTTTAATAGTTAGGGAATTAACTGGTGGAGTATATTTTGGTGAACCAAGAGGAATTAAACCAATAGAAAATGGAGAAAGAAAAGGAGTAAATACTCATACTTATACTAGTAGTGAAATTATTAGAGTAGCTAGAGTTGCTTTTGACTTAGCTAAAAAAAGATCAAATAGAGTCATATCTTGTGAAAAATCTAATGTAATGGAAGCGGGTCAACTTTGGAAAGAAGAAGTGCAATCATTACATGATAAAGATTATAAGGATGTTGAGTTAAGTCATATGTTAGCTGATAATTGTGCAATGCAATTAGTAAGAAACCCAAAACAATTTGATGTAATCTTAACTGATAATTTATTTGGTGACATGTTATCAGACGAGGCTTCTATGTTAACAGGTTCTCTTGGATTACTACCTTCGGCATCATTAGGTGCAAAAAATAAGGATGGTGAAATGAGAGCTATGTATGAACCTATTCATGGTTCAGCTCCAGACATTGCTGGAAAAGGAGTTGCTAATCCTATCGCCTCAATTTTGAGTTTTGCTATGGCACTAAGATATTCTTTAGATTTAGATAAAGAGGCAGAGGCCCTAGAAAAGGCTGTACAAGAGGCTCTTAATGATGGATTAAGAACAAAAGATATAATGTCTGATAAAATGAAAGAAGTTTCTACTTCTCAAATGGGTGATGCGATCATTTCAAAATTGCAATAATTAATTAATTATCTTAAAGTCATACTATGCCAAGCTATACCGCTCCTGTTGATGATATGATGTTTCTATTCGAGAAACTTAGAAATAATCAAAAATATAATGAGTTAGAAAAATATAAAGAGGTAACAACTGATTTAGTAAAAGATATTTTACAGGAGGCAGCGAAGATTAATCAAAATTTAATTTTACCATTAGCTAAAGCTGGTGACGAAAATCCTGCAGTTTTAGAAAATGGAGTAGTAAGAACTCCTCCCGGTTATAAAGAAGCTTACAAAAAATATATCGAGGACGGATGGACTTCATTATCTTGTGATCCAAAATATGGTGGTCAAGGTATGCCAAAAACTGTAAGTGCATTTTTTGATGAAATGCTCTCTTCAGCAAGTTTGTCTTTTAAATTATACAGCGAACTAAGTATAGGTGCATATAATTGTATTAATCATCATGCTACAGACGATATAAAAAATAAATATTTACCTAAAATAGTTGAGGGAAAATGGAGCGGTACTATGTGTTTAACTGAGCCAGTATGTGGTACCGATTTGGGTTTACTAAGAACAAAAGCTAAGAAACAAACTGACGGAACTTATAAAATAAGTGGTCAAAAAATATTTATTACATCTGGTGATCATGATTTAACTGAGAATATTATTCATCTAGTTTTGGCAAGAGCTGACGACTCTCCAGCAGGCACAAAAGGAATAAGTTTGTTTTTAGTTCCAAAATTTGTGGTTAAAGACGATGGAACAATTGGACCAAGAAATGGGATATCTACAGGATCTATAGAGACTAAGATGGGAATAAAGGGATCAGCAACTTGTGTATTAAATTTTGATGATGCTACTGGATACATGATAGGTGCTAAAGAAAAAGGATTAAGCGCAATGTTCACCATGATGAATCTTGAAAGAATAGTTGTTGGTATACAAGGATTAGGTATTTCAGAAATTGCTTATCAAAATTCACTTACTTATGCAAAAGAGAGAAAACAAGGAAAATCAAATAATTCTAGTTCAAAAAATGGTGCAGATTTTATAATTGAACACGCTGACATTAGAAGAACGCTACTTAATATGAAATCAATTATTGAAGGTGAAAGAGCTTTATGTTTTTGGTTGTCACAGCAAACTGAAGTAAGTTTAAATCATCCAGATGAAAAAACCCGTCAGGAAGCTTCAGATTATGTTTCCCTCATGACTCCTGTGGTAAAATCATTATTCACAGATTTAGCAATGGAAATAACAAGTGATGCTATGCAAATTCATGGTGGATATGGATACACTAAAGATCAAGGAATAGAACAATTATATAGAGATAATAGAATTACACCTATCTATGAAGGTACAAATTCTGTCCAAGCTTTAGATCTAGTTTTCAGAAAATTATCAAATAAAAATGGTAATATAATTAATAAATTTTTAGATCAAGTTAAGTCAGAGTGTAAAACTGACAATGAAAAAATTAAACCATTTTTATCAGAATTTAATAAGAATTTAGACACTCTTAAAAAATTTAGTGATTGGATGACAGATAAAGCAAAGACAGAAAAAGATGATGTTAGCGCAGGGGCTAATGACTACCTTAAAACTTTAGGTTATGTATCTATTGCATATGCATGGATTAAGGTTCTAGAGGTGAGTTTTAAAGATTATGAAGAAAATAAAAATTTTTATAATGATAAAATAGATACCGCTAGATTTTATTTCGACAAAGTATTACCTAGAGCTGAACATCACTATAAGTCTGCAATTTCTGGAAGTTCAAATATTATGAATTTCAAGTTCAATTAAATGAGCCATTACGAAACTAATCTTGACAAAAATGATGCAAATTATGTTCCGTTAACACCTTTGACTTTTTTAAAAAGAGCTTATGAAATTTATCCCAATTATGAAGCAGTTATTTATGAAGATAGGAAATATACTTGGAGTCAAGTTTATAAACGAACTATAAAATTTGCTAGCGCACTTAATAAAATTGGAGTTAGCAAGGGTGATACTGTCTCGTTTTTAGCTTTTAATACCCCTGAAATTTTTGAAGGACATTATTCAGTTCCAATGACAGGTGCAGTTCTTAATACTATTAATATTAGATTAGATGCTAAGACAATTGCGTATATTTTAGAACATAGTGAGGCAAAAGTTTTAGTTGTTGATAGGCAACTTCATGTTGAGGTAAAAAAGGCCCTAAATACTTTAAAAAGAAAAATAATAATAATTGATATCAACGATAAATTTGCAGATCAATCTAAGTGTGAGAAAATTGGAGAATTAGAATATGAAAGTTTTTTAAATACTGGTGATGAAAATTATAATTGGGAAATGCCGGAAGATGAATGGCAAGCATTATCACTTAGTTATACTTCAGGAACTACTGGAAACCCTAAGGGAGTGGTTTATCACCACAGAGGATCATATTTGATGTCAACTGGAAGTGCAGTTGCATGGAATATGCCAAACAGATTAAATTTTTTGACTATTGTGCCCATGTTTCATTGTAATGGTTGGGGTTATCCGTGGACTGTTCCTATGTTAAATGGAAGAACTATTTGCTTAAGAAATATTGATGTTAAGAAAATTTTTGAATTAATTGATAAATATAATGTCACTCATTTTGGAGGGGCGCCAATAGTGCTCAATATGATTACAGGAGCTCCTGCGTCTGACAGAAAAAAGCTAAAACAAAAAGTTTATGTATTAACTGCTGGAGCACCGCCACCAAGCATCATATTTAAAAAAATGAAAGAACTTGGATTTGAAGTAATGCATGTCTATGGATTAACAGAAACCTATGGTCATGTTACTCAATGTGCTTGGAACGACTCTTGGAATGAATTTGATGAAGAAAAGCAGAATGAGATAAAGGCAAGGCAAGGAGTAAGATACCCTAATACAGAGGGAATTACAGTTATGGATCCTGAGTCAATGAAAGAAGTACCAAAAGACGGAAAAACGATTGGTGAAATTATGATTAAAGGAAATGTCGTTATGAAGGGCTATTTCAAAGATAAAGATGCTACAGATAAAGCTATGGGTGGTGGATGGTTTCATTCTGGAGATTTGGCGGTCATGCATCCAGATGGATATGTTAAAATTCAAGACAGATCCAAAGATATCATTATTTCTGGAGGTGAAAATATTTCTTCAATCGAAATAGAAAACACTTTAGCTAAGCATCCATCAGTTTCTATTGCAGCAGTAGTAGCAAAACCAGATGAAAAATGGGGCGAAGTTCCATGTGCATTTATTGAGATGGTCCAAGATAAACCGGTTACAGAAAAAGAAATAATAAGTTTTTGTAAAGAAACCCTTGCTGGTTTTAAAGTGCCGAAACAAGTTGTTTTTTGTGAATTACCAAAGACTTCAACAGGTAAAATTCAAAAATTTGAATTAAGAAAAAAATTTTAGGAAAATAATTGATATTCCAACTAGAAAACAAAAACATTCATGCATCCGACTCTGGTCAGGGTATAGATATAAATAAAGATACGATAGTATTTTTACATGGAAGTGGTCTCTCACACATTGTTTGGTCGCTAGCTGAACAATTTTTTTCATCAAAAAATTATAATGTATTATCTATAGATTTACCTGGACATGGAAATTCAGATGGTCCTTGTTTAGATAGTATTGAAAAAATTGCTGATTGGATGGAAAAAGTATTTGATAAATTAAAATTAAAAAACTTAATTTTAGTTGGTCATTCTCAAGGATGTTTAGAAATACTCGAATATTCTTCAAGATATAAAGAGAGACTCAAAAAATTAGTTTTTGTTGGAGGTTCAAATAAAATGCCGGTACATCCGGATCTAATTGAATTAGCTCAAAGCGGACACTCAGACGCTGTTAAATTAATGATGAAATGGGGATATGAGGGTTCAAAAAAGTTTATTGGTGGTAACCCAGTAGAAAAAATCATTCAATCGCCGAGAGATATAAGTGAAATTTTGGCTGTTGATTTAAATGCATGTAACAATTATTCAAATGGCTCTGAGGCTGCAAAATTAATTAATCTACCATCGATGCTTATATTTGGAGAATTAGATAAAATGGTTAATTTAGAAGCAGGAAAAAAATTCTCTAATTTGATTAAAAATTCAACTACTCACGTGCTCAAAGGATGTGGCCATATGATAATGATTGAAAAAGCATTCGAAATGAGAGAAAAGATTTTAGAATTCTTAAATAAATGAAAAGTTATCCAATAGCTAAATCAAGAAGAGTGAGAAGTACTCCGTATACTTCAAGAATTGAAAATCAAGGTGTGACTGCCTACACAGTTTATAATCATATGCTGTTACCAGCAGCATTTGGATCTTTAGAAGAATCTTGTGATCATTTAAAAAAAAATGTTCAAGTATGGGATGTATCAGCAGAAAGACAGGTTGAAATTTCAGGCAATGATGCAGCAAAACTTGTTCAACTTATGACCTGTAGAGATTTATCTAATTCCAAAATTGGCAGATGTTATTATTGCCCAATAATTGATGAAAGCGGAAATTTAGTAAATGATCCAGTTATTTTAAAGCTAGCTGAAGATAGATGGTGGATCTCAATTGCTGACTCCGATGTTATTTTTTTTGCAAAAGGATTAGCATCAGGACATAAATTCAATGTAAAAATTTTTGAGCCTAATGTTGATATCTTAGCAATTCAAGGACCCAAATCTTTTGATTTGATGGAAAAAATTTTTGGTAAGGAAATAAAAGAGTTAAAATTTTTTGGATTTGATTATTATGATTTTGAGGGTGTAAAACATTTAATTGCTAGATCTGGTTGGTCAAAACAAGGAGGTTTTGAGATCTATGTTGAAAATACTAAATCTGGATTAGATTTATATGATCAACTCTTTGTATTAGGAAAAGAATTTAATGTAAAAGCTGGATGTCCAAATTTAATTGAAAGAATAGAAAGTGGTTTACTCTCTTATGGAAACGATTTTGACAATAATGATAATCCATTTGAATGTGGTTTTGAAAAGTATGTAAATCTAGATACAGATTTAGATTTCTTAGGTAAGGAAAAATTGAAAAAGATTAAAAAAGACGGGATCAAAAGAAAATTAATGGGTGTTCAGATTGATATTAGCAAAATTAATTTAACTAAATCTCTTAATATCAAAGATGAAAAAGGAAATTTAATTGGGGATTTAAGATCTGCCTGTTATTCACCTCATTTTAAAAAGTCTATAGGTATTGCAATGATAAATGAGCCGCATTGTAAAGCATCTGCTACAGGATTATTGGAAATTGATGGAAATTTAATTGCTGTAAAAGTTTGCGATTTACCTTTCATCTAGTATAAACCCTACATCATGAATATAGCAATAGTAGGAGCAACAGGTAATGTTGGAAGAAAAACTCTGGAAGTTCTCGAAAAAAAAGGACTTACTTTAGGAAATCTTTACTTAGTTGCTTCGTCTAAAAGCGCTGGAAAAAAAATTCATTTTCAAGGTAAAGATATTGTGGTGAGTGAATTAGAAAATTTTGATTTTTCCAAAGTTAAAATCGCTTTTTTTGCAGCAGGTGGTAAAATTTCTGAAAAATTTGCTGAAAAAGCAGCCAAGCATTGTTTAGTAATTGATAATTCTAGTTTTTTCAGAATGGATCCGGATGTTCCTTTAATAGTCCCGCAGGTAAATTCAGATGCTTTAAACAATGTTAAAAAAAATATTATTGCAAATCCTAATTGTTCAACAGCACAATTAGTAATCGCATTAAAGCCGTTACATGATTTATTTGTAATTAAAAGAATAGTTGTTTCAACATACCAATCTGTTTCTGGTGCTGGTAAAGCATCAATGGATGAATTGGTTGAACAAACTAAATTAGCTTTAGATGGTAAAGATATTAAATCTGAAAATTTTACAAAACCAATCGCTTTTAATGCTATTCCACACATCGATGTTTTTTCAGAAGATGGCTACACGAAAGAAGAGTTAAAAATGAGAAACGAGACTAAAAAAATCTTAGATGACAAAATCGATCTAACAGCAACATGTGTTAGATTACCAATATCTGTTTCTCACTCAGAATCAGTAAATATTCAATTTGAGAAAAGTTTTTCGTTAGAACAAATAAAAAAAGCATTGAATAGTTTTGACGGTTGCAAAGTAATTGATGAAAGAATTGATGGAGGTTACTCGACACCATTAGAGGCAGAAGGAAAAGATGAAACTTTTATTTCAAGGATTAGAGAAGATAAAACAACAAAAAATGGATTAAATTTGTGGATTGTATCTGATAATCTTTTAAGAGGTGCTGCATTGAATGCAGTTGAAATAGCTGAAACATTAATTAAAAATAATTTTTATGGAAAATAAAACTCCTTTATCGCCACATATTCAAATTTACAGATGGCATATTTCTTCTTTGGTTTCCATTACTCACAGAATTACAGGAATAATAAATATTATTGGAATTACTTTTATTTGCATTTGGTCTTGCTTACTTCTTCTTGGCGAAAATAATTATGAAGCAATTAATTTATTTTTAAAATCATTATTTGGAAAATTTATAATTTTGGGAATCACATGGTCTTTTTCATTTCAAATATTAAGTGAAATCCGACACTTGATAATGGATCTAGGTTATGGTTTTGAACTTAAGATAACTAGAATTTCGGGTTTAATAGTAATATTTGGATCAATAATTTTGACGATTATTTTTTTTACAATAGGAAAAAATTTTATTTAGTATGATTAGTGCGACTAAAAAATGGATCTTTTTAAAGATAAGTGGAGTTTTGTTAGTGCCATTGATGATATGGTTTATTTTAAATTTCATAATGATTTATGATAAAGAATACTTAAATTTAATAGAATTTTTTACAAAGCCTTTATCAAAATTTTTGTTTAGCATTTTTATAATAAATGCTTATTTTTTTTCAGCTTTAAGTATAAGTGAGGTTTTTGAGGATTATATTAAAAATGATAAAATCAAAAGTGTCGCAAATAAGCTTTTATATGCATCAGCAGTAGTAATTCCTCTAATTACAATTATATTAATCTCTAGCTTATGAGTTCATATAAAATAGTAGATCATGAATATGACGTTGTAGTCCTAGGTGCTGGTGGTTCTGGCTTAAGAGCAGCTGTTGGTTTAAGTGAAGCAGGATTAAAAACTGCATGTGTTTCAAAAGTATTTCCAACAAGAAGTCATACTTCTGCTGCACAAGGTGGAATTTCAGCTGCCCTTGGAAACATGGGCGAAGACGATTGGCGTTGGCATATGTATGATACTGTAAAAGGAGCAGATTGGTTAGGAGACCAAGATAGTATCGAGTACCTTTGCAAAGAAGCCCCTAAGGCAGTTATAGAATTGGAAAAATATGGTGTCCCATTTAGCAGAACAGAGGATGGCAAAATTTATCAAAGACCTTTTGGTGGTATGACCAAAAATTATGGAAATGGAATAGTTCAAAGAACATGTGCTGCAGCTGATCGAACAGGACACGCAATTTTGCACACTCTATATGGTCAAGCTTTAAAACATAAGACAGAGTTTTTTATTGAGTATTTTGCTCTCGATCTTTTAATGAAAGATGGGGAATGTAAAGGATTGATAGCATGGAATTTAAATGATGGAACTATTCATCGATTTAGATCTCATATTGTTATTATAGCTACAGGTGGCTACGGAAAAGTTTACTATTCTGCAACATCTGCTCATACATGTACTGGTGATGGAAATGCGATGGTGTTAAGAGCAGGTCTACCGTTACAAGACATGGAGTTTGTACAATTTCATCCAACCGGAATTTATGGACACGGCACCTTAATAACAGAAGGTGCGAGAGGTGAAGGAGGTTATCTTACAAATTCTAAAGGTGAAAGATTTATGGAAAGATACGCGCCTAAAGCTAAGGATTTAGCATCGCGTGATGTTGTAAGTAGGTCAATGTCAATTGAAATTAATGAAGGAAGAGGAGTTGGAAAAGATCAAGATCATGTTCATTTGAACTTAAGTCATCTAGATAAGGAAATTATAGAAAGTAGATTGCCAGGTATAACAGATGCAGCAAGATTATTTGCCAATGTAGATGTTACTAAGGAACCAATTCCGGTTGTACCTACAGTTCATTATAACATGGGTGGTATACCGACTAATTATAAAGCAGAAGTTTTGACTGTAAATGGTTCTGAAAAAACTGTTCCAGGACTTATGGCTATAGGAGAAGCAGCTTGTGTTTCAGTTCATGGAGCAAATAGATTAGGGTCTAACTCTTTAATTGATCTCGTTGTTTTTGGAAGAGCAGCTGCAAAAAGAGCTGCTGAACTAATTAAACCTGGTACACCACATGAGGAGATTAGCGAGTCAGAAACTCAAAAATGTTTAGATCGTTTTGATAAGATTAGAAACTCTGATGGAGATATTGGTACTGCTGAACTAAGACTGTCCATGCAAAAAACAATGCAATCAAAATGTGCGGTTTTTAGAACAGAGAAAACACTTAAAGAGGGTGTTGATGAAATACGACAAACATTTGATGGATTGGACTCTTTATCGGTTAAAGATAAATCATTAATATTTAATACCGACCTAGTAGAAACTTTAGAATTTGATAATTTAATTAGACAAGCTGTTGTGACAGTTGACTCAGCTTATAATAGGAAAGAAAGCAGAGGAGCTCATGCTAGAGAAGATTATCCAAAAAGAGATGACGAGAAGTTTATGCAACATACATTAGCTTGGTGTGATGGAAAAAAATCAAAAATAAGTTATAGAGATGTTCATAAGTCTACATTAACTAATGAAGTACAGTATTTTCCACCTCAGGAGAGAGTATATTAATGGTGCAAATCAGTTTACCTGAGAATTCTAAAACAAAAAAAGGTAAATATTTTAAGGACAAGACCGGCTCAAAAAATTTAAGAAAAGTTAATATATATAGATGGGATCCATCATCAGGAGAAGGTCCGAGAATAGACACATATGAGGTCGATATGGATAACTGCCCATCTAAAGTATTAGATATTTTAAATAAAATTAAAAATGAAATAGACCCTACTCTTGCTTACAGACGATCATGTGCTCACGGTGTATGTGGATCCTGTGCAATGAACATGGGTGGCAAAAATGGTCTTGCTTGCACAACACCTCATGAAAATATTGATGGAGATATTGATATTTATCCGTTGCCACACTTAAAAGTTAAAAAAGACCTAATCGGAGATTTAGATGGATTATACAAGCAATATAAATCTATTGAGCCATGGTTAAAATCGAGTTCAAAATCTGAGTCAGCTGAATTAATTCAGTCAAAAGAAGATAGAGCTAAGCTTGATGGTGCTTATGAATGTATTATGTGTGCTTGTTGTTCTACTTCTTGCCCAAGTTATTGGTGGAATGGAGATAAGTATTTAGGACCAGCAGTTTTATTACAAGCTTATAGATGGATTATCGATAGTAGAGATGAGGAAAGACAAGCTAGATTAAAAAAAGTAGCTGATGAACTTAAATTGTATCGTTGTCATACTATTTTGAACTGTACTAGCGCATGCCCTAAAGGTTTAAACCCTGCAAAGGCTATTGCTGAAATAAAGAAAATGTTAGCAACAGCTAATATTTAAACAATAGACTAATAAGAATTTTTACTCTAAAAGATCCTATTCATGAAATTAATTGAACATTTTGTAGGTGGAAAGATAATTCCCGGAAGTTCAGACAAAAAAGGAAAAGTTTTTAACCCCGCTACTGGTGAACAGGAAAAGCAAGTAAGACTTGCCACCTCAAGTGATTTAGATCAAGCAGTAGAGATTGCAAAAAAAGCTTTTGAGACATGGTCATTAAAACCTTCACTCCAAAGAGCAAGGATAATGTTTAAGTTTAAAGAGTTAATTGAAAAAAATTCTGATGAACTTACACAATTAATTGTTTCTGAACACGGAAAAGTTTATGAGGATGCAAAAGGTTCATTAACACGAGGATTAGAAGTTGTAGAATTTGCTTGCGGAATTCCACATTTACTTAAAGGAGAATTTTCAGAAAATGTAGGGACAGATGTTGACAGCTGGTCAATGCGTCAACCACTAGGTGTTGTTGCCGGAATAACACCATTTAATTTTCCAGCTATGGTCCCGATGTGGATGTTTCCAATTGCTATTGCATGCGGAAATACATTTATATTAAAGCCATCAGAAAAAGACCCCTCTTGTGCAATAAGATTAGCAGAATTATTGAAAGAAGCTGGTCTTCCAGACGGTGTATTTAATGTGATAAATGGAGACAAAGAAGCAGTAGATGCAATTTTAAATAACAAAGATATTAAAGCAGTTAGTTTTGTTGGTTCAACTCCTATTGCTAAATATATTTATGAAAATTCAGCCAAAAATGAAAAAAGAGTTCAAGCATTAGGAGGAGCTAAAAATCATTTAGTAGTAATGCCAGACTGTGATTTAGATGGTGCTGTGAATGGCTTAATGGGTGCAGCTTATGGCTCCGCTGGAGAAAGATGTATGGCTCAATCAGTGGCTGTAGCAGTTGGTGATATTGGAGATGAATTAGTGTCTAGATTATCAAAAAAAGCAGAGGCTTTAAAAGTTGGACCAGGAATGGACAAAAACTCAGAAATGGGCCCTTTAGTCACTAAAGAACATTTAGAAAAAGTAAAAAGTTATGTTGATTTGGGTGTAAAAGAGGGTGCGAAATTAGTTGTTGATGGAAGAAATTTAAAGTTACAAGGATATGAAAATGGCTTTTACATTGGTGGCTGTTTATTTGATAACGTGACAAAAGATATGAGGATTTATAAAGAGGAAATATTTGGCCCAGTTCTATCTGTCGTAAGGGTTAAAACTTTTGATGAAGCTTCTAAATTAATAAATGATCATGAATATGGAAATGGTGTAAGTATTTATACAAGAGATGGAGATGCTGGTAGAACTTTTGCAAGCAAGATTCAGGTTGGAATGGTCGGTATAAATGTGCCAATACCTGTGCCGATGGCTTTTCATAGTTTTGGTGGTTGGAAAAGATCTTTGTTTGGAGATAGTGCAATGCATGGAATGGAAGGAATAAAATTTTATACTAAATTAAAAACGATAACCTCAAGATGGCCCTCAGGAATTAGATCTAGTGCTGAATTTGTGATGCCAACAATGAAGTAATAAACAATGAGTAAAATATCTTTAATTGGTGCAGGTCAAATAGGCGGGACTTTAGCTCACTTAATTGGAATAAAAGAATTAGCAAATGAGGTAGTTTTATTTGATGTTGCGAGTGGTATTGCAAAAGGAAAAGCGTTAGATATTGCACAATCATCATCTGTAGATGGTTTTGATGTTAAATTTTCAGGGACTGATGATTACAAAGACATAAAGGGCTCAGATGTTATAATAATTACAGCTGGAGTACCAAGAAAACCTGGTATGAGCAGAGATGATTTACTTGGCATAAACTTAAAAATTATAAAGCAAGTTGCAGAAGGAATTAAAGAAAATGCGCCTAATGCATTTGTAATTTGTATAACAAATCCATTAGATGTAATGGTAATGGCTTTTCAAAAATTCTCAGGACTTTCTCCAAATAAAGTAGTTGGGATGGCAGGTATATTAGATAGCTCTAGATTTAAGTTATTTTTATCTGAAGAATTTAACGTCCCAGTAAAAGAAATAGAGGCAATGGTAATGGGTGGTCATGGTGATACAATGGTACCTCTTCCAAGATTTACTAAAGTTTCAGGAAAACCTTTATTAGATTTAGTTAAAGAAGGAAAAATTTCTCAAAAAAGATTAGAGGAAATAAATCAGAGAACTAGAGATGGTGGAGCTGAAATTGTAAAGTTTCTTGAAAAGGGTTCGGCTTTTTATGCCCCAGCAGCTTCAGGAGTTGAGATGGCTAAAGCTTATCTTAGAGATGAAAAAAAAATGCTTCCATGTGCTGCGTATTTGAATGGCGAATATGGTATCAAAGATATATATGCCGGGGTTCCAATTATTGTTGGAAAGAATGGTGTCGAAAAAATAGAGGAAATAAACCTAGATGAGAAAGAAAAATCTGAATTTCTTCATTCAATTGATGCAGTTAAAAAACTCTGGGAGGCAGCGTCTAAAATAGATCCAGATTTAAATAAATAATGAATATACACGAGCATCAGGCAAAACAAATTTTAAAAAAATTTGGAGCAATTGTACCAGAAGGTGTTTTTGGTTTAACGGTTGAGGAACTTTTAAAGAAATGTAAGTCATTAAAAACAGAAAAATATGTTTTAAAAGCTCAAATTCATGCAGGTGGAAGAGGGAAAGCAGGAGGTGTTAAAATTCTGAATAATCTCGAAGAACTTGAGAAATCAGCTAAAGAGCTTTTAGGAAAAAAATTAGTAACTCATCAGACAGGACCTGAAGGAAGAGAAGTTAAAAGATTATATGTTGAAGTTTCGTCAGATATTGAGAAAGAATTTTATTTATCATGTTTGGTAGATAGAGCTTCTTCAAAAATTGCTTTTATCTCTAGTGACCAAGGTGGAATGGACATTGAGGATGTAGCGAGCAAATCACCTGACAAAATTTCGACAACTAAAGTAGAATTAAAAGAAGAAATTTCAAATGAGGAGTGTGAAAAGATTGTTCAAATATTTAAATTAGAGAACAATCTAAAAAACGAAGCAATATCTTTAATTAAATCAATCTATAAGATGTTTGTTGAAACTGACGCAAATATGGTTGAAATAAATCCTTTAATACTCACAAAAGAAAAAAAAATTATTTGTTTAGACGCAAAAGTAAATTTTGATAGTAACGCTTTGTTTAGACATCCTGAAATTTTAGATCTTAGAGATTTGAATGAGGAAGATCCTACTGAAATTGAAGCTAGTAAACATGACCTAGCTTATATCAAATTAGATGGCAGCATTGGATGCATGGTTAACGGAGCTGGTTTAGCAATGGCCACTATGGATATAATAAAATTATATGGAGAAGAGCCAGCAAATTTTTTAGATGTTGGCGGGGGAGCATCAAAAGAAAAAGTCTCAGCGGCTTTCAAAATAATTTTATCAGATAAAAATGTAAAAGGTATATTAATCAATATTTTTGGTGGCATAATGCGATGTGATGTACTAGCTCAAGGCGTTGTAGATGCTGCAAAAGAAATGAAAATCAATGTTCCTTTGGTAGTCAGACTAGCTGGTACAAATTTTAAAGAAGGTAAAGAAATATTAGATAATTCAGGTTTAAAATTAATATCTGCTGAAAATTTAGATGATGCGGCCAAAAAAATTGTTGAGGCAATTAAGTAAATGTCAGTTTTAGTCAATAAAAATACTAGATTAATCTGTCAAGGATTTACAGGTTCCCATGGAACATTTCACTCTGAGCAAGCAATCAAATATGGAACAAATTTAGTAGGTGGAGTGACACCAAAAAAAGGTGGCCAAAAACATTTGGGCCTTCCAGTTTTTAATACAGTGAAAGAGGCAAGAGAATCCGAGGGAGCTAATGCAACTATGATATACGTCCCAGCTAAATTTGCAGCCTCAGCAATTATTGAAGCAATAGATGCATCTGTAGAACTAATTGTATGCATAACTGAAGGGATACCTATTCAGGATATGTTAAAAGTTAAACAGAGATTGAATAATTCAAAAAGTAGACTGATAGGCCCCAACTGTCCAGGTGTCATAACTCCTGATGAGTGTAAAATTGGTATAATGCCTGGCAGCATTCATAAAAAAGGAACAGTTGGAATAGTTTCAAGATCAGGAACTTTAACTTATGAAGCAGTAGCTCAGACTACAGAAAATGGATTAGGACAATCAACTTGCATTGGGATTGGAGGTGATCCTATCAATGGTACAAATTTTATAGATTGTCTAGATCTATTTTTAAACGATGAGGATACTCAATCAATTTTAATGATTGGTGAAATTGGAGGGACAGCTGAAGAAGAGGCTGCAGATTTCATTAAAAATCATAAAATAAAAAAACCAATCGTTGGATTTATAGCAGGCGTTACTGCCCCACCAGGACGAAGAATGGGTCATGCAGGGGCCATAATCTCAGGTGGTAAAGGTGGCGCGAAGGAAAAGATTAAAAAAATGGAGGATTGCGGAATAACCATGGCCAACTCTCCATCAAAGATTGGAAAAACATTATTAAATAAATTGTCTAATTGAAAAATTTCTCTCTAGGTCTATATTAACTAATAGCGATGTCATCTTCTAAAAATCTTGAATTTGAAAAGACTGCTTTCTTAAGTAAATCCAATAGTGCTTTTATTGAGGAGATGTATCTTAAGTTTGTTAATAATGATCCATCTTTGCCTGATAGCTGGAAAATATATTTCAATCAGATCGGTGATGAAGCAGACATAATTGTAAATGAAATCAATGGTCCATCCTGGAGTCCATCAAAAAAAGTATCAATCAAAAAATTACAAAATTTGAATAATGGTAACGAAAATCAAGGTGAATTAGTTTCAAAACAATCTAATGCAAATTCTATAAAAGCTGTTGCTATGATTAGATCTTACAGACAGAGAGGTCATTTGATTGCTAAATTAGATCCTCTAGGTCTTTTAAAAGCCGATTATTTAGAAGAACTCCATCCTGAGTCATATGGATTTAAGAAGAAGGAATATAATAATAAAATTTTTTTAGATGGAGTCATTAATAGACAATACTCTAGCATTTCTGAAATTTTAAAATTTTTAAGAGAAAAATATTGTGGATCCTTAGGTTTTGAATATATGCATATTTCAAATCCAACTGAAAGAAAATGGTTTAGAGACAGAGTTGAAAAAGCAGATGATTTTAAATTCACTCAGAATGGAAAAGAAGCCATTCTTAACAAATTAATTCAAGCTGAAGGTTTTGAAAAATTTTTACACACAAAATATGTTGGTACAAAAAGATTTGGTTTAGATGGAGGCGAAAGTTTAATCCCCGCCCTTGAGCAAATAATTAAAATTGGTGGTCAATCAAAAGTAAAAGAAGTTAAAATAGGAATGTCCCATAGAGGCAGATTGAATGTTTTAGCCAATGTCTTACAAAAATCTTATAAAAAAATTTTCAATGAATTTGCTGGAGAGATTAGTTCAAAATCAGAGGACGATACAGGAGATGTCAAATATCATTTAGGGGCTTCATCAAATAGAGAATTTGATGGAAATCAAGTGCATGTAAGTTTAACAGATAATCCATCACATCTTGAAGCAGTAAACCCTGTAGTTTTAGGACAGACAAGGGCTAAACAATATTTCCATAAGGATAGAGAGAGAAATAAAGTTATACCCATTTTAATTCATGGAGATGCAGCCTTTGCAGGCCAGGGAGTTGTAGCAGAATGTTTTGCAATGTCTGGTCTTCCAGGACATAATACAGGTGGAACTATCCATATTATAGTGAACAACCAAATAGGATTTACTACAAGTCCAAGATTTGCAAGATCATCACCTTACCCTTCTGATATTGCTAAAATGGTTGAAGCGCCAATCATCCATGTTAACGGTGATGATCCTGAGGCAGTTGTTTATGCTGCAAGAATAGCAACTGACTTTAGATTAAAATTTAACAGGGATGTTGTTATAGACTTAATTTGTTATAGAAGATTTGGTCATAATGAGGGAGATGAGCCGTCTTTTACTCAACCCTTAATGTATAAAAAAATCCGTTCACACCCGTCACCCATCAAAGTTTATGGTGAAAAATTAATAAATGAAGGATCAATTACTGATGATTATTTTAGAAGATCTATAAAAGAATTTAAGGAATTACTTGATGATCAATATAAGAATGCAAAAAATTATAAGCCTAAAATTGAATGGTTTGAGGGTACATGGTCAAGATATAAACCAGCGAGAGGAAAAGATAAAAGAGGCGTTACGGGTTATGATGTTAAAAAATTAAAAAATATTTCTGAAAAAATAAATACAATACCTAAAGAAATTAACATCCATAAAACTATCGCTAAAGTATTAGAAAATAGAAAATCAAACGTCAATAATGAGAAAAAAATTGATTGGTCTACAGCTGAAGCTTTGGCGTTTGGATCTTTGTTAGAGGAAGGTTATCCAGTAAGATTGGTTGGTCAGGACTCGGGAAGAGGTACATTTAGTCAAAGACATTCAGTATTAAGAAATCAAATAGATAATTCTCGATATGTTCCGTTAAACAAAATATCTAAAAATCAAAAGAATTTTGAAATTGTAGACAGTTTCTTATCTGAATTAGCTGTTTTAGGCTTTGAATACGGTTATAGTTTAGTTGAACCTAATACACTTACAATTTGGGAAGCTCAATTTGGTGATTTTGCTAATGGTGCTCAAGTAGTCATAGATCAATTTATTGCTTCAGGAGAAAGAAAATGGTCAAGAGCTTCTGGGTTAGTTATGTTATTGCCTCACGGCTATGAAGGTCAAGGTCCTGAGCATTCTTCTGCTAGATTAGAAAGATTTTTACAATTAAGTTCAAATGACAATATGCAGGTATTGAATTGCACAACACCTGCAAACTATTTTCATGCACTAAGAAGACAAATGCATAGAGATTTCAGAAAACCTTTAGTTATAATGACTCCAAAATCTTTACTTAGACATAAACATTGTGTTTCAAGCTTAAGCGATTTTAGTAAAAAAAACACATTTCACAGAGTTTTATGGGATCACGCAATAGATCCAAAGGTAAAAGGTTTTATTAAATTGAAAAAAAAGGAAAAAATTAAAAAAGTAATTTTATGTTCAGGAAAAATTTATTTTGATTTGCTTGAGGCTAGAGAAAAATTTAAAAGAGATGATCTTATATTTTATAGAATTGAGCAACTTTATCCTTTTCCAGCTAAGGCACTTGCAAAAGAGCTAAAACCTTATGCAAAAAAAGCTAAATTTTATTGGTGTCAGGAAGAGCCAAAAAATATGGGAGCTTGGTTTTCTGCTAGGGATTATATCCAATGGACATTAGATAATATAAAGGCTAATAATAAAAAGATTTCTTATATTGGAAGAAGTCCAGATGCGTCACCAGCTACTGGTTATGCAAAAAGACATATTTCACAACAACAAGAAATTATTAAGAAAGTTTTTGAATAATTTAAAATGAGTGAAAAAATATTAGTTCCAGTTTTAGGCGAAAGTATTACAGAAGCCACAGTTGCAAAATGGTTAAAAAATAAAGGAGAAACAGTAGATGCAGATGAGCCTATTGTAGAATTAGAGACTGACAAAGTTAATTTGGAAGTACCGTCTCCTGTTACAGGGAAATTAGTTGAAATTAATTCTCAAGATGGATCAACTGTTAAAGTGGGTGAAATTTTGGGTTTAGTTACTGAGATTGAAGGTGAAGTTAAAAAATCGAATAAAATAGAGAAAATTCAGCCCTCAAATTTACAAAAAAAAGAGGAGATTAAAGAAAAAGATAACGTAATCAAGTTAGATCCAATTAAAGAACAAGCCGAGTTAGGTATATTTGAAGAAGAGAATAATAGTAATGATTTAAAAGAGGAACCACTGGTTTTAACAGAGGAAATAAAAAACAGTCACATAGAGGAAAATTCTACTGAGGAAAGTCAAATATTATCTCCAGCTGTAAGAAAAATGGTAGATGAAAATAATATTGACGTTAAGTCAGTAAAAGGATCCGGGAAAGATGGACGAATACTAAAAGGCGATTTGATAAGTCTGATGGGAATTAATCCTCCACCTTCAGATAGAAAGATTAAATATGGTCAAGAAGAGCGTATTAAAATGACTAGGTTAAGGCAAACTATAGCAAAAAGATTGAAACAAGCTCAGGATAATGCAGCGTTACTTACTACTTTTAATGAAGTGGACATGACAAATATAATTAACATGAGAAAAGAAAACCAGGAGGATTTCCAAAGTCGATATGGTATCAAGCTTGGCTTCATGTCGTTTTTTGTTAAGGCTTGTATAGTGGCTTTAAAAAATTTTCCAGCTGTTAATGCTGAAATAGATGAAGACACAATTGTTTACAAAAATTATTATAATATAAGTTTTGCGGTTGGAACAGATAAAGGTCTTGTAGTCCCGGTTTTAAAAAATGCAGACGAACTATCTTTTGCAGATATTGAAAAAAATATTAAAGAAATTTCTGAAAAAGCAAAAGATGGGAAACTTGTGATTGAAGATCTCCAAGGAGGTACTTTTACTATTAGCAATGGTGGAGTTTATGGGTCAATGCTTTCAACTCCAATTCTTAACTTACCTCAATCTGGAGTATTAGGGATGCATAATATTGTTGATAGACCTATTGTAGTGGATGGTGAAATCAAGATAAGACCAGTAATGTATTTAGCTTTATCTTATGATCATAGAATTATTGACGGTAAAGAGTCTGTATCCTTTCTTAAAATGATCAAAGAAAGCCTTGAGGACCCTAGAAGGTTATTTTTGGATATTTAGGATGTCGGAAAAATTTCAAGCAGTAGTTATAGGAGGTGGCCCAGGAGGTTATGTTTGCGCAATTAGACTTGCCCAACTAGGGTTAAAAACTGCATGTATAGAGTCCAGAGGATCTCTTGGTGGCACATGCCTGAATATTGGATGTATCCCCTCAAAAAGTTTACTTAATCTATCTGAGGAATTTCATAAAGTTAAAGGTTTGGCAAATAAAGGTATTGAAATAGGAGAAGTAAAACTTAATCTTGATAAAATGATGAAGAGCAAGGACAAAGCAGTCACTGTTCTTACAAAAGGTGTAGAATTTCTTCTAAAAAAAAACAAAGTTACATATTTTAAAGGCCATGGAAGTTTTAAATCAAAAAATGAAATCTTAATAAAAGATGATCAAAAAAAAGAAACAATAGTTCAAACTGAAAAAACAGTTATAGCCACAGGATCTGTACCAGTATCTCTACCGGGCATCGAAATAGATGAAAAAATAATAGTTTCATCAACTGGAGCTTTAAAATTAGAAAAAGTGCCCAATAAAATGGTTGTTGTTGGTGGAGGTTATATCGGCTTGGAGATGGGATCAGTGTGGTCAAGACTTGGTGCAAAAGTAGAAGTTGTTGAGTTTTTGGATCATATAACACCTGGTATGGATAAAGAAATTTCATCCGAGTTTATGAAAATTCTTAAAAAACAAGGAATGAAGTTTAATATGCAAAATAAAGTTGAAACAATTCAAAAAAATAATTCAGGTGCAGTGGTCTCAACAATTGATAAAGATGGAAATAAAAATAATTTTGAATGTGATGTAGTTTTAATTTCAGTTGGCAGAAAGCCAAATACAGATGGTTTAAATTTAAAAAATGCCGGGGTGAGTTTAGATGAAAAAAATAGAATAAAAACTGATAAGAAATTTAAAACAAATATTGAAAATATTTATGCAATAGGTGATGTGATTGTTGGACCCATGCTTGCACACAAGGCTGAAGATGAGGGTATAGCAGTTGCAGAAAATATTGTAGGACAATCAGGTCATGTAAACTATGATACAATACCAGGTGTGGTGTATACCTCACCAGAGGTCGCCTCAATTGGGAAAACAGAGGAGCAATTAAAAGAATTAAATAAAAGTTATAAGGTTGGTAAATTTTCATTTATGGCCAACTCTCGAGCTAAAGCTATAGATGATGCAGAAGGTTTTGTGAAAATTCTTGCAGATGCTGAGACAGATAAAGTTTTAGGCGCACATATAATTGGTCCTCATGCTGGAGAATTAATTGCCGAAATCGGTGTTGCAATGGAATTTGGTGCAAGCGCCGAGGATATAGCAAGAACTTGTCATGCTCACCCAACTTTTTCAGAAGCAGTCAAAGAAGCTGCGTTATCAGTGGATAAAAGAGCAATACACTCTTAATTTTTTTTCATATTATAAAAATATGAAATACCCGATTCTACTACCTAATATTTTTAATCATCCCTTTACTTATGAAAGTGAAATTAATCTTAAGCTAGGTGAATTTGTTCTGGTCCCTTTTGGAAAATCTAAAATAACAGGTGTAGTATGGGATGAATTTGAAAAAAACGACAATAAAAAATTTAAAATAAAAAGTATTCAAAAAAAATTAGACGTAGCCCCACTAAAGAAAGACACAATAAATTTTTTAAATTGGTTTGCTGAGTATAATTTAATACCAAAAGGAATGGCGTTAAAACTGGTTTTATTGAGCAGTAATGCAATAGAGAAAATGGAAAAAAAAATTTATCAACCGTATAATAATAAGATAAAAAAAAATTCCTTTAAACTATCTATCAATCAAATCAAATCCTTAGAAAAAATGAGTTATTCAAATCAAAAATTTAGAGTTCATGTTTTACAAGGAACAACAGGATCGGGTAAAACTTTAGTTTATTTTGAGGCGTTAAAATCTTTAATAGAGAAGGGTTTTCAATCATTAATTCTTTTACCAGAAATAGGTTTGACCAGTCAGTTTGAGCAAAAATTTTCAGAATATTTCGGATTTAATCCAGCGATTTGGCACTCTGGTATATCAAAAAAGAAAAAAGAAATAATTTGGAGTGGCATTTCCTGTGGTGAAATTAAAGTTGTCATTGGTGCAAGATCTTCTTTATTTTTACCGTTTAAAAAATTAGGTATAATAATTGTTGATGAGGAACATGATCAATCTTTTAAACAAGATGAAGGTGTCACATATAATGCACGAGATATGGCAATTTCAAGAGCATCTTTTGAAAATATTCCTATCAACTTGATCACAGCAGTTCCTTCCATAGAGACTTTTGAAAATATTAAAAAGGGAAAATATGAAGTCTCTAGACTAAGTGAAAGATATAGAAATGCTGCACTACCTAATTATGAAATTATTAATTTAAACAATACAAAACTTGAGAAGCAATCATGGTTATCAGCGAAGATAATTGAAAAAGTTAATCTACACCTTGAAAAAAAAGATCAAGTTTTGTTTTTTTTGAATAGAAGAGGTTTTTCACCTAACGCATTATGTAACAAATGTTTTTCAAGCTTCACATGTCCAAATTGTACAATAAATTTGGTTTATCATAAGAATAAAAATAATTTGATATGTCATTATTGTGGTTTTAAATCAGAGTTAAGAAGAAATTGTAGGAAAGGTGATAATTGTGAATTTGTTTTTAGCGGACCAGGCGTTGAAAGAATTTCTGAGGAAGTAAAAAGAAAGTTTCCTGGTAAAAAAATTGAAATTTTCTCAAGTGACACGATTAACAAAAAGGACTCAAAAGAAAAAATTAGAAAAATAGTAAATAATGAAATTCAAATTTTAGTAGGAACCCAATTAATATCAAAAGGTTTTCATTTTCCTCACTTGAATTGTATTGTTGTTGTAGATATTGATCTTTCATCTCATGGTCACGATCTAAGAGGGGCTGAAAAGAATTTACAACTTTATCATCAGCTTTCAGGAAGAGCTGGTAGAACTGGAAAACCAGCGACAGTTTATTTTCAAACCTATGAAAATAATTCTAAAATGATCTCTGAAATAACAAATGAAAATCCAGATATCTTTTTAGAAAGAGAGTTAGAAATAAGAAAAAAAAACAAACTTCCTCCCTATCAAAGATTTATTTCTTTAATCCTCACAGGAGAAAATGAAAAAAAATTAGAAAAAGAAGCTTTTAACTTTAAGAATTTTATTGAAAACAAAATTAATGGAAATATTTTGGGTCCTGTGAATGCACCAATATTTAGAATAAAAAAAAAATTTAGGATAAGACTTTTAATAAGAGGATCAAAATCTATGAAAATGCAGAATTCTTTAGCTAAAATTATTCCAAAATATAAATTTTTTAAGGGAATAAAACTTTCAGTTGATGTTGATCCAATAAACTTCAATTAACCAATAAAAAGAGGCATTTTTGACATATCAGTCACTTGAAGACACAAGGGTCATATGTTAATTAAAACCTGAATTTTTAATAATCTTCAACATTATATAGGAAACAAGTTGAGCAAAGATACAGGATTTTCAATTTCATCAGCTGAAAGGTATTCTCTCGCACTTTTTGAGCTTTCAGAAGAAAATAATTTATTGAGCCAGATAGAAGAACAATCTTTATCTGTATTAAATCTAATTAATCAAAGTAAAGATTTTTTTAATTTGATTAAAGATCCTACTACTAGCCAAGAGGATCTCTCAAAAGTGATAAACAAAATAGCTGATATTAATAAATTTGAAAATTTATTTAAAAATTTTCTAAATTTCTTAATTCAAAAGAGACGTTTCTTTTTTATAGAGCGAATTCTAAAAAGTTTTATTGAAATTTGTTCCAAAAAAAGAGGTGAGCTTATAGCTGAATTGAAATCAGCAAAAAAATTATCAAGTGATGAAATTAAAAAGATTACAGATGAGTTATCAATGAATTTTAGCTCTAAAATAAAATTAAACTATAAACATGATGAAAGTTTAATAGGAGGCCTGGTAGTCCAAGTTGGAAGTACTATGGTTGATTCCTCAATTAAAAATAAATTACAGCAAATCGAAAATAGAATGATAGAGGTATAGATGGAAATAAATCCTTCAGAAGTTACAAAAATATTAAAAGAACAAATCAAAAATTTTGGTGAAAAAGCCGAAGTTGCAGAAGTAGGACAGGTATTATCAGTTGGAGATGGTATAGCAAGAATTTATGGTTTGGATAATGTGCAAGCTGGTGAAATGGTGGAATTTGCAGATGGATCAAAAGGGATGGCACTTAACTTAGAAAGTGAAAATGTTGGTGTTGTAATTTTTGGTGATGATAGAAATGTAAAAGAAGGTGATGTAGTAAAACGTACGGGTAACATTGTTGATACTCCTGTTGGAAAGGAATTGTTAGGAAGAGTTGTAGACGGTTTAGGTAATCCTATTGATGGAAAAGGCCCATTTGATAAAAATATTAAAAAAACTAGAGTAGAAGTAAAAGCACCAGGAATTATTCCTCGTCAATCAGTCAATGAACCAATGCAAACTGGATTAAAATCAATCGATAGTTTGGTTCCAATTGGAAGAGGTCAAAGGGAATTAATTATTGGTGACAGACAAACAGGTAAAACTGCAGTTGCTGTGGATGCAATTATTAATCAAAAAAAAATAAATGAGTCTGGTGATGAAAAGCAAAAATTATATTGTATTTATGTTGCGGTTGGGCAAAAAAGATCAACGGTAAGACAAATTCAAAAAACTTTAGAAGAAGCAGGAGCAATGGAGTACACAACTATTGTTGCAGCTACAGCATCAGACTCTGCGCCATTACAATTTTTAGCACCATATACAGGATGTGCTATGGGTGAATATTTTAGAGATAATGGAATGCATGCACTTATTATCTATGATGATTTATCTAAACAAGCTGTAGCGTACAGACAAATGTCTCTATTATTGAGAAGACCTCCAGGCCGTGAGGCTTATCCGGGAGATGTATTTTATCTACATAGTAGATTACTTGAAAGAGCTGCAAAATTAAGCGACGAACACGGTGGTGGTTCATTAACAGCACTTCCAATTATTGAAACACAAGGGGGAGATGTTTCTGCATTTATTCCTACTAATGTAATTTCAATTACTGATGGTCAAATATTCTTAGAAACAGAATTATTTAACCAAGGTATAAGACCAGCAATTAACGTAGGATTATCAGTATCTAGAGTCGGATCATCAGCTCAAACAAAAGCTATGAAAAAAGTTTCAGGATCGATGAAACTAGAATTAGCACAATACAGAGAAATGGCAGCATTTGCTCAATTTGGATCTGATTTGGATGCATCTACACAACAACTATTAAATAGGGGCTCAAAACTAACTGAACTTCTAAAACAAAAACAATACTCACCATTGACTGTTGCTGAGCAAGTAATATCAGTTTTCTGTGGTGTTAAAGGCTATCTCGATGATATCGATTTAAAAGATGTATCGGAGTTTGAAAGCAAAATTATTAATAAATGTAAATCGGATAAACCTGAAATAATTGAATCAATTCAAAGCACTGGAAAACTTGATGAAGATAAAGAAAAGCTATTGGTAGAAGTAATTACTCAGCTGAAAGGAACCTTTAAATCTTAATATAATATGGCAAGTCTAGATGATCTCAAAAAAAGGATAGCTAGTGTAAAGTCTACACAAAAAATCACGAAAGCTATGAAAATGGTTGCAGCAGCAAAATTAAGAAGAGCTCAAGAAAGTGCTGAGAGAGGAAGACCTTATTCGGAAAAAATGAATAATATTATTTTAAACTTATCTAATGGTATATCTGATAAGGAAAATGCCCCAAAATTATTATCTGGTACAGGCGAAAATAAAGTTCACTTATGCGTGGTAATGACATCAGACAGAGGCCTGTGTGGTGGTTTTAATTCTAACATCATTAAAAAAGCGAGAAGTTATTTTTCAAAAATTTTAAACGAGGGTAAACAATTAAAGATTATTACTGTAGGGTCAAAGGGAAATGACCAACTAAAAAGAGTTTATGGAGATAAAATTATTGAAAATATATCTTTTAAAGAATCTAAAAATGCAAATTATTTTGATGCAGATAAAGTTGGAAGGATCATAATTGAAAAATTTGAGGCTGGTGAGTTTGATATATGTACTATTTTTTATAATCAATTTAAAAATGTAATCACTCAATTACCTCAAGCTCAACAGATTATACCCTTAAACAATGAAGAGGATCATAATAATTCAGACGAAAGTTATGAATTTGAGCCAGATGAAGATGAAATTTTAAGCAATTTACTACCAAAAAATATTTCAACACAAATATTTAAGGCAATGTTGGAGAATTCAGCTAGCGAACAAGGGTCCAGAATGAGTGCAATGGACAATGCTACCCGTAACGCAGGTGAAATGGTTGACAAACTTACTATCGAATATAATAGAAGTCGTCAGGCAGCAATTACAAAAGAACTAATAGAAATCATATCAGGAGCAGAAAGTTTATAATTATGAGCAAAGGAATAATTACACAGGTTATTGGAGCAGTAGTAGATGTAAAATTTGATGGAGAACTTCCAGAAATTTTAACAGCATTGGAATGTAAAAATGGAAACAACAGATTAGTTTTAGAAGTAGCTCAACATTTGGGTGAAACTACAGTTAGAACTATTGCAATGGATGCTACTGAAGGTTTAAAAAGAGGTGATGAGGTAATTAATACCAATGCTCCCATACAAGTTCCAGTAGGACCCGAAACTCTTGGAAGAATTATTAATGTGATTGGAGAGCCAATAGACGAAAGAGGAGAAGTAAAAACTAAAGAAAGCTGGCCAATTCATAGAGGTGCCCCTGAATTCAATGATCAATCGACTGAAACTGAAATACTTGTTACTGGTATTAAAGTAATTGATTTGCTTGCTCCTTATGCTAAAGGAGGAAAAATTGGTTTGTTCGGTGGTGCTGGTGTTGGAAAAACTGTTTTGATTATGGAGTTAATTAATAACGTTGCAAAAGCACATGGTGGCTTTTCAGTTTTTGCGGGCGTAGGAGAAAGAACAAGGGAAGGAAACGATCTTTATCATGAAATGATTGAGTCTGGCGTTATCAAACAGGACGGACCAGGATCTAAAGCAGCATTAGTTTATGGACAAATGAATGAACCCCCAGGTGCTAGAGCTAGAGTAGCACTAACTGGATTGACTGTAGCAGAATATTTTAGAGATCAAGAGGGACAGGATGTACTTTTCTTTGTTGATAATATTTTTAGATTTACTCAAGCGGGCTCAGAAGTTTCAGCACTTTTGGGTAGAATTCCATCTGCAGTTGGTTATCAACCAACGTTAGCAACTGATATGGGTAATCTTCAAGAAAGAATTACCACTACTAACAAAGGATCAATTACCTCAGTACAAGCAATTTATGTACCTGCAGATGATTTGACTGACCCTGCTCCGGCTACATCTTTTGCTCATTTGGATGCAACAACAGTGCTTTCAAGACAAATAGCTGAAATTGGAATATATCCTGCTGTTGATCCGCTAGACTCAACTTCAAGAATTCTAGACCCTAGAATTGTTGGTGATGAACATTATAGAGTGGCAAGAGATGTGCAAAGAATATTACAATCTTACAAATCATTACAAGATATTATAGCCATTTTGGGTATGGATGAATTATCTGAAGAGGATAAGCTGGTTGTAGCTAGAGCGAGAAAAATTCAAAGATTTTTATCTCAGCCATTTTTTGTTGCAGAAGTTTTCACAGGATCACCAGGAAAATTAGTAGATTTAGATTCAACCATCAAAGGCTTTGATGCTATTTGTAAAGGTGAATATGATCATTTACCTGAGGCAGCGTTTTATATGGTGGGCACGATTGAAGAGGCAATTGAGAAAGCTAAAAAAATGGAACAAGAAGCTGCTGCTTAATGAGTGAAGAATTTAAAATTGAAATTGTAAATCCGGAAAAATCTTTTTTAGTTAAAGAGGATGTTATAGAGGTTGTTGTACCTGCATTTGAGGGCGAAATGGGAATTTTAAAAGATCACATATCTATTATTTCTTTTTTAAAACCTGGGATAATTAAAGTATTTTCGAAATCAGGTGATGAAAGTTATTATGTAGAAGATGGAATTATTGAATTTAAAAATAATAATTTATCTATCTTAACAAGCACAATAATCTCTGTGGCAGATTTAGATAAATCTAAACAAGGGGATTTACTTAAAAAAGCTGAAGCGGAAGCAAGTAAATCCGAGATCAGTGATCAGGCTAAATATTTAGCAGATCAAAAAGTCGAAGTTCTAAGATCGATTAACTAATAATAACTCTAATTTTTTTTTAATTTCTTGATAAACGTGTAATTTAAAATCTACCACAACTTTTGTTAAGGATTCCAAATCAATCCATTTCCATTCAAGAAATTCAGGCTTTTTTGTTTTAATATTTATTTCACTATCATCTCCAGTAAACTTCATTATAAACCATTTCTGTTTTTGTCCCTTATACTTACCCTTCCAAATTATACCCAATAAGTGATCTGGTAATTCATATGTTATAAAACCATCTAATTCTTTAATTAGCTCTACTTTTGTAATACTAGTCTCTTCCTTTAACTCCCTGTATGCGGCGGTAAGAAAATCCTCACCTTCATCAATACCTCCTTGTGGCATTTGCCAGAAGTTTTTTGGATTGTCTATTCTTCTTGCAACGAAAATTTTATCTTCTTGATTAAGAACAACAATACCTACACCACTACGGAGTGGTAGATGTTTATATTGCTCTTTCATTTAACCGTTTAAAAGTTTTAATGCGTAGCTTAGTTGATTATCGGTGTCTGTCTTAATCCTAAATTCATCCGTATCTTCATCAATCTCAATATCAGGACTTACTCCAACTTCAGAAATTGATTTGCCTGATGGTAGATAATATTTTGCAACAGTGAGTCTTATTGCTCCTTTATTTTTTAGTGGAATAATTGATTGCACTGAACCCTTTCCATAACTATTTTCACCTAAAATAATTGCTCTTTTATGATCCTGTAGTGCCCCAGCAACTATTTCTGAGGCGGATGCAGAACCGTAATTAATTAATACAACCAAAGTTTTGCCACCTATCAAATCTCCTTTTTTAGCAAACCATTTTCTATTTTCAGAGGCCTTTCTACTTTTGGTAGATACAATCTCCCCATTATCTAAAAAAAAATCTGATATCCTTATAGCTTGTGATAACAACCCTCCAGGATTATTTCTTAAATCTAGTATATATGAATTTATATTTTCATTTTTTTCAAATTTTCTAATTTGCTCTCTTATTTGATCACCACTATTTTCATTGAAAGAAGTTAATCTTAGATAACCAACGTTATTTTTTAAAAGATCAGCTTTAACTGATTTAATTTGAATTATTTCTCTTACAATTTCAAATGTTAAAGCCTTTTTTTGTCCAATTCTTCTTACAGTTAAAATAATTGATGAACCTACAGGTCCCCTCATCAAGTCTACAGCCTCACTTAGAGATTTACCTTGTACTTGAATATCATCTATCTTTATGATGTAGTCCCCAGCCTTAATTCCAGCTCTAGACGCTGGAGTATCGTCAATAGGAGAAATTACTTTTACAACTCCAGACTCCATATTTACTTCTATTCCCAAACCACCAAATTCACCACTTGTTTCAGTCTGCATTTCGTTAAAAATTTCAGGTGACATATATGCTGAGTAAGGATCTAGTGATTGAAGCAAACCATCTATTGCAGCGTCCATACTTTCAGATTGATTTATTTCATCGACATATTCTTTATTAATTTTTTCTAATACTTCTCCAAATAAATCTATTTTCTTATAAACATCATTTTCAGCTGCAACGACAGGATTAAAAGTTGAAAACTTCAGGAAAAATAAGCTGATAATAAAAAAAATTTTCCTCATATTATAAGTTTTTCTTTTGGAATAAATTCTGACCACATTTTTTCTAGTTCATAAAATTTTCTTTTTTCTGGATGAAATATGTGGACAATTAGATCTATTCCATCTACCAGTTTCCACTCAGTACTATCTTTTCCCTCGATTTTTGAATCTTTCATTCCATAATCTTTGAATTTTTCTAAAACTTGCTCAGAAAGTGACTGGATATGTCTAGATGACGTACCACTTGCAATAATCATGTATTCAGCCATTGAACTTTTATCTTTAAGATCGATGCTAACAATGTCTAAAGCTTTATTGATATCTAAAGTTTGAATTATGATTTTTTTTAAATCAGAAATTTTATCCATTAATTAACTAAACCATATCAAATTTTTCTCAATTGAGAAGAAGAAATATTGACTTTTTCAAATTCAATAAATTTCAAATTTTCACTATTTAATCTTTTATATGTAGTTGAATTTAATGATTTTTTTTTATAACCATGTCTATCAAATACTATTATTTTACATTTCTGTGAAATTAATTTCCATTTATACCATTTGTGAAATTTTATTAAATTATCAGCACCCATTATAAAATAAATTTTGTTTTTTTTGTTTTTTGAAATATGATTTATTAATTCGAAAGTTTTATTCGATTTAATTGTGTCCTCATAAAATTTTACAGTAATCGATTTACTTGATCCAATAATTTTTTTGCAATGCTTGATTCTATTATCCAAACTTGTATGCGTCTTTTTTTTAAAAGGATTTTTTTTTGTTATTGCCCAAATAACGCTTCGTAATTTAAATCTTTTAATTGCTTCTTTTGAAATTGTTAAGTGACCTTTGTGTGCAGGATCGAAGGATCCACCTAGGATCCCAATTTTATCTCTTTTTTTAACCAATTTACTTTCTAATTTTACCATTACTTGTTACCTGATATTTGTAGGAAATTAGTTGTCCAAGTCCTACCGGGCCTCTTGGTGGAAGAACATTTGTCGAAATTCCAACCTCACCACCAAATCCAAATTCACCACCGTCTGCAAATTGTGTAGATGTATTGTGCATTGCTATTGAACTTTTAACTTCCATTAAAAATTTTTTAGCAGTTTTTTTGTTTTTAGTAATAATACAATCAGTATGCATAGTTCCATATTTATTAATATGAGAAATAGCCTCTTGCAAGTTTTTGACAGATTTTACAGAAACGGTAGCAGATAAATATTCTTTTGACCAATCTTTGATTGATGCTTTTTTGATTTTACCTTTATAAATTTTTCGTATTTTATTATCACCAATAATCTGACAACCTTTTTCTTCTAATATCTTTAATATATGAGATCCAAACTTTTTGATTATACGCTCATGAAGCAAAATTGTTTCAGTTGCTCCACAAATCGCTGTATTTCTTAATTTTGCATTTACTATTACTTTGGTAGCAATTTTGGGATCCGCATCTTTATCTACATATGAATGACAAACACCTTCTAAGTGACCAATAGTTGGAATTTTAGAAATGTTTTGTACTTTTTTAACTAAATTTCTACCCCCTCTTGGTATGATTACATCAATAAAATTAGTCATTTTAGTGAGTAAAAAATCTACCACTTTTCTATTCTTTATATCGATGAATTGAACAAAGTTTTGATTAACTTTATTAATCTTTAAAGCTTTTCTGAATAAATTTGATAAAATTTTATTAGAATAAAAGGCTTCAGAACCACCTTTCAAAATAACAGGATTTCCAGATTTAAAACATAATGATGCTACATCCGAGGTTACATTTGGTCTACTTTCATAAATTACACCTATTACTCCTATCGGGATTGATATTTTTGAAAATACAAGTCCATTAGGTCTTTTCCATTTTTCAATAACATTATAAATTGGATCCTTTAACTTAATTATTTTTTGGATTGAATTAATAATACCCAAGATTTTTTTTTCATTTAAAATAAGTCGATTTATTAAATTATCTCTAAGCTTAATTTTGATAGCCTGATCTACATCTTTTTTATTTTCTCTAAGAATTAAATGCTTATTTTTTTTTATCATTTTAAGATAATCACTTAAAACTTTATTTTTTTTATAAGTATTTATTGGTTGTGCAAACGCTTGTTTTGATTTTTCTCCAATATTAATTAATATCTTTCTCATTAGGTTTCTACCATATCATCTTTATGCACTACCTCAGATTTCGACACGTATCCTAAAATTTTTTGTATTTCATTCGAATGACAGCCCATAATTAAATTTATTTCTTTGGATGAAAAAGAGCTAAGTCCACGAGCAAATTCTTTTTTTTTATTATCTAAAATTTT
The DNA here is from genome assembly GCA_902576375.1 of uncultured Pelagibacteraceae bacterium. Taxonomy (GTDB): domain Bacteria; phylum Pseudomonadota; class Alphaproteobacteria; order Pelagibacterales; family Pelagibacteraceae; genus Pelagibacter. The sequence continues at coordinate 110,374 of CACGUZ010000001.1, forward strand.
AATATGATCTCCCTTATTAAATCTACCGACTACTTTTTTAATTCCAGCCGCTAATAAACTTTTTCCACTGTGAAGAGCCTTTTTTGCTCCATCATCAATTATAAGTTCACCCTTAGGAGAAATTGAGCTGATTATCCACTTTTTCCTTGCATGCATTTTAGATATTTTAGAAATAAACCAAGTGCAGTTATTTCCACTCTGGATACGATCGATAGGATTAAGACTTAACCCATTTGCTATTACCATATTACAACCAGCCAAATTACAAATTTTAGCAGCTTCGATTTTTGTATTCATACCACCACTTCCTAATTCTGTCATACCTTTGATATTTATACTTTTAACAACTTTGTCTAAATCAATCACTTTCTTAATTAATTGAGCATCTTTGAATTTTTTTGGATTTTTTGTGTATAAACCATCCACATCCGAGAGTAATATTAAGGTATCTGCATTTGTAATTTGAGCTACTCTAGAAGCAAGTCGATCATTATCTCCGTATTTAATTTCAGATGTAGCAATAGTATCATTCTCATTAACAATAGGGATGAAATCAAGATCGAATAAGTTTTCAAAAGTTCTTTTTGCATTAATTGATCTTCTTCTCTCCTCGGTATCGTCAAGGGTAAGTAAAATTTGAGAAATATCTAATTTATATTTTGAAAACGTTTCTAAGAACAAATTCATCAATTCAATTTGTCCTATAGATGCAATTGCTTGACTTTTATCTAACTTAAGATTTTTTTTATTATAATTCATTTTTTTACATCCAAGGGCTATTGCGCCTGAAGAAACAATTATAATTTTTTGATTATTCGATCTTAATTTTTTTATATCTTTAGCAAAGCTAGAGAGCCATTTTTTTCTTATTTTCTTATCTTGATCAACTAAAAGTGAAGATCCGATCTTGATGACAACTTTTTTTGAGTTTTTAAGATACATAATTCAATAATTTTGATTTGATTTTTGATACTGAAGATTTATCAAATGTTGATACAGCAATAACTTCTGATTTAGTATTCTTTTTAAAATCTTTAATTATGTGATTAACTTCTTTATCATCAACAAGATCTATTTTGTTCAACACGATTAATTCTTTTTTTTTAGTGAGTTTGTTACTATATTTTTTAAGCTCATTTTTTACTTGTTGATAGCTTTTTTTTAAATCTTCACTTGTAATATCAATTAAATGTAAAAGAGATTTACATCTCTCAATATGTTTCAAAAACTGAATTCCAAGGCCTGTACCTTTATGAGCCCCCTCTACTAATCCTGGTATATCTGCGATCGTAATTTCTTTATTATCATAACTTGCTACTCCTAAATTTGGATTTAAAGTGGTAAATTGATAGTTTGCAATTTTAGGATTTGCATTAGTAACTGATGCTAATAAACTTGACTTACCTGCATTAGGTAATCCTATAATCCCAATATCAGCTATTGTTTTCAATTGTAGCCAAATTGTAAACTCTTCTCCTTGAGTTCCTTTTGTAAATTTCCTTGGAGCCCTATTAGTAGAACTTTTGAATCTTGTATTACCCAATCCACCTTTACCACCAGCAGCAGCGATAAATTCCTCACTAATTTTCGTAAAGTCGTAAATTAGTGTTTTGTTGTCCTCTTCAAACACTTGCGTTCCTAAGGGAACCTTTAGAATTAAATCTTCACCACTCTTTCCAGTTCGGTTTTGTCCTGCACCGTTCTCACCTCTCTTTGCTTTATGATGTTGTTGATATCTAAAATCAATCAAAGTATTTAAATTCTGTTCAGCTTTTAAAATTACTGAACCTCCTTTTCCACCATCACCACCATCTGGACCACCAAATTCTATAAATTTTTCTCTTCTGAAACTCGGAGAACCATCTCCACCGTTTCCTGCTTTAATATAAATTTTAACTTGATCTAAGAATTTCATAATACAACAATAGTTTAAGTTGTACTATTAATTGGGCTTTACTGAAACAAAAGTTCTATCTGACTTTGTTTTTTTAAAAACTACTTTACCTTTTATTACTGAAAAAATTGAGTGATCTTTACCCATTCCTACGTTTTCTCCAGGAAATATTTTCGTACCCCTTTGTCTTACAATAATGTTTCCAGGTATAACAGATTGTCCACCATACTTTTTGACACCAAGTCTTCGTCCAGCACTATCACGTCCATTTCTAGAAGATCCACCTGCTTTTTTTGTTGCCATAATTAATTACTAGTTATTTACTAGCCTCTTTTTTTGTTTCTGTCTTTTTTGTTACCTTAGAGACTTTTTCAGCCTCTGAAAGAATTTTACCATCTTTTGAAAAAATTTTATTTATTCTAATCATAGAATATTCCTGTCTATGCCCATTTTTTCTTCTTGAATTATGTCTTCTTCTTTTTTTAAAAATTAATACAGTCCTATTTTTAGTATTTTTAATTAAGTCAGCTTCAACTTTTGCACCACTTACCATTGGGGCTCCAACTTCTATTTTATTGTCATCTCCATAAGCTAAAATTTCATTAAATTCTATTTTCGAATTAGCTTTGATATCTGTTAATTTCTCAATTTTCAAAATCTCTCCAGATTTTACTTTGTATTGTTTACCACCTGTTTTTATGACTGCGAATGACATATAAATACTCTAAATTTTGTTAAGGCAATATAATCTTAGCAAGCCTATAGTCAAGTTTTATAAATCAAAAATTGTCCTTTAAATCTCTTAATTTTGAAAAACTTTCAACATCTTTAGCTTTAAGAAATATATTGCATTCTATTTCATCAGATAAAATTGATGGAATGGTGGGTTGGCCATTTCTTATTTTTTCTTTAATTTCTTCAATTTTACTTTTTAAATTTGAATTATCTGGATCGTTTGATTCACAAAATTTTGAATTTTGTAATGTATATTCATGGCCGCAATATATCTGAGTATCTTTTGGAAGTTCTTTTATTTTTTTTAATGAATTGAACATCTGTTGATAAGTTCCCTCAAAAATTCTACCACATCCTAAAGAAAATAAGGTATCACCAGTAAAAATTTTTTTTTCTAAAAAAAAATGAAAAGCAATATGCCCACTTGTATGACCTGGTATGTGATAAATTTTAGCTTCAAAATTTTCGCCTTTCCATTTTTGATTATCCTCCACAAACACATCAATTTCTGGAATACGATCTTTATCTTCTTTAAATCCAACTATTTTAGAGTTATATCTTTTCTTTAATTCTAAGTTGCCACCTACATGATCATAATGATGATGAGTATTAAGAATATATTTTAAATCAATATTATTACTTTCAACATATTTTATAACTGGAGCTGCCTCACCAGGGTCAACAACACATCCAATATTTTTAGTGTCATCGATTAACAGGTAACTATAATTGTCTTGTAAACACTTAATTATTTCTATTCTCATCTTATTTTTCAATTAAGAATATACCTAATTCTGCAAATAAATTTTTATAAAATAAATTAGAATTATTAATATTTGATATATTTTTATTTGTCAGAGCTAAAGATTTAAAGATTTTAAAATTTATAATTTTTGAAAATTTAACAAAATCTTTAATGGTACACATATGAATATTTGGGGTGTTATACCAATCATTTGGTAATGATTCTGTGATTGGCATTGTTCCTTTGATAAGCAAATTTATTCTTACTTTCCAATGACCAAAATTTGGAATTGTTATGATTGCTTTTTTTCCAACTCTTAAAAGTTCTTTTATAACAATCTCAGGATTTACGAAAGCTTGTAAAGTTTGACCTAGAACAACATAATCAAAAGAATCATTTGGAAATTGTTTTAAATCCAATTCTGCGTTTCCTTCAATTACAGTAAGTCCTTTTGATACACAGGTTTGAACTTTATCCTTTGAAATCTCAATTCCTCTCGCATCAATATTTTTATTTTTTTTTAATGACTCCATTAATGTTCCATCATCACAACCAACATCCAAAACTCTTGTGTTTTCTTCTATTAAATCGACTATTATTTTATATTCTGTCTTCACTATTATCTCTCTGAGTAAGATTTATCTAAAAAATTTTTAAGGGTTTTCAAAAAGTCTGGAACATCTAATAAAAAAGAATCATGACCTTTGTCAGATTTTATTTCAACAAATCCAACATCAGCACCAATTGCATTAAGAGCGATAACTATATCTTTATTTTCTTGAGTTGGATAGAGCCAGTCCGAGGTGAAAGATATTACAAAAAACTTAGCCTTAGTTTTTTTAAATGCATTAGATAAATTACCATCAAATTGTTTAACTAGATCAAAATAATCCATTGCTCTTGTAATATAAAGGTAACTATTAGCGTCAAATCGATCTACAAAAACGGATCCTTGATATCTTAGATAACTCTCTATTTGAAAATCTGCATCAAATCCAAATTTAAGAGCATCTCTTTCTTGAAGTTTTCTTCCAAATTTTTCTTGTAAACCTTTTTTAGACAAATAAGTTATATGAGCAGCCATTCTCGCAACTGATAACCCTTTATCAGGAAGAGTATTATTAGATAAATATTTTCCGTCTGACCAATTATGATCCGATGCTATCGCTTGTCTACCCAACTCATTAAAAGCAATATTTTGAGCAGAATGACTAGAGGTACATGCAATCGGCACTACTGTACTAGCTTTATCCGGAAAATTACTAATAAATTGCAAAACTTGCATTCCTCCCATTGATCCACCAACAATTGAAAAAAGTTTTTTTATATCAAAATGATCTAATAAATTTACTTGTGCATTGACCATGTCATTAATAGTAATTACAGGAAAATCGGTTCCGTAAATTTTATTTGTATCAGGATTTTTATGGCTTGGACCAAATGAGCCCATACAACCACCTATTACATTTGCACAAATAACAAAATATTTATTTGTATCTATTGATTTGTTAGGACCCACTGCATAAGACCACCAACCATCTTTTTTTGTAACGGGATTAATACCCGTAACAAATTGATCACCAGTAAGCGCATGAAAAACAAGGATTGCATTATCTTTATTTTTATTAAGCGAACCATAAGTTTCATACGCGAGTGGAAAATTATTAATAGTTTTACCACAGTCAAGTTTCAATCGTTTTTTAATAACAAGCGTTTTTATATTCTCTTTAATATTCATAATTATTAAAGCTAATTATTGAATTGTGAGAAAAAAAACTTTTTTAGCGGTTTTTTTAAAGCGCTCGCAATTCAGGTAAATCAGCGCATAAATTTTGTACAAGATGTTATTTAGTATGTCAATTTTTTAAATATTTGAACTAATTCTATATGAAAAATTGTTATTTTATTTATAAAGAGGCTAAAATTTAAAAGATGACAACTATAAAATTTAAAAAATTTAATATTGAGGCTTATCAACCTGGCAAATCTACTATTAAGAGTTTTAATAAAATCATTAAACTTTCAGCAAATGAATCAGCTCTAGGAGTAAGTGCCAAGGCCAAGAAAGCAATATCAAATAAAAGATTAAGTCTTTTCAGATATCCTGATGGAAAGTCTAAAAAATTACGAAGTCAGATCTCAAAAAAATTTAGTTGTGACAAAGAAAAAATAATTTGTGGAGCTGGTTCAGACGAAGTTATTCAAATGTTATGCCAACTTTTCCTTAAACCAAAAGATGAAGTAATTCTTCCTCAGTTTAGTTTTTTAATGTACAGAATATATGCAAAAATAGTTGGTGCAAAAGTTGTTTTTGCCAAAGAAAAAAATTTTAAAGTTTCCGTCTCTGAAATAATTAAAAAAGTAAGCAATAAAACTAAAATTGTATTTCTTGCTAATCCAAATAATCCGACTGGCACTTACTTGAACAGTTTTGAATTAATTGATTTAAGAAAAAGATTAAGAAAAAATATCTTACTTGTTGTAGATGATGCTTATGCAGAGTACATGCAAAATAGAGACTATAAATCTGGTTTAGATTTATTCAAGAATAAGCAGAATGTTTTTATACTAAGGACATTCTCAAAAATCTATGGACTATCATCTCTAAGAATTGGTTGGGGATATGGTTCAAAAAAAATTATTGATGCTTTGAATGTTATTAAACCTCCATTTAATGTTAATGAAGTAGCTCAAAAAGCAGCTATTGAGTCACTTAAGGATAAAAAATTTATTTCACGTTCAGTAAAACATAATCATATTTTTGCAACAAAACTGAAAAATTTTTTGAGCAATTATGATATTAGCTCAAATAAAGTTTCTGCTAACTTTCTATTATTGAATTTTAATAAATGCAAACTAAGAGCTAATAGTTTCTATGAAAAATTAAAAAAAAAGGGAATTATTTTAAGGTCTACTGAAGAAGGTTATAAAATAAAAAATATGCTACGATTAACGATTGGGTCAAAAGAGGAAAATATGAAATTTATCAAAGCAACACAAAATATATTTAGAAAATGAGAAATATATTAATTATAGGCTGTGGGTTATTAGGCTCTTCTTTAGTAAGGAGGATTTCAAAAAAAAAAATAGCAAAAAAAATATTTATTTATGAAAAATCAAAATCTAATATCGCTAAAATTAAAAGTCTTAAATTACCTGTAACAATTGTTAAGTCTCTTAAAGATGGTTTGTTAAATTCAAACCTAGTGATTGTTTGTACATCAACGAGTGAATATAAAAAACTTATTCTTAAAATTAATAAAACCATTTCGCCAAAGACACTGATTACTGATGTGGGATCTTCAAAAATAGAGTCATCAAAAATAATTAAAAAATTTTTGAAGCGTGGTATAAATTGGATTAGGAGTCACCCTATCGCTGGATCAGAGGTGAGTGGACCAGAATTTGGAAAAGCTGATATGTTTGAGGATAAATGGTGTGTATTAATTAAGGATAAAAAAACAAGTTCTAAGAATTTAAAATTTTTAATTTCTTTTTGGAAAAAGATGGGTTCAAAAACTGTTATTATGAACTCTGAAAAACATGACAAAGTTTTTTCTATCACAAGTCATTTACCACATTTAATTGCCTATAATTTGGTTAAATCGGCTCAGGATTTTGAAAAAATACTTAAATTTGGGCTTATCAAATACAGTGCTGGAGGGTTGAGAGATTTTTCAAGAATAGCTGCTTCAAATGAAATTATGTGGAGAGATATTTTTTTTGATAATAAGGTTAATGTTACAAAAGCTATAGACTTATTTATCAAAAACTTAAAATCTTTCAAAAAAGATATAAATTCTAAAAATAATAGATCAATTTTAAAAAAATTATCTCAGACTAAAAAAGTTAGGTCTAAAATCATTAAATTAAAACAGGATGTAAACAAACCTGACTTTGGTAGAGATTAAATATTACTAATATTACTTACTTTTTTAACTATCAGATTTGCGGTTTTATCAATTAATTTAGTTGTTTGTACTATTGGCATTATTAACACCTTCTTTTTTGGTCCATAAGCATGAATAAATCTAGACTTATTTAGACATATACCAACATGTCCTTTCCAAAATAAGATGTCTCCTTTAAGTCGATTTTTACCTCTTTTTCTTTTACAAAATCTTATTTGGTCTTTTGTATCTCTTGGAAAAAATATTCTGTTGTAATAAAAATAAATTTGAATTAATGCTGAACAATCGATACCGACACAGGTTTTTCCGCCCCATAAGTATTTTGTGTTTAAAAAGAATTTGAATACCTTGATATAATTTTTTTCATAATGATCAATATTTTTGATATCAATTTTTTTGATCCATTTATTTTTTTCAAATTCAATATACTTTTTATTTTCATTTCTTATACACACACCAGATCCATAATATAGATAATGGTTTGAAGACAAAAATCTTTTACCTTTTTTAAAGAAAATTCTAGATTTAATCTTTGAAATTTTATGTGAGGGTTTAAAATTTTCTAAAAACTTATCTTTTTTTATATATCCAATATAATTGTCATAATGAGTTTTTATTTTTAAATATTTTTTTCTTTTCAATAGAATCTTAAATTTCTCTCCATATAGAATTTGTGAAACTACCTCAGAATTAGAAGATGGTTTAAAATAAACGTTAGCTACAGATTTATTTAAAAAATTATTTTTCACTTAGTTGTAGTTTATTTTTCATAATCCATAGGATTATTAATGAAGGAATGACCATTAGCGCAGTTAAAATAAAAAATATTCCCCAATCACCATTTAACCAATCAACTAGGGCGCCAGAGGAGGAAGCTAAAGTTGTTCTACCAGCAGTGCCTATCGACGCTAAGAGTGCATATTGAGTTGCTGTATAGGCTCTATCTACGAGCATAGATATAAAGGCTACAAAAGCGACTGTTGCAAATGCAGCAGCTATATCATCAAAAATAACTGCAATAGCAAATAAAAATTCTGATTTATCGCTCCAGGCCAACACGCTAAATAAAAGGTTTGTGCTTGCCATCATGACTCCAGCAAAAAACATTGCTTTCAAAACCCCGGATCTTATTACAAAAAGTCCACCTAAAAGAGTAAACGTCACAGTAGTGATCCAACCTAACGTTTTAGAGTAAATAGCGATATCCGACTTACTAAAACCTATTTCTTTATAAAAAATTATAGACATCCTTCCAAGAAATGCCTCCCCCACTTTAAATAAAAAAACAAATCCTAAAATTCCTAGAGCAATAGAAAAGCCATTTTTTTTAAAAAAACTTATGATTGGGCCACTTATTGTTCCAGCAATCCAGGTTATCAATTTTGTAAATATATTTTCATTTTTAAATTGAGAGGATATCAATCTGTCATTTTCTTTTTGTTGATTTTGTCTCTCTAAATTTGCTGACTCGTCAATGAACATTAAGCCAATGTTCATTAAAATTACTAAAATCCCCAAAATTAAGAAAGTTAGTTGCCAATAATTTTCAAAACCAGTGTTTTGAAGAATATCTGCTGCAAATAATGATAGTACCCCGCCTAATTTATATCCTGTCCACCAACCAACAACCGCCATTGCGGCCCCAGCAGCCATGGATTTTCCCTCATTCTCACCAATTTGTTCAATTCTTAAAGCATCAACTGTTATATCTTGAGTTGATGATGCTATAGCGATAATTAAGCCTACTGAAACAACTAAAGCTAAATTTTCAGATGGATCGAGTAAACTCCAAAGGGCGAGTGAGAGTAAGATGATAATTTGCATCAAAACAATCCATCCTCTTCTGTGACCTATTTTTTTTGTTAAATATGGTATTTGTATTCTATCTATTAAAGGTGCCCACAAATAATTAAAAGCATAAACTGCAAAAATTAATCCAGCCCATCCAACAGTTGATCTACTTAATCCATCTTCTTTTAACCATAAACTTAGACTACTTCCAATCAAAACCCATGGAAAACCAGATATTGCACCAAGCAATAAAATTTTAAGCATTCTATTGTCAAAATAAACTGAGAACATTTCAGACAAAGAGTTTTTTTTAATTTCTATCAAATTTAATTCCTCCAAAAAGATGGTAAAAATAATACAAGAATTGCAAATAATTCTAATCTACCTAAAATCATACCAAAACTTAAAATCCACTTAGAGATATCAGGTAGTGATGAAAAATTTCCGTTAGGCCCAATAGTTGAACCTAAGCCAGGTCCTACATTTGAAATAGATGTTGCAGCACCAGAAATTGAAGTAATAAAGTCAAGACCTGTCAAAGATAATAATGCTGTAATCACAAAAAAAATTACCAGGTACATATAAATGAAAGAGATAATTGATGCGGTAAATTTATCATCAACAGGACTTTGGTTATATTTTAGAACGAAAATTCCTTTAGGATAAATAATTTTTTTAAGTTGATTCAAAACAAATGAATAAAGTATTTGAAATCTAAATATTTTTATACCACAGGTTGTTGAGCCAGCACATCCACCGATAAACATTAAACATATAAATATAATTAAAGGAAATCCACCCCAGTTATCAAATTGTGCATTTACATATCCAGTTCCTGTCAAAATTGATATTACATTAAATAAAACTGTTCTAAAGTTTAGCTCAGATGATTTATTTAAAAATAAATAAATTGATAAGATCAGAATACTTATTAATATTATTTTTAAAAAAGTTCTAATTTGAATATCTGAAAAAAAAATTCTTCTGTTACCGTTTAAGAATTTTATATACGCAATAAAAGGCAAACTTCCCAAGATAATAAAAATCATTGCTGAAATCTCTATTGGAAAACTATTAAAGAAACCAATGGACTCGTTATAGTTTGAAAACCCCCCTGTCGCTATTGTTGTCATTGAATGAGTTATACTATCAAAAGTATCCATCCCAAGAATTTTATATGATATTGCGCAAAGAGTAGTTAGACCTGAATAAATATAAATTAATCTCAACGCAATTTCTTTTGATTTAGGAAGAATTTTTTCTGATGAGTCACTGTTAGAAATTTTAAATAATTGCATACCACCAACGTTCATTATTGGCATCAAAGTGATCGCCATAACAATTATTCCAATACCACCCAACCATTGAAGAATTGCTCTCCAAAGCAAAATTGCTTTGGGCATCTCCTCTAAGTTTGGAATGATTGTTGAACCAGTTGTTGTAATGCCAGACATACTCTCAAAAAATGCATTGGTGAACGAAAAATTGACTACAGAAAATATCAAAGGAAGCGAGCCAAAAATTGCGATACTTAGCCAAGATAATGCAGTTAATAAAAAAGCTTGCTGTAAATTTAACTTCTTTTCATGATCAAGATTAGATAAAAAAAATAGCGTACCAAAAATAATTGTAATAATTGAAGCGCCAAAAAAAGAGGAGTCAATTTCTTTAAAAAAAAATTGAACAAATATTGGTATCAACATAAAAATTCCAAGAATTATTTGAAGAATTCCAAGAGTAAAAAAAACAGTTTTATAATTAGACATTTTGATAGAACATTATTTTATGGTAAATAAATTTCAACTCTATAAGAATAAGTTAAAGCGTTAATTTAAGATTTTATTTGAATTAATCATGATTAAAAAAGAGAATTTTGATAAAACAAGTGCATGGCCTTTCGTTGAAGCAAAAAAAATGCTTCGGGAAAGAAAATCTTTTATAGAAAAAAAAGGCAAAATAATTCTCCAAACAGGTTATGGTCCCAGTGGTCTTCCACATATAGGAACTTTTGGAGAAGTTGCAAGGACATCAATGATTGTAAATGCATTAAAACATTTGACTGATTTACCAACCGAAATCATTACTTTTTCAGATGATATGGACGGTTTAAGAAAAGTACCTGACAACGTTCCACAAAAAGAATTATTAGAAAAAAATTTACACAAACCGCTTACTAATGTGCCTGATCCCTTTCAAAAATTTAACAGTTTTGGTGAGCATAATAATGAAATGTTGAAAAAATTTTTAAACAATTTTAAATTTAAATATAATTTTAAAAGTTCAACATCACTTTATAAATCAGGTTTCTTTAACTCTTCTCTACAAGTTATTTTAGAGAATTATGAAGGTATAATGAATATAATACTTCCTACACTAGGAAAAGAGAGACAAAAAACGTACAGTCCATTTCTTCCAATTTGTCCGGTTACAGGTCATGTTCTAGAAATACCTGTAAAAAATATTAATAAAGAAAAATCTATTATTGTTTTTGATAATAATGGAAAAGATTTGGAAACAAGCATTTATGATGGAAATTGTAAATTACAGTGGAAAGTTGATTGGGCTATGAGATGGTATGCACTAGATGTTGATTTTGAAATGTATGGAAAAGACCTTATAGAGAGCGCAATACTTTCAACAAAAATTATCAAATTGATTGGAAAAACAAATCCCTCAGGGTTTGCATATGAACTATTTTTGGATGAAAAAGGAGAGAAGATTTCAAAATCAAAGGGAAACGGCATTACTATTGATCAATGGTTAAAGTATGCTTCCCCTGAAAGTTTGTCGCTGTATATGTATCAAAATCCAAAAAGAGCAAAAAAACTTTACAAAGAAATAGTTTCAAAAACTGTCGATGATTATTTGGATCTGATTGAGAAAGCAAAAAATCAAAATGAGTTGCAGCTACTTATGAATCCTGTATGGCATGTTCATAATAGTTTGGTGCCTAAAGAAAATATGATTATGTCGTTTTCAATGTTATTAAACTTGGTCGAAACAAGTAATGCTGACAGCAAAGAACTTCTTTGGAAATTTGTTAAAAAATATAAAAAAGACATCTCGGAAAAAGATAATCCTATCTTTGATAATTTAGTAGGCTATGCGATAAAATATTTTAACGATGTAATAAAATTGAAAAAAAAATATAAAAAACCTAATGGTGAGGAAAAAAAAGCTTTAGAAGCTCTGGTAAAAACTTTAGATAAATGTGACGACAAAATGAAACCAGAAGATATTCAAACAATGATATATTCGACTGGTAAAGAAAATGGATATACTGAGAATCTTCGAGATTGGTTTAAATTAATTTACGAAGTAGTTTTTGGAGACGAAAATGGACCAAGGATGGGTTTTTTTATAAGTTTTTTTGGTGTGAAAGAAACAAAAGATCTTATATTAAATAAAATTAAATAATGTTTTCAAATTTAAGATCTTTAATTTTTAAATTAGATCCCGAGACGGCTCATAGTTTAGCGATAAAGTCATTAAAATTTAATTTTATTCCAAATATTTTAGATGACGAAAAAAATAATCCTCTTTTTAAGACTAAATTATTCAATAAAGAAATAGAAAATCCAATTGGTATGGCAGCAGGATTTGATAAGAATGCCGAGGTATATAATTCATTGTTCAATTTAGGGTTTGGTTTCGTCGAAGTAGGAACTGTTACACCATTAGAACAATACGGAAATCCCAAACCTAGAGTTTTTAGACTAGTAGAAGATGAGGCCCTGATAAATAGACTTGGTTTCAATAATCTAGGTTCAAAAAATATTGTAGATCGAATTAAAAGAAATAATCCAATTGGATTACTTGGAATAAATATTGGACCTAATAAAGACTCAGAAGATAGAACAAATGATTATATACAGTGTTTAAAAATATTTAATGGGGTCTCTGATTATATTACTGTTAATATTTCCTCACCAAATACCGAAGATTTAAGAAACTTTCATGATCAAAAAAAATTAGATGATCTTTTAAAACTAATAGAAAAAGAGAAGAGAGATCTTAACTCTAAAACACCTATAGCGGTAAAAGTATCACCAGATATAAATGATAAAGAAATTATGAAAATTTCTGAAGTGCTTTTAGATAACAAGATAGAAGCTGCTATTATTTCTAACACATCTGATACAACAAGAGAAAATTTACAAAATACTCAAAGCCATCAAAAAGGAGGGTTATCCGGGAAACCTATTGAGTTAAAGTCCTCAGAGTTAATCAGAAAATTTTATAAAGTTTTAAAGGGCAGAATTAAAATTATAGGCGTAGGTGGTGTGGACTCTGGCAGATCTGCTTATCAAAAATTTTTAGCAGGAGCTGATTATTTACAACTTTATACAGGCATGGTTTTTAGAGGTCCAAATATTGTTGGTCTAATTAAAAAAGAACTGAAGGAAATATTATTAAAAGATGGTGTGAAAAACTTTAATGAAATAGTAGGAAAAAAGGATTAGAATAATCTAATAAACTTGACGCCATCAATATCTCACTTTATATAGTCGAACAAATTATGACAAAAAAATGCGAATTAACGGGAAAAAATCCAATGAAGGGTCATAACGTTAGTCATGCTAACAATAAGACAAAAAGAAGATTCTTACCTAATTTGAAAAAAGTAAAATTTACAAGTGAACTTTTAAAAAGAAGCTTAAAATTAACAGTGAGTAATGCAGGGGTTAGATCAGTAGATAAAAAAGGTAGTTTTGATGAATTTCTAAAATCTGTAAAAAATAAAAATTTATCTCCTAGATTAAAAAAACTAAAAAAAAGTTTATTAATTAAATCTCCATTTCAAAAAAAAACTGCACAATCTAAAACTGCTTAATGAGTAAATCATTTTTACTTCTATCATTTTTGATGGGTGTTGTTGTCCTATCCTCTAATTATCTTGTTCAATTTCCAATTAATTATTATGGTTTAAATGAAATATTAACCTACGGAGCTTTCTCTTATCCGATCGCTTTTTTAATTACAGATTTAGCTAATAGATCTTATGGAAAAAGAGTTGCAAGAAAAATTGTATATTTTGGCTTTGTACTAGGAATTGGTTTTACAGTTTTATTTTCTACTGATTTTGCAGATCTTATATCTATTCGTATAGCTATTGGGTCTGGAATTGCATTTTTAACTGCACAATTATTAGATGTCCAAATATTTGACAGATTAAGAAAGAAAGAATGGTTTGTTGCACCATTAACATCCTCAATGATAGGCTCAACTATTGATACATTTTTATTTTTTTCAATATCATTTTATGGAACTGGTGTGCCATGGGTTACACTTTCAATTGGAGATTTGATTGTAAAAGTAATAGTAGCTTTAATCATGTTGATACCATTTAGATTGCTTTTAAAAACTTTTAAGCCAATCAAAGCTTAAATTAAAAATTTATAAGATAATATTTTATAAGCTAGTTTTGCAACAAGAAAGTTGTAAGAATTAAAACCTTTTATAGGTGCTAATTCATTAATGTCAGCACCAACAATGTTTGAATTTTTTGCAGCTATTTTAATTATATTGAGTGTCTCATCCCATAATAATCCACCTGGTTCAGGAGTTCCGGTGGCCGGCATAATACTTGAGTCAAACCCATCGACATCAAATGTTAAATAAACTGTCTTATTTTTTATAAGTTTTTTAAATTTTCTTAAATCCCACTTTGACTTATCTTTTGCCCAAAAAATATTTATTCTTGATTTATTTTTTTTTAAGAATGGAATTTCACTTTCTGATATATTTCTAATTCCAAAAGATATTAATGATATATTTTTATGGTCTAAGCACCTTCTTATTGCTGATGCATGAGAGAATTTTTCTCCATTATAACTATTTCTTAAATCAGCATGCGCATCGAAATGTAAAAGACAAATTTTTTTATGTTTTTTAATAAATGGTTCAATACATCCCGGTGTAATTGAATGTTCTCCTCCAAACGTGAGTGGAAAAAGCTTTTTTGCTAAAATTTCTTTATTTATTTTTGACATTTTCCCGAGTGCTTTTTTGATGTTTTTGTTAATCTTAAAGGGCTTTAATGTTTTAATCCCAATTTTTTTATAAGGTTCACAATTTAGCTCTTCATCATATAATTCTACTTGATGAGAGGCTTTTATAATTTCTTTAGGTCCGTTTCTGGTGCCACCACCGTAACTAACGGTTTTTTCAAGCCCAAATGGAACTACAACAACTTTTTCTTTAAAATTAAATTTATTGTCGACTCCTAAAAATCCATTTTTATTTGATAAATATTTCAATTTTTACTCAAAAATTTTTGTGAATTTTTTCTTATCCCTATTTTTCCATTCACCTCTGTGATAAGCATCGCTAGCTATTAGGGGTAGTACACTAGTGGCTTCAGCAAATACCATCTGTTCTTTGGTAACATCAACTTTACCCCACGAACTTGCTTCCTTTAATGTTGAACTACTACATGCACCATCTCGAGAGTCGGCAACTGTAATTTGCACAGCATATTTATGCATGTCGACTTCTTTGCCCAATAATTCAGCACAAATTACGGTGTCTTGAATAAAATTTTTTGGGACACCACCACCAATCATAAATAAACCAGAACCTTTTGAACGTATTTTAATTTCGGTTAATTCTCTAAATTCTCTTATAGAGTCGATAGTCATATGTTTTTTTGGATTTTTTTCTTGATGTATAACTAATCCAAATCCTGCACTAGAGTCGGTAAAAGCTGGGCAAAAAATTGGAACATCATTATCGTATGCTGTTTCAATCAAAGAGTCTTTTTTTATAGAATTTTTTTTTAAATATTTACCCATCTCTTTAATAAATTCTCTTGATGTATAGCTTCTAGGCTCCAAGGTATCTGCGATTTCACATATTTTTTTATCACAAATTTGTAACTCATCTTCATCTATATATGTGTCGTAAATTCTATCTATATAATTTTTTCTTAATTCAGTATCATCTTGGAATTGAGACCCTTGATAGTGTTTAAAACCAAGAGCTTCGAAAAAATCCATATCAATTATTGAAGCGCCGGTCGCTACTATTGCATCAACCATATTATATTTAACTAAATCTTTATAAATATTCATACAACCTGCAGCAGATGTTGAACCTGCTAATGTTAAAAAAATTGTACATTCTTTGTCTTTCAACATTTCATTATAAATATTAGCTGCATTTGCTGTTTCTCTTGAAACAAAAGACATTTTTTCCATAGAAGAAATAATCTTTCTAGAGTCAAAAGATGTAATATCAATATGTTCTACAGGTTTTTTTAAGAAATCTTTTTTACTATTGTGACCAAGATTTTTATTTTCTGACATTAAGCAACTAGAGTAGCTTTGTCTGAATTTTTATCATACATAGACATTATTGGTGTATCCTCAACCTCATAAATTTCATTAGAGTAATAACCATTAAATTGAGTTCTAAAAGTTAAACCGTATGATCCTAGTTGACCAAGTTCAATATAGTCATTTTCTTTAATATTATTTGGAAGTAGGAAAGGACCTTTCATATAATCCATACTATCACATGTTGGTCCATAAAAATCAAATGCAGTCATTTTTTTTGAAATAATTTTACTTGAAGTTTCTTTAATTAATTTTGATGGAAAAACTATATTAGGTGTTCCAGCATCAAAGAGTGTACCGTAAGTACCATCATTAATATAAAGTTTTTGTTTCTTCCTTAAATTAACTCTCACAATTGTTGATCCACTTTCTGCAACCAAAGCTCTACCAGGTTCACAAATAATTTGAGGCATATTCTTTAAATCTAAATTTTCTAAACTCTTCTTAATTTCCTCCATATAATTATCTAAAGATTGTGGCACAAGATCAGGATAAACTGTCGGAAAGCCACCACCGATATTAATGTAATCTGGTATTATTTTAGTTTTTTTAATTATATTTCCAACTTCTTCAATTCCTTTAGAATATGAAATCGGATGCATACATTGGGAACCAACATGAAAACTTAAACCAATTTTTTTTGAATGAAGTTTTGCAAGCCTTAGCAGTCCTGAAGCTTCAGAATTTAATGCACCAAATTTTTTTGATAAATCTATTTCGGCATGTTCATTGGAAACAGCAATTCTAATAAATAATTCTAAATCTTTAGCATTACCTGTCGTTTCAATAATCTTAATTAATTCATCTTTAGTATCTAATGCGAAAGATTTAATTCCAAAATTATAATAAGCCTCTTTTATACTTTCTCTACTTTTAACAGTATGCATAAAAGAACATTTTGCAGTATTATCAAATTTCCTTACTGCTTTGATTTCTTCGATAGACGCAACATCAAATTGATTAATTCCACTTTTAATCAAAGTTTTTATTACTTCTGGGTGAGGATTAGTTTTAACAGCGTATAGTATTTTACCTGGGAACTTATTTTGAAAGAATTTTGAAGCAGAAAGAATTGAATTCTTCCTTATACAATATACAGGTTTTTCCGGTTTCAGTTGATTAACTAATTCTTCAACTGACTTAAATTTTTGCATTTAAATGCCCCCAAAAAAAATTTAACAAAAAAAAAGTTTTTTTTTAAAAAAACTTTAATAATCGAGCAGTTAATTCAATAGTTATTCAATGTAAAGCAAATAATGGCCTATTGAATTGTGGAAAAAAATATCCATATAGGACTTATGAAAAACGAAGCTCAATTACAAAATCTCGCTGATTTCGACAATAAATCCTTATTAATTGTGGATGATGACAATCCCTTTAGAGAAAGATTAGCTAGGGCTATGGAAAAGAAGGGATTTGAAGTCTTACAAGCTGAGAGTGTGCAAAAAGGAAAAGACATAGTTAAAGTTAAGAAACCAGGTTTTGCAGTAGTTGATCTTAGGTTAAATGATGGAAATGGATTGGAGGTTGTAAAAGAAATTCAATCATCAAATTCACTAAGCCGAATCATAATGCTAACTGGCTATGGAAATATTCCAACTGCTGTAGCTGCAATCAAAGAAGGTGCTATTGACTATTTGGCTAAACCGGCTGATGCTGACGATGTAGAAAAAGCATTATTAGCAGATCCAACAAAAAAAGCTGCACCACCTGAAAACCCAATGTCTGCAGATCGGGTTAAATGGGAACATATCCATAGAGTATTTGAATTATGTAACAGAAATGTTTCTGAGACTGCAAGAAGGCTTAAAATGCATAGAAGAACTCTTCAAAGAATATTATCTAAAAGATCGCCTAAATAAATTTTCTAAATTTTATAATTTTTTTTGTTATCAAAGTAAGTAGACAAATTTTGAAAATTTCAGCAACTAAAAATGGCATTACACCCAATTTAAAAATAGGTTTATCCCAACCAATTAGAGTACCTAGCCACATAATCCCCAAGATATAAATTGTTGAAACTGAAAATATTAATTTAAAAAAAATTAAAAAATAGTTATCATTATTTTTAACGAGCGAGGCTAAAAAACATGCTGATAAAAATCCAATTAAATAACCCATTGTTGGACCTGTAAAATAAGATAATCCAACTCCTCTCTCAGGTGAATTAGAAAATACTGGTAAACCCAATATACCTTCTAATAAGTATAAACTCACAGTAGCTAGAGCTATTTTATAACCAAAGCTAATACCTAAAAATAAAACTATGAATGTTTGCATAGTCATTGGAACTGGATAAAAAGGTATCTTAATTTTAGCAGAAACTGTGAGAATTATTGAACCTATAAAGATAATCAATAATGATTTTACAAGCTGGCTTTGAGTATTTTCCTTTATTAGTTCCATAAAAAATAATACTCTTATTTCTATCTTTAATCTATATTAAATTTCAATGAATAAGATTCAAAAAACAGATCATTTTTATCTAATTGATGGATCAGGTTATATATTTAGAGCATATTATGCTTTACCACCATTAACTCGAAAAAGTGATGGATTACCAACTGGAGCAGTAAGTGGTTTTTGCAGTATGTTGTTTAAACTTCTTGAAGACTCGAAATCAAATGAAAATCTTCAGAAACCAACTCATTTTGCTGTCATTTTTGACTCGGCGAGAAAGACTTTTAGAAATGAAATTTATAGTGATTACAAAGCTAATCGATCTGAAGCCCCAGATGACTTGGCGCCACAATTTGAATACATAAGAAAATCAGTTTTGGCTTTCAATTTACCTTCTGTTGAATTGGTTAATTATGAAGCAGATGACTTGATCGCAACTTATGTGGATCAGATTTTGAAAAAAGGGGCAAAGGTAACAATAGTTTCATCAGATAAAGATTTGATGCAATTGTATAGAAAAGATGTTCGTATTTTTGATCCAATGAAAAATAAGTTCATCTCTAATGAGGATGTAAAAAACAAATTTGGAGTAGATCCAGATAAAGTTATAGATGTACAGGCTCTAGCTGGTGATAGCAGTGATAATGTTCCTGGTGTTCCTGGAATTGGTGTAAAAACTGCAGCAGAATTAATTAATAAGTATGGTGATTTAGAGACACTTTTAAAATCAGCAGATGAAATCAAACAAAATAAAAGAAGAGAGACTTTACTAAACAACAAAGATAAAGCTTTAATAAGTAAAAAATTAGTAACATTAAAGCACGATGCTCCAATTGAAATGAAACTCAATGATTTTGAATTAAAAAAAGTTGATAAAGATAAACTTTATAAATTTCTTAGAGAAATGGAGTTTAATAGGTTACTTAGCTCTGCTATTTCTGCTTATGGGGAGCCAGATTTTAATGGCGAAAAAAAGAATGTTCAGACAAAGGAAAAAAAAGTTGAAATTGATAAGAAAAATTATTTTTTAATAACAGAGCAAAGTAAAATTGATGAATGGATTAAGGAAGCTGAAGAAATAGGAGAAGTTGCAGTTGATACAGAAACAAATTCTTTAGATCCTCATCAAGCTGATTTAGTTGGAGTATCTTTGAGCTCTAAGATTGGAAAAGCTTGTTACATACCAATAGGACATAATTCAAACAAATGCATTGATAAAGACATAGTGCTTAAAAAATTAAAACCTTTACTTGAAGATCCAAGTATTAAAAAAATAGGTCAGAACATTAAATTTGATTTTATTGTATTTTTTAATCATGGGATAACGCTATCAGCGATGGAGGATACCATGCTCATGTCTTATGTTCTTGACGCTGGAAAAAATAGGCACAACATGGATACGTTATCAGAAATTCACCTAAATCATAAAACAATAAAATTTAAAGAATTAGTTGGTTCTGGAAAGAAACAAATAAATTTTAGTGAAGTTGATTTAGAAAAAGCAAAAGATTATGCCGCTGAGGACGCTGACATAACTTATAGACTATATAAAAAATTTTATAAAAGTTTGAAAGAAGAAAAAATGATAAATATTTATGAAATTTTTGAAAAGCCATTACTTAGAATTTTAGCTGATATGGAAATACAAGGTATTAAAGTTGATAAAAAGTTTCTCAAAACATTATCTTCTAAATTTGAAAAAAAGATCGAAAAAATTCAGAAAGAAGTTTTTAAACTCTCCAAGAAAGAGTTTAATATTGCTTCTCCAAAACAACTAGGTGAAATTTTATACAATGATCTTAAGATTGCAGACTTAAAAAAAACTAAAAAGGGAAGTTTTGCAACAAGTGCCACAGTGCTAGAAGATCTTGCTTTTAAAGGTCATAAATTTCCACAATTAGTCCTGGACTGGCGGCAAGTTTCAAAACTAAAAAATACCTATTCGGACTCATTACCCGAACATATTAATCCTTATACAAAAAAAGTTCATACTTCTTTTTTATTAGCAGCCACGACTACAGGACGATTAGCCTCAAGTGATCCTAACTTGCAAAATATTCCAATTAAATCAGAAGATGGTAGAGATATTCGTAAAGCTTTTGTTGCTGAGAAGGATAATATTTTGATTTCTGCAGACTATAATCAAATTGAAATGAGAATTTTAGCTGATTTGGCTGATGTTAAAGAATTAAAAAAAGCTTTTCAAAATAATGAGGATATACACTCTCTTACTGCTAGCCAAATATTTAATATTGATATTAATAAAGTGAATCAAGATCAAAGAAGAAAGGCTAAAGCCATAAACTTTGGAATAATTTACGGAATTTCACAGTATGGATTAGCGAAGCAAATAAATGTCTCTAATTTTGAGGCTGAAGAGTTTTTAAATTCATATTTTTCAAAGTTCCCTGAAATAAAAGTTTATATGGATCAAACAATTAAATTTTGTAGAAAAAGTGGTTATGTAAGTAATATTTTTGGTAGAAGATCTCATTTTATAAATATAAATGATAAAAATTATAATGTGAGAAACTTTCAAGAACGTGCAGCAATTAATGCTCCAATACAAGGGTCGGCTGCTGAAATAATGAGATTAGCAATGATAAGAATTGATAAAAAATTAAAGGAGCAAAAACTAAATAAAACAAAGATGTTACTTCAAATCCATGATGAACTAATTTTTGAAAGTCCCAAAAATGAAGTAAAAAAAATATCCAAAGTGATAATTGAAGAAATGTCTAGCGTTGCTGAGAGTGATCAACATTCTTTTTCAATACCTCTTACAGTAGATTTAAACACTGGAGAAAATTGGGGTACATTACATTAATTTATTTGCCCAAATTAGAACAATTTAGTATTTTTATAATTAAGTATGCAAAAACAAACAATTGCCTTAGTAGATGATGACAGAAATATTCTTACCAGCTTAAGTATTGCTCTTGAAAAAGAAGGGTTTAAAGTTCAGACTTACATTGATGGAGAGAGTGCATTAATTGGATTAACCAGGACACCGCCAGATCTAGCTGTTGTTGATATAAAAATGCCAAAAATGGACGGTGAGGAATTGCTCAAGAAATTGAGAAAAAAAACCTCATTACCAGTTATTTTTTTGACTTCTAAAGATGACGAAATTGACGAATTGCTGGGACTAAAATTAGGTGCTGATGATTTTGTAAAAAAATCAGGTGGTTTTTCAATTAAAGTTTTAATTGAAAGAATTAGAGTTCAACTTAGAAAAAAAGATTCCAAAGAAACTCTTGAGGAAAATAAAAGTATTATATCGCATGGAAAATTAAAACTTGATCCGTCCCAATTAGAGTGCGAATGGAATGGGAAACAATTGCCTGATAAATTGACTACCACAGAATTTTTACTTGTAAAAGAGTTAGCCAAAAGACCAGGAATTATAAAAGAGAGAGCTCAATTGATGGACATAGCTTATAGAGAAGATACAGATATTGAGGATAGAACAATTGATAGTCACGTTAAAAGAATCAGAAAAAAATTCAAAAAAGTTGATCCTGAATTTTCAGCTATAGAAACTAGATATGGAAGCGGATATAGATGGAATGTTAGTTAATGCTCAGCAATTTTCTTAAAAACTTATCAATTTTAAAAAAGTTTTTATTCATAAATTCTATTTTTTTCACAATAATAGGCCTGTTCACATTCGTTTATTTGAAAAATGTCCAACCAAATTTAATTAAAAAAAAATCCTCAAATCATATTGAGGTTATCAATAATACAATTGATAATCTAACAAGATTAAATGTAAAATTTGTTGAAAAAGATATTAGAAAATTTTTGTTTTCAACAAGATTTCTCTTTCAGAACTTAGATAGAGTAATATTTTTTGATAATAAACTTAATCTAATAGGAGACACTGATACATTAGACTTAGATCCAAGATCATTTTCACAAAGGTTAGATACTATTGAGTTAGAGGTGTTGGACTCAACAACAACAAAAAAAATCACTGAAGAAAAAAATATAGATATTGGAAATGAAAATAATGTGTCTTTAAATGATGTTCTTTTAAATTACGCAACGTCTAAAAATTTTGGAATCCCTTTTACATTTACCGAGGAAGAATTTAACAAATTTAAATTGACTACCATCAAAAACGTAATGAAGGATGGAGAAAATATAGGATATTTAGCAATAACAGAAAATGCCAATGATATAAAAGCTGCCATAGATGAAAGAAAAACTTTTGTAATTAGGACTGCAATTGCAGTTGGTATCGTAATATTGATATTTTCTTTTGTCTTAAATCGATATTTTTTAAAACCAATTAAAAATTTAGTCAGTTATACCAAAATCATAAAAAATAAAGATACAAAAAAAACAAATATAGATACATTAAAATTAAGAAATGATGAACTTGGTTTGCTCTCTAATTCTTTGGATGATATGACTTTAGAATTACAAAAAAGAATTTCACATGCAGAAAATTTTTCTACTGATCTTGTACACGAAATTCGTAATCCATTAGCATCATTAAAAAGCGCATCAGAAATTTTACATGATGCACAAGACACTGAACAGAGACTTAAATTGATTAATATTTTAAGCCACGATGTACAAAGAATTGAAAGATTGATTACTGATTACTCACAAATGTTAAAAGATGAAGTTGCATTAAGTAAAGAAAAAATAAAAAAAATAGATATTGAGCCAATAATTAAGTCAGTAGTAGATGATTTTAATAATATTTATAAAGTAAAAAGAGGGATTAATATTTCTTATACAAATGATGGTAAAAATAAATATTTAATTTATGGAATCGAAAACAGAATTGAACAAATCATTGCAAACCTTTTAGATAATGCGATTTCTTTTAGTGATGATAATAAAGATGTAATTGTGCAAGTTTCGAAATCAGAGGATAATAAAGTATATATAAAGATATTAGATGAGGGACAGGGTTTTAAAGAAAAAGACACGAATAAAATATTTAAAAGATTCTACAGTAACAGACCAGATAAATTTGGACAGCATTCTGGTCTAGGGTTAAATATAGTAAAAAATTTAGTTGAATTACATAATGCCACAATCAAAGCAACAAATAGACAAGATAAAAAAGGAGCGAGTATGGAAATAGAATTTCCAAAAGTTTAAAGAGTTTTATTGATTAATTAATTTTTAATTGTTAGAAGAGCCACGATGGAAGATTATAAAGTAAGAGATTTATCACAAGCAGAATTTGGACGAAAAGAAATCTCAATTGCTGAAAGTGAAATGCCAGGACTTATGGCTTTAAGGGAGGAGTATGCTGGAAAATCTCCTTTAAAGGGTGCAAAAATTATAGGTTGTCTGCATATGACAATACAAACAGCAGTATTAATTGAAACCTTAGTAGATTTAGGTGCAGAAGTAAGATGGTCATCTTGTAACATTTTTTCTACTCAAGACCATGCAGCAGCAGCAATAGCAAAAGCTGGTATTCCAGTTTATGCGTGGAAGGGAGAAACAGAAGAAGAGTATGTTTGGTGCATAAAACAAACCATTGAAGGTAAGAAAAGTTGGAAACCTAATATGCTTTTAGATGATGGTGGGGATTTAACAGCAATGATGCACAATGAATATAAAGATTTATTAAAAGATGTGAAAGGAGTTTCGGAAGAGACAACTACAGGGATAAAAGCTTTGAATAAAATGGAAAAAGAAAATTCTTTGTTGGTTCCAGCAATAAATGTGAATGATTCTGTTACCAAATCAAAATTTGATAACTTATATGGGTGTAGAGAAAGTTTAGTTGATGGAATTAGAAGAGCCACAGATGTAATGATGTCAGGAAAAATTGCAATTGTTGCAGGCTTTGGTGATGTTGGAAAAGGAAGTGCTGCATCATTAAGGCAGAGTGGGGCTCGTGTGTTGGTTACCGAGGCAGATCCAATATGCGCATTGCAAGCTGCAATGGAAGGTTACGAAGTTGTTTTAATGGATGAAGCAATTAGTAAAGCAGATATAGTTGTAACTGCGACAGGTAATAAAGATATTGTTACAGCTGACCACATGAGAGATATGAAGGATAGAGCAATCTTATGTAATATCGGACATTTCGATAATGAAATTCAGGTTGAAGCTTTGAAAAATTACAAATGGACTGAAGTAAAACCCCAAGTACATGAAATTGAACTACCTAGCAAAAAAAGAATAATTTTATTGGCAGAGGGTAGATTAGTAAATTTGGGTTGTGCTACAGGGCATCCAAGTTTTGTAATGAGCGCTTCTTTCACAAATCAAGTTATTGCTCAAATAGAACTATGGAATAATCATAAAAATTACGAAAACAAAGTTTATGTTTTACCAAAACATTTAGATGAGAAAGTAGCTACACTTCATCTTAAAAAAGTTGGTGCTAAATTAACTAAACTTTCTAAAGATCAAGCAGATTATATCAGTGTAGGGGTAGAGGGACCTTTCAAACCTAATGCCTATCGCTACTAAAAGTGACTTTATCAATTTATCTTCAGAAAAAAAAACAGAGGAATTAGCTAAGAAGATTTCAAAGAAATTGAAATTAGGACATGTAGTTTTTTTTGTTGGTGAGATGGGTGTTGGAAAAACTACTTTTATTAGATATCTAATCAACAATTTTCAAAAACAAAATGGACTTAAAATTACGGAAGTAACAAGTCCTACATTCAATTTATTAAATGAGTATCAAATTAAACAAATCAAAATTAATCATTATGATTTATTTAGAATAAATAGTTTAGATGAAATTCACAATCTAGGATTATTTGATGATATTACTAATGCTATTACATTAATTGAATGGCCACAAAAAATAAAACCAAAACCAAAAAATTTGATAGAATTAAATTTTGAATATGGAAATGATTACAAGAAACGAATATTAAAAATTAAGGGTTTAAATTTGTAATTATAGATAAATGCAAAATCTTAAAAAATTAAAAGGAGACGCGTCACATAGAAAGTTTTTTAGAAAAAAATCCAATTATGGTAATTCTATTGTAATTCAAGCAAAAAGGGACAAATTTAAAAATCTCCTTGTTTATGATGCTATTAGCAAGATTTTAAATAAAAACAAAGTTCTAGCTCCAAAATTATATCAAGAGAATTATAAGAATAATTATATTGAAGTTGAGGATTTTGGAAATAAGACAATTTTTCAAATTTTAAAGAAAAGTAAAAATAAAAAATTATTATATTTTAAAGATATAATAAAATTGCTTAATCAAATACAGTCAATAAAAGATAAAAAAATAAGAAATTTTAGAAATAAATATTATCGAATACCTGATTATAAAAATGAAATATTAATTCAGGAGGCTAATTTATTTTGTGAGTGGTATGTGAAAAAAAATTTGTCAAAAAATAATAGACAAGACTTTAATAAAAAGTTTAAAAAAATAATTAAAACTTTATCTTTATGTCTTAAGATGAAAAAAAATGTATTTGTACATAGGGATTTTCATGTATCAAATTTAATGCTTGTTAATAACAGAATAGGTGTAATTGATAGTCAAGATGCTTTGATAGGAAATAGAGCTTATGATTTAGCTTCTTTAGTCGATGATGTAAGATTTAAAACTTCAAAAGTTTTAAAAAAAAAGATTTTTAATTTTTATATACGTACTCAAAAAAAAATTGATAAAAAAAAAATAAAAAATGATTTTGAAATTTTATCTATTTTAAGAAACCTGAAAATAATTGGAATATTTACACGTCTGGCAATAAGAGATAAAAAAAAGGTTTATTTAAAATTAATACCATATGCGTGGGAATTAATTTCTTTAAGAATCAATGAAAATGAAATTTTCTTAGATTTAAAAAAATTACTAAATAATTATTTTAAAAAAAATTTATGAAAATTAATAACGCTTTTATTCTATGCGCTGGATTTGGCAAAAGACTAAATCCTTTAACACTTGAAAAACCCAAACCATTACTTCAAATCAAAAATCAAACAATTTTAGAGGATTGTATTAATACTGTAATAAAACTCAAAGTCGAAAATATTTTTTTAAATACTTTTTATTTAAGTGAGCAAATTATTGACTTTTTTAAAAATAAAAATTTTTCAGTAAAAATAAAAATTATAGAGGACGGTAAAGAAATTTTAGATACTGGTGGAGGAATTTTAAATTTGATCAAACACTCAGATTGTGAAGATTTTTTTGTTTTTAATCCTGATACTATTTGGAATGAAAATCATGTGAGTGAAATTAATGATATGCAAAAATATTATTTTCAAAATAAATTAAATAATATTCTTTTATTGGTTAATAAAAAACTAAGTTTTGACAATAACCTTAAGGGCGATTTTGATTTAGAAGATAATTTAATTAAAAAAAGTTTTGAAAAAAATTTTATATATACTGGTTGTCAAATTTTGAATAAAAACTTATTTACTGAATATGAAGTAGAAAACTTCTCAGTTGCTAAAATTTGGAATAAATTATTAATGAAACAACAGTTAAATGGATTTGAGAGCACCAATAAATTTCACCATTTAACAAACTTAGAAATTTTTAGAAAACTAAAAGGTTCTTAGATCTCTCTTTATCGAGATATTTACATTCATTTATTTTCAAATTTTCACCGAAATTAATTATTAAGGGATTTCCTGTTGGAATTTCTAAACTTGTGATTTGATTGTTATCTAAATTGAGCAGATATTTACATAAAGCTCTTATTGAATTTCCATGTGCTGTAATTAATATATTTTTATTTATTAGTTTAGGTTGTATTTCTTTTTTGAAATACTCCAAAACTCTGTTGTATGTATCTTTTAAAGACTCTGTGTCAGGGATGAACTCTTTGGGTATTTTTTTATATGTTTCGATATTTAGTGGATGATAAGAGCTTTCTCTACTTAGTTTTCCAGGTTTGATATCCCAAGATCTTCGAAATTCAAAAACTTTATCTTCACCAATTTTATTTGCAGTCTCAATCTTATTCAACCCTGTAAGTTCACCATAGTGTCTTTCGTTTAGCTCCCACGCTCTTACAAAATCTTTTTTTAATTTTAATACTTTTTGTATTATTTTAAGAGTATGGTTTGCCCTCACTTGAAATGAGGAATAATAAAAATCTATATTTATATTTTGATTTTTGATAAGTAAACCAGCTTTCTCAGCTTCAATTTTACCTTGATCTGTAAGATCAACATCAACCCAACCAGTGAATCTTTTTTCAAGATTCCAAGTACTCTGACCATGTCTTACTAATATTAAAAAACTCATCTTGTCATATCTAAAAATAATTTATAAATAAATATGGGAGATTTAAAAAGTAAATTATTAATTTTTATTTATTTTTTTACAGTTGGTTGCTCATCAATTCCTTCAAATACCTCTAATAGTTGTTCGATTTTTAGTGAAAGATATTTGTGGTATAAACATTCAAAAAAAGTTGAGCAAAAGTGGGGCACACCTATTTATATTCAATTAGCGATAATTAAAATGGAGTCCGATTTTGATTGGCTCGCTAAACCGGCACGAAAAAAAATTTTTAAAGTAATACCTTATAAGCGACCTTCTAGCTCTTTTGGTTATTCGCAAGCTGTCAAAGGAACTTGGGAGCAATATAAAAAAGAAACTGGTAATAAATTAGCAACAAGAGCAAGATTTAAAGATAGTGTTGACTTCATTGGATGGTATACAAATAAATCAGAAAACATTTTAAAGATATCAAAGAAAGATGCTTTCAGACAGTATCTTGCATATCACGAAGGATGGGGAAATTATAAAAATTATAAAAAAAATAAAAAAGTAATTGGACTAGCTAAAAAAGTTGAGAGACAATCTGATAAATACAAAAATCAATTATTGAAATGTAAAAGTAAATTAAATAGAAAAAAATATATTATTTTTTAGATAATTCTTTTTTTAGTTCTAAGTCAACTATATCAATCCTTTTAGTATTTTTCGCTAATGCGAGATACATTGAAGGAGTGACATATAAAGTAAAGAAAGTTGAAATAATCATTCCTCCTAATATTGTAGAACCAACTGCTAATCTTGAACCCTCTCCTGCACCAGGGCCAAAATTTCCAATCACTAAAGGCATCATTGCAATCATCGTGCTCAGTGATGTCATTATAATTGGTCTAAATCGAACAGCACAAGCTTCTTTAACAGCTAATTCAATAGTTTTTCCACTAGATCTAATTTGGTTTGCGTAATCTACAATTAAAATACTATTCTTAGTTGAGATACCTATTAGTATAATTAATGCAATTTGAGAAAAAATATTTACTGAGCTATTTAAAAATAAAATAAAGACCAATCCCCCAAAAATAGCTAAAGGCACAGTTAAGATTATAACAAATGGATGAACGAATGAGTTGAATGTTGCAGCCATAACCAAATAAGCAGTTAGTAAAGCTAAAGCAAAAATTATAAATAATTCATTACTTGTTTCTTTAATTTCCTCGGATTTTCCTTTCCAAGTAATTTGATTTTCTGGTGCTAAATCAACCATGACATTTTCGAAGTATTTAATTGCTTCTGTTAATGTATACCCCTCACTAGTATTTGCAGAAATTGTTACAGCCCGTTGTCTATTGTATCTAGCAAGTTCTTTTGCTGAACCTTCTTCCTTAAAACTAACAAGATTTGCTAAAGATATTAATTTTCCATTAGTTTCAGAGCGAACAAATATTTTTGAAACACCCTCTTTATTTCGTCGATCAGATAAATATTGTTGAACAATTATTGGATATTCTTTGCCTAGTTTATTAAAAGTTGTTATTTTTTTACCCCCGTAAAGTGTTTCAAGTGTTTCCCCAATTGATTTAGTTGAGACACCTAGATCTTTGGCTTTATTTTTATTTATTATTAATTTCACCTCTGGTTTGTTTCGATTGTAATCAGTCTCAATTCTTGAGAGATTTTTATTAGATCTTAGTGTTTTTATAACTTTTTTTTGTATCGCCTCAAGTTCCTCATAAGTATTCCCATAAATGACCATTTGGACTGGTTTGTTGTAATTTGATACTCTAATAGATTGAGGAGATATAGGAAAAGCTAGAGCTTGGGGTAAAGTCACTATTTTCCCAATTGCTTCTCTAAGAACAACTTGTTGACCTTTTTTACGATTTTTCCAATCATCAAGTAGAGCGATTATTATAAAACTATTATATGAATTAGCTGAATTTCCAAAACCTGGAACACGCATTATAAATCTTGAATATGGACTATCCTCAGCTTGTAGCAAAGGAATAAGTCTTGCTTCTACTTTTTGGGCTTGTTCTTGAGTATATTCAAAAGAACTTCCTTCATCAGTTGAACCAATTATTAGATATGCTCCCCGATCCTCCATAGGCAAAAGTTCTTTTTTTGAAAAACTAAATAAAAGCACTGAAGCAATTATTATAAAAACAATAAAAAAACCTACACTTTTAGTTTTATTAATAACATTAACTAAAGTTTCCTCATAAAATTTTGCGAAGTTAGAAAAAATTTTTTCAAATTTTTGAATATAAATTTTTTTTGATTTTTTTTTGTATAAAAATTTACTTGCAAGCATTGGTGATAAAGTTAATGCAACAAAAGAAGAAACTACAATTGAAAAAGATAATGCAATTGCAGTTTCTCTAAATAATGTTCCAGAAATTCCTTCAATAAATATTAACGGTAAGAAAACTGCTACTAAAATTAGTGTTGTAGCAACGATAGCAAAAGAAATTTGTTTAGAGCCTTTATAAGCTGCAACGAGTGGGGTTTCGCCATTCTCTATTCTTCTATATATTGCATCTGTCATAATGACTGAGTCATCTGTGATTATACCAATTGCTAAAATAAAACTTAAAAGGACAAATATATTAATAGAGAGGCCAAATATGTATAAGCCCAGAAAGGATGCTATTAAACTCACCGGAAGTGCAATAGCAGGTACAATAACTGCCTTTAAATTCCCTAAAAATAAATAAATTATCAATACTACTAAAATAAAAGCAATGATCAAAGTTTTATAAACTTCTTCTATTGCGGCCTCAACATAGTTAGCTCTATTGAACGAAACCCTTAAATCTAATTCTTCTGGTAAAGATTTCTTTACTTCAACAATTTTTTTTTTGATATCATTTGAAAGTTCTACTGTTGAAGCACCACTTCTTGCATAGATTCCTATTCCTACAGTTTTTAAATTTATTTGATCTTTAGTTTGAGCTTTGAAAAGAGTTTTCTCTGATACTGGGCCAAACTCAACGTTTGCTACATCTGATAACAGAATCACACGATTACTAGTTTTTTTGATGGGTATTTGCTTAATAGTATCAATATCATTGTATGATTTATCTAGATTAAGTGTTAAATCAATATTATCTGCTTCTAACGTTCCTGCAGGCAAACTTACATTCTCTCCACGAATTGCAAATTCAACTTCTTTAATAGTTAAATCATTAGCTGCAAGTTTAATAGGATCAATCCAAACTCTAATGCTTAATTCTCTTAATCCACCAACCCTTATTCTTCCAACATTTTTAACACTTGAAAATTGGTCTACAAGATATCTCTCCGCGTAATCTCCTAATTCAAGGTCGCTCCATGAGGATGAGGATAAAGACAGCCACATAGTTGTTGTAAATCCTGCAGCTCGTTTAAGTATTTGTGGTGGATCTGATTCGGTTGGCAAGTTATCCACAACTCTTGCAACTCTTTCTCTTATATCATTGGCAGCATTATCTAGATCAATACTCGTATCAAACTCGATATTGATTGTGCTTCTTCCATTTTCAGATTTTGAGTCTATATTTTTTATACCTTCAGCCCCACCAATAACATCCTCAACAACTTGCGTAACTTCTTGATCTACTATCGAAGCTGATGCAGACTTGTAGTCTACTTGAACTTGAACAACAGGTGGTTGAATTCCATTGGGCAATTCTCTAACGGGCAATTTCCAAAAAACAAATAAACCAAAAATGATCAGTATTAAGGACATAACCCAAGATACCGTTGGTCTTTTAATACTTAATTCAGTAATAAACATTATTTATTTATAGGTTTTATTTTTCCACGAGGCCTTACCTTTTTTAGACCCTCAGCTACAATTATATCGCCTGCAGTTAAGCCTGAAATTATTTCAATGTTACTATCGCCTCTAAGGCCAGTTTTTACCTCAGTTTTATTTGCAATATTTTCTGTATTAATTTTGTAAACATATGATTTGTCGCCCTCTATCATCACACTCGTGTCAGGTACACTTAAAGAATTTCTCAAATCAAATTTAACTCTTACCTCTAAAAGTGAACCTGAAATTAATTCTAAATTTTCATTTTTCACTTTTATTCTTGATAATAAACTTCTGGTATCCGCATTTATTCTGCTCGAAACAAAATCTATTTCACCTAAAAAAATTTTATCTTTAAAACTAGATAAGGTAACCTCGACTGGAAGGCCTTTTTTTATAAATGTAGAGTAGCTTTCTGGAATTTTAATATCTGAGTAAATTATTGAGTTATCATCAAGTGTAATAATAAATATGTTATTTGAAACAAGAATGTCTTCAGTTAAACCTGTGTAGCCAAGAACTCCACTAAATGGAGCCAATATATCCCCACTTTTTAATTTAATTAAAACATCTCCTTTTTTAACAAAATTCTTAAGTTTTAAATCCTCAAAAAGATCATCCTTTTTAATCTTAAAAGTTTTTGATTTTTTTGAAATTGCCGTACCATAAGTTTCTATTTGTTCAGAGAATTCTTTTTCAATAACTTCAGTCACAATTATTCCTGGCGGTGGTCTCTTACTGAATTTTTTTTTAAAATGATTGCCAATCATTGATCTTCCAATAATTACAATTGTAATTATTAAAAAAAATACAAATATTATTGAAATCGTTTTTGTAGATCTTTTCATATAAAATTTAAATTAATCCGTATTCGGCCCAAGAACCATCATAAATACAAGGAAGATATTTATCATTAATTAAAGAATAAGCTAGTGCCAAAACACACGCTGTAACACCCGAACCACATGAAAAAACAATATTTTTTTGTTCTAAATTTTCAATATTTGCTTTAAAAATTTTTTTTAGCTCATCTTTATTTTTAAAAGTTTTATCGTCATTTAGACAGTCATTAAACGGTATACAAAAAGAATTTTTTATACATCCGCTTCTTAGACCTTTTCTGGGCTCAGGGATTTTACCTTCAAATCTTTCTCTACTTCGAGCATCAATCAATGTGAATATTCTTTCTTCTATATTTTTATCAATTGCTTGTTTATTCTTAACAAGAACTTTTTTTTCACTACTTTTATAATCTGATTTATCTATATTTGAAATTTCATCAGTCACTTTCCTTTTTTCTTTAAGCCATTTTTTTAAACCACCATTTAAAACATTTATTAATTTTGGATCATGTCCGTAATAGATAAAATTAAACCAACCACGACATGAGCTTATAACATCTGAATTATCATAAATGACTATTTCATCATTTTTTTTAATTCCCATATTTGAAACAATTTTATCCCAACTTATTTGGTCAACTAACATGTGTGGTAAAGCAGTATCTTTTCTTGAATTTTCATCTATATCAAAAAAAATTGCGCCAGGTATATGAAGAGATTTATATTCCTTGAATCCACTTCTCTGTGTTTGAGGCATATGCCAAGAGCAATCAATAATTTTCACTTTAGTTAAGTTTTTTTCTAACCAATCAGTTTCAACTAAAGACATGTTATCGCTTTTCTAAATATTTTTGATGATATTCCTCAGCTGGACAGTAATTTTTTAGTAAAGATATTTTTGTTACAACGTTACCAGATAAACGTTCGTTTACCTCATTTAATACCTTCTCAGCAATCATTTTTTGAGCGTCATTCAGATAAAATATTTCACTCCTATACTGAGTTCCAAAATCTGGTCCTTGAGAATTTAAAGTAGTTGGATCATGAATCTGAAAAAATATTTTTAAAATTTTTTCGTAAGTGATAATTTTTTCATCAAAATCTAGCTTTACCACCTCAGCATGGTTTGTATTGCCAGTACAAACTTCTTTATATGTGGTGATAGAGCTATT
Organism: uncultured Pelagibacteraceae bacterium; assembly: GCA_902576375.1. GTDB lineage: Bacteria > Pseudomonadota > Alphaproteobacteria > Pelagibacterales > Pelagibacteraceae > Pelagibacter. The sequence goes on from CACGUZ010000001.1 coordinate 144,191, forward strand.
ACCTCCACAGTAGCCAACTTCAGTTTTGATTATGCCATCTATTTTACTGAATTTAATTTCAGGTCCCCAAAAACATCCAAGTGCTAAAACAGCTATTTCCATTGAATAAGATTTAATTTAATTTACAAATTATTCATATGCTAAGTAAAAATCAATTGGGATTTTTGTACATGTTTTTGTCAATATGTGCATTTTCATTAATGGATTTAATTGTAAAGTGGTCTGTTGATTATCCTATTGGGCAAGTTTTGTTTTTTAGAGGCTTTTTTGGAATAATCTTTTATTTTTTTATAATTCCAAAAGAAAGATTTCATAATTTTTACAAAACTCAACGACCAGGATTACATGCTTTACGTTGTGGTTCAGGATTAATAGCTCTAATTGCAATATTTATTGCTTTAAGACAGCTGCCTTTAGCAACTGTTGTGAGCATATCTTTTGCTGCACCAATTTTTACAACAATATTATCTATTTTTCTACTAAATGAAAAAGTTGGAATTTTCAGGTGGCTAGCAGTGATCATAGGCTTTGTTGGAATTCTTATAATTACAGAGCCTGGGATCACTGAATTAAATATTTATTATATTTTTCCGATTATATTTTGTCTAGGTCTCTCCTATGTAGCAATAACTATTAGACAATTATCAACAACTGAACCAGTGTGGTTAATTTCATTTTATTTTTCCTTAGCAATTACATTATTAAGTTTTTTAACTATCCCCCAGGGTTGGGTTATGCCTACTTTAAATCATCTAATACTTTTATCTTTGATAGGTATTTTTGGAGGTGTTGCAAACTTGTGGTTAAGTCAATCATATAAATTTTCTGAAGTTTCCTTAGTAACACCCCTTAAATATTTGGCTTTAGTTTTCGCCATTATATTTGGATATTTCATTTGGGACGAGATACCCACATTTAAAACATTAATAGGGTCATTATTGGTAATTGTTTCAACGCTTATAATTTTTAGAAGGGAGATTTATAAGAAAAAAATTATAACATCTAGGTCAATTAATGACTAAAGTACCTAAATATTGGAATAAGGCAAAAAAATATTTATCTAAAAAAGATCAAACACTTTCTAAGTTAATCAAAAGTTACGAAAGTCCCTCAGAGACTATTTTGACTTCAAGGAGAGATATTTTTTTTTCGTTATGTAAAAGTATAATTGGACAACAAATTAGCGTTGCAGCAGCAAACTCTGTTTTCTCAAAATTTAAAAAAAAATGTAAAAATAAAATTACTGCAAAAACAGTATCTAATCTGACTTTTGCTCAATTAAAAAGTTGTGGACTTAGCAGACAGAAAGTTTTGGGAATAAAGAGTTTAGCCAAACAAACAGTAGAAAAAACTTTTAATCCTAAATTGATTGATAAAATGTCAGATGAGGAGGCTATAAATTATTTATCTCAATTAAGACAAATAGGGAGATGGTCAGCTGAAATGATCTTATTATTTACATATAACAGATCAAATATTTGGCCAATTCAGGATATTGGCCTTCTGAGAGCTATTTCAAAAAATTATAAAAAAAAATACTTACCACCTGACAGATTTGTATCATTATTAAAAAAAAGGTTTAGTCCTTATTGCTCTGTTGCTACGTGGTATTTATGGAGAAGCATAGATCCTGAGCCTATTCAGTATTAAATCCCTCAACTACTTGCATATGTCTTTTTGTAGTTTTTTTTGCTACTGCCCAACTATCTTGATATTCTTTTGAGGAGTGACATTCTAATGCTTTAACATAACTTGGAAATTCCCATACAACAGTCCTACTAAAATCATCACCATTAAATGTATCGTGCTTACCACCTCTTATTAATGGCACACCTCCGTAACTTTTGATGATTGGTGTAGCTAACTCGGAATATTTTTTTAGATTCTCTTGATTATCTATTTTATAATATAAACTAACCCAATACCCTTTTTTCATTTCAATCTATCCATTCTTGATAGTTAACAATGTTATTTTGTAAAAATTTGGGCAATTTTTCTAAAGAATATTTTTGAAGTTTTTTTCCATGTCCGATTTTTTGTGTTCTTTTATCTAAAGATAAATCGTAGATAGCAATTTTATCATTCATGATTCTTTTAATTTCATCGGATGAAATTGGATTAACATCAAATTCTCTATGATGCAAATATGATTTAAGCTTATATTCAATTTCTTTTGCATTTTTTAAATTTGTAAAATGCCAACCACCATTTTCTATTATCTTTATATTCATATATTTCGTCTTTGAAAAAAAAGTATCAAATCGAAAAAAATTGTATTTTCTATCTTTTATATTTCTTAACCATTGAGGTGATATAAAGTCTCTTTTTTTACAACCTTTTGTTCCTGTCCAAGAAAAGTTAGGTAGATTAAGGTTAAATTTGTAATAAAACATATCTTGTCTAAACAATAATATTTTTTGATTAATCTTAGAAAAATCCACATCTTCTAGATTTGGAATTTCGTCTACATCAGAAACTAGTACATAGTCATCATCGTCTGCATCTTTTAAACCATTTATAATGAAATTTCTTTGACCATTTTCTCTTAAAAGAGCATTAATTATTAATTTATTGGATATTTCAGGCTCTATGTCATTTTTAAGTATTTCTTTTATATCTTTTGGCTTTTCATCATAAACAAGATAAATAATTTTATTTTCAAATTTTTCGAACCGTTTATAATTAAAATGTAATTTTCTTTCTTCACCTTTGTGGGTGAATGTGCTCTCAACAATTACAAAATAATCCACATATTTATCAAGAATATTCATTCTTAAATCCAAAAGGATTTCTTCATCAAAATACATAAAACAATCAAAAATTTTCATAATTACTTTTTAATCTTTTTTAATTTTTTTTATATGATAAAAAAATCTATGGCAGATAAATTAGTAGTTAGTTTTGAAGAATATATCAAAATAGTCGAAAAATTAGCTATAGAAATTCATAATAATTACAAGCCTACAGTTTTAGTTGGAATAATGAGAGGAGCAGCACCTATAATTGATATTCTCTCAAGGATACTAAAACTCCCAATAGCTTACATTGTCATCCAAAGTTATACTGGAAAAGGATTAGAAGACCAACAAGGCAAACTAATGTTTGCTAGAGAAATAAGTTCATTAGCAAAAGAAAAAGATTTTGAAAAAACTCTATTAATCGATGATTTATCAGACACAGGACTAACACTTAATAAAAGTATCGAATGGTTGAAAGGTTACGAACCGACAAAAAGATTTATTAAAGAAATAAAAACCGCTTGTTTATGGAAAAAAAAATCATCTTCTTTTGAACCAGACTTTTGTCCAATTAAATTAGATTCAGATCCTTGGATTGTTCAGCCCACAGAACATTATGAAGAACTTTCTATTGAAGAAATTATAAAAAGAAACTAGTTAACGGAGCTAGCAAACTAGCCCCGTTAAATTTTATTTAGCTTACAGCAAAACTTACAACACTAAGCACTGCAATCACCCATATAGCTGGAGAAGTGCTCGAAAATTTTCCAGTAAATATTTTTATCAAAGCGTATGAGACAAATGCTAAAGCAATTCCATTACTGATACTATAAGTTAATGGCATAGCAATCATTGCTAAAATTGCTGGAGCTGACTCAGAGATATCATTCCATTCAATGTCTGTAATATTTCTTATAAATAAAACAGAGACAAATAGTAAGGCAGCACCATCAATTTGTTTAGGTAAACTAGTTGCAAGTGGCGCAAAAAATATACATGCTAAAAACAATATACCTATCACAAGGGAAGTCATTCCAGTTTTACCACCAGCTTTTACACCAGCACCAGACTCTACATAACTAGTAACAGTTGTTGTTCCCATCATTGCTCCTGCAACAGTACCAACACTGTCAGACAGCATTGCCTTGTTAATGTCTTGAACTTTTCCTTGTTTATCAACTTTGCCCGCAACATTTGCAACAGAAGTTAGTGTTCCAGCTGTATCGAAGAAATCTATAAATAATAAAGTAAATATTACTGTAGACATCCCAGCAGTCATAGCAGCGGACAAGTCAAATTCAAAAAGGTAAGTCATCGGAGGAGGCGCACTTGCTAATCCATTAAATTTAGCCAGACCAGTTGCCCAAGCAATAACACTAAAAAACAAAATACCTATAATGATATTTCCTTTTACATTCATTTTTTCGAGTACAATAATTGCAATAAAAGTTGCACATCCAAGAAGAACTAATGGGTCACTTAAGTTTCCAAGTTGTACTAGTGTTACAGGATTATCAACTACAACTTCCATAATTTGTAGTCCAATAATTGCAAGAAACAATCCAATACCTGCACCTATTCCTAGTTTTAAACTTTTTGGAATTGAGTTAATTAACCAGGCTCTAATAGGAGTAAGTGATATAATTAAAAACAATACCCCTGCAACCAAAACTGCACCAAGAGCTTGTTGTGGCGTATAACCCATTCCAGCACAAACTCCAAAAGCAACAAATGCATTTATACCCATACCTGGGGCTAGTCCAATTGGCCATGTTTTTCCGTAAAAAGCCATTATAAAACAAGCTAAAGCTGTTGCCAAAATAGTTGCTGTGTACACTGCGCCGAAATCAAAGAAACCTTTTTCAGGACCGGCGAACTCTCCTGATAAGATGAATGGATTTAAAAACATTATGTAAGCCATTGTTAAGAACGTAGTTGTTCCAGCAATTACTTCAGTTTTAAAATCTGTTTTATGTTTTTTATATTCAAAATATTTTTCAAGCATTTATCCTCCTATAATCGCAAAATATTTGATTCTTTCCTGTATTACCCGTCAAAACTAATTCTTATTAACAATTTTCAACTCACAAGTTTATATTTATGCCATAATTAGGTTGTTATTATTAAATTATGAAAAAAATTAAGGTCTCAATTCTAAGTGTATTTATAATATTTTCTTTATTAGGTTGTCAGACAATTAAGCAAAAAACTGATGCTATTGTTGAGAAGGAAAATAAAAAATTAAGTGCATTTATAGGTAAGTCCGCTCAGGATTTAAAAAGCAGCTTAGGTAGTCCAGATGAAGATTTTAAAAATGAAAAAGGAAATTTAGTTTTAGTTTATAACACAAAAAAATACGGAATACCTTGCGAAAGAAGGTTTGAGGTAAACACAAAATTGATTGTTATTGGATTTGTTTCTAACGGTTGCTTTTGATTACCTGCGGAGAATTTATCTCCGCAAGCAAGGTGTACTTATTTAATTTCAATAAGTTTTCTTTTTTTATGCTCAGGAACAATTCTTTCACAAGATATTGTTAAAAGACCATCTTTTAACTCAGCACCATTAACTTTCACATCGTCAGCTATAGTAAATGATCTGGCAAATTGTCTTTGAGAAATACCTTTGTGAATTATTTCTCCATCAGCATTATTATTTTCAGATTTATTAACTTGTTTAGTTCTTACAGTTAATAAATTATCTTCAAACTCAACTTCAACATCATTTTTATTAAAACCAGCTAAAGCAACTTCGATTGCATAATTATCCTTACCAGTTTTTCTGATGTTATAAGGCGGGTAGTTTGACTGCATAGTCAAAGAACCATTACCAAGCATATTTTCAAATTGGTCAAACATATCGTCAAAACCAATTGAAAAAGGTCTCAGTGAGTTGAATATAGATAAATCCTTACTTGTCATAATATCCTCCTTTGTTAAGCAAGTTTATTTATTGTTAGCCCCATTAGGCGACTAACAATATTTATATGGGAATTATTTGTTTTTTTTCAAGATATCAAATTTAAATTTTCTCGGAGATCTTTAAAATAAATGCGTAGTCAAAAGCTATTTCTTCAATTGCACCATCTCTACCTGACTTACCTCCGTGACCTGCGTTCATTTCAGTTTTCAACAAAAGCAATTTATTATCAGTTTTTAAATCTCTAAGTTTAGCTGTAAATTTTGCTGGTTCGTCGAATAGCACTCTATTATCACTTAAGCTTGTAGTAATTAACATGTGAGGGTAATCCATTTTTTTAATATTATTATATGGAGCATAAGAATAAATATAATCAAAATGGTCTTTTTTATCTTTTGCATTTCCGAATTCATCAAATTCTCCAACAGTAAGAGGCAAAGAATGATCCAAGTTAGTTGTTAACGAGTCAACAAACGGTACTGCCATAACAATTCCAAGAAATAATTCTGGAGATTGATTGACTACAGCTCCCATCAACAAACCACCAGCAGATCCACCCATACCAATAATTTTTCCTTTCGATGAATATCCTTTTTCAATCAAAAACTTTGCTACGTGTATATAATCTTCAAATGTATTTTTTTTATTAAGAAGCTTTCCCTCCTTCCACCATTTCATTCCTTTTTCCATTCCCCCTCTAATATGAGCAGTTACCCAAATAATATCTCTGTCAATTAAACTCAATCTAGTTGAGGAAAAATCTGGAGTCATTGAACTTCCATATGACCCATAGCCATATAAAAGTAAATTTGCTGAACCATTAATTTTTGTTTTTTTGTGTCTGGTAATTGTAAGTGGAACTAATCTTCCATCATGAGAAGGGCACTCTAGTCTTTCGACTATATAATCATCTGGATTATGACCAGACGGTATTTCTTGTTCTTTTACTAATTTTTTTTCTTTTGTTTTTAGATTGTATAAATAAGTTTTACCTGGTGTTTTAGGAGACGAATATGACAAGTAAACGGAGTCAGTATTTTTACTTCTTTGTATCAACGAAACACTGGGCACAATCACAGATTCATCAGTAAATTTTAATTCTTCCTCGATTCCTGTTTGTTTATTTCTTACGAATAATTTTCCTAATGCATTTGATTTTTCTCCTCTGATAATCCAATCATTCAAAAATATTAATCCTCCAATTAAAACCTCCTCTTTAGCAGCTATATAAATTTCCCACTTTTGATTTGATAAATCATCACATCTTTCGATTTTGAAATCCTCTGCATCATCATTAGTATGACAATAAAAATATCCACTCCAAGAATTAACTGAATAAATTACACCCTTTTTCCTTTTTTTAATTAATTTTGGTTTTGGTTTTTTTTCTGTTACCTCAAAGTAATATTGTTCGGAAGTATTATGATCTGATGTTGTTATAAAAAAATATTTTTCGTCTGAACTCAAACTTATGCCCACAGTAAACGCTTCACTTTTCTCTTCAAAAATAAGCTCATCATCTTTGACTGATGATCCAATTTTATGTCTAAATATTTTTCTTGGCCTATGAAATTCATCAAGCTTTGAATAAAAAAAATATTGGTCGTCTAAACTAAAAGTAATACTTCCACTTGTTTCTTCTATTTTCTCAGTGACTAATTTTTCTGAGGCAATATTTCTTATGTAAATTGTATAATATTCCGATCCTTTTAAGTCTAAAGAATAACCTAAAAGTTTGTCATTATAACTTACCTCTAAATCACCTACCCCGAAGTATTCAGTTTTTAATTTTTCTTTTTCTACATCACCGTTCCAAAATTCTTCAACTGTATTACTTCCAATTTTCTTTCTAAGTTTTATGGAATAATTTCCTACTGCAGTTGTTTTAGTCCAATATTCATATTCTTTGTCTTTAAATTTTAATGATTCATCATCTAACTTTATTCTACCTTTAATTTCATCAAATAAGATTTTCTGACATTTTTTTGTGTCTTTTAAATTATGTTCTGTAAAATTGTTTTCTTCTTCAAGATATTTCCTTACATCTGGAAGTAGCTTGGAACTATCTTTTAAAACCTCGAGAATATTATCCTGGTGGATCCAACTATAATTATCTTCCCACGTGGTATTGTGACAAGATTTAAGCTCTGGTTTTTTTTTAAGTTGTGGTATTTTCATCAGATCAAAAATATATGAATATAATAATTTATACAGTGGTTATATTAACCATTTTTTATTTTCTATTACGTTTAATAACCAACATTTCATCTAGGAAAATTTCAAAAGGCCTAAGATTTTTTATTATATTGGGATTATTTGCTTTAGCAGTCTTGTTTGCAATCGGTGGAAAATTTTTATTAACCTTACCTCTTACTTTAGCAAGTTTAGCTTTGTTAAAATTAAAAGGTTTATCTATTTTCCAATTAATTTCTCTTTTTAGACTTATTCAGACATTAAGAAGATCTGGTCGCTTTTCTTTTAACCAAGCAGGTACCAATAACGTTTCGTCTATATCAGTTTCAGAGGCATACAAAATTTTAAATTTAGATATGAGTAAAAAAGTTACCAAAGAAGATGTCAATAAAGCATATATAAAAATCCAAAAAAAAATTCACCCTGACATATCTCCTGAAACTTCAAGATTATCCTCAATTGTTAATGAGGCTAAAGATATTGTGTTAAACGATATTTCTTAAGAAATAATTTCTAAAAATCTCTCAAAAATTCTTTGTGGATCAATTTTATCTTTACCTAAAGTATTATGTGTGACTGTGCTTTCACCTTCTGGAATTATTGGAAACATTTTTGAGCTATAATTTCCATAAATTAAGGGAGTATCAGCCATTAAAGTAATCGTTTTAATACCTAAAGCTGAGGATAAATGACTAAAACTCGTGTCATTACAAATGGATACATTACAATTCTTAATTAATGGTAAAATTTCACTGATGGTAAAATTATCTAATCGAGTACAAAAATTCTTAAATTTAGATTGTAAAATTTCGTTTAATACCTCCTGTTCTTCTTTCGCCTTACCTGTTGCAAGAAAAAATCTGCAATTTTTCATATTTGATATTTTATCAATTACGCTTAAGAAAGTTTTTGCAGGAATTCTTTTTGTAGGTCCAGAACCACCTATGCCCAAGAGAATATTTGTAGTTTTTTTATCTATTTGAAATTTTTGTGCTGCTTTCGAAATTGAATCGTTATCGATTTGCACTTCAGGATCTTCGTTAATGTCTAAATCTAAATTTTCTTTTAAAAATTTTTTAGGAGCCTCAATTATGTGCTGTTTATTTTTTGCGAACAATGGATATTGGTAAATTTTTGGAATACCTGATATTTTAGCAATTAAATTAAATCTTAGAGATGAATTAAATATAAAAATTTTATCGAACTTATATTTTTTTAAATCGGTTGCTAATTTGAAAATACCAAAAAAACCACTATGTCTATTATTCATTTTATTATCTCTCTCTAGGATGAGAATTTTATCAATATATTTTGTTTGGTGTAAATATTGATTAGCTTTTGAATTTTCTTTTACCAATATATTTATTGGTGAATTAAATTTTTTGGACAAAGCCTTTATAAATGGTAAGAAAATTATGGTATCTCCAATACCCATTCTGCTCTGAATTGCTAATATTTTCATATAGTATTTATAAACTTTACTGAGTATATTTTTATATAAATATTTATTATGACAAAAATAAGTGGAATTTTTGCTGCTTCGATGTCAGTGCTTAACAATGATTTAAGCCTGAATGTTGAAAAAACAATAATGCATGCTGAGAAACTTATCGATCAAGGCTGTCATGGTACGGTAATATTTGGAAGTACAGGTCAGTCTCAATTAATACCTATTTCAGAAAAAATTGATTTACTTAACAATCTCTCAAAAAGCAAATATCCGAATAAACATATAATTGGCACAGGTCTAAACTCTTTAGGCGAAACAATAAATTTTATGAAGATAGCAATTTCATTGGATCTAAATAAATTTTTAATCATGCCTCCCGCTTATTATAATTATGGTGATACAGAGGTTTTGGATTTTTATTCTAGAATAATTAATTCAGTGCCAGATTGTAAAATTATTCTTTATAATTTTGAAAAACTTAGTGGTTATAAATTTAGTTTAAGGTGTGTGGAGACACTTGTTACTAAATTTCCAGAACAAATAGTTGGAGTAAAAGATAGCTCTTACAATTTATACGAAAATTTAAAACTTAAAAATTTTTCAATTTTACCTGGTTCAGAAATTAAATTGTTAAAAGGTTTGGAAATAGGATGTTCTGGTATAATAACTGCAACATGCAACGTTACAGCAGAATTATCTAGGCAAGTTTATGATGATTTTTTTGCAGGAAAAAAGCAGTTACATAATGATAAGTTATGTGATGTTAGAAGCACTTTTGATAAATATAATCTAATTTCAGGTTTACATACTTATTGTGCTCAAAATGACAAAATATATAAAAATATTTTACCACCACTAAGTCTTTTAAATCGAAATGATGAGGAAGAATTAATGAATAGATTAAAAGATTTGGAATTTTATAACAAATCAACCTTGGCGGCATAAAATGCAATTAGCAAGATTTCTTAATAAAATTTTCAAAAAAGGCGGTTTTGTGTTAACTGATGCTAATTCTAAAGATTATATTATTGGAGAACCAGACAATAACCCTATTAAGTTAAAAATTTTAAATAAAAATCTTCATTATAAGTTGCTATTTCATCCTGATTTATATTTTGGTGAGGCATATACTAATGGTGAAATTGTAATTGAAAATGGAACACTTACAGATTTTTTAGATCTTGCCTTAATGAATTTTGGAAGGGGAGAATTAAACTTTTTTAGTTATTTAATAAATAGATTAAGGGGATCATATAGATATTTGACTAACTTTAATTTTATTAAAAAATCAAAAATGAATGTATCTCACCATTATGATATTAAGGACGACTTATATGACTTATTTTTAGATCCAAAAAGACAATATTCTTGTGCATATTTTAAAAATGAAAATGATAGTTTAGAAACAGCTCAAAATAATAAAATTCAACATATAATTAAAAAATTAAATATAAAACCTAACCAAAAAGTTTTAGATATTGGATGTGGCTGGGGTTCACTTGCAATCGATATAGCTAAAAGTGCTCAATGTGAAGTAACAGGCATTACTTTATCAGAGAACCAACTTAATTATTGTACCCAAAAAGCTAAAGAATTGAATTTAGAAAATCAAGTAAAGTTTAAACTAATGGATTATAGAGAATTAAATGAAAAATTTGATAGAATAGTAAGCGTTGGGATGTTTGAACATGTTGGAAGGAAATTTTATAAAAAATTTTTTAAACAAATCGAAAAAATGTTGAAAGAGGATGGGGTTTCACTGATACACACCATTGGATCTGTAAATCCTCCAAGAGATCCTCATCCATGGATTACGAAGTATATTTTTCCTGGTGGTTATACTCCGAGTTTAAGCGAGGTAACCAACCCTATTGAAAAAGCTGGCTTAATAGTGACAGATATTGAGGTTTTAAGGCTACATTATGCCCACACGTTGAGACATTGGAAAGAAAATTGCTTTAAAAATAAAGATAAAATTATCCAAATGTTTGATGAAAAATTTTTTAGAATGTGGGAGTTTTATCTTGCTGGTTGTGAAATGGCATTCAAGTGGGGAGATCAAGTTGTATATCAATTTCAACTTACAAAAAATTATAGATCAACACCTGTGACTAGAGACTATATTTATCAATAAATTATTGATAGGGTCATTTCTTCTTAGAAATGAAAAAAAAACAAAAAAAATCAAAAAAAAAGCCAAAAACTAAAAAGAAAAATAAAGTAAACAGAGCTAAAAGAAAAATAAATAAAATTAGAAAAAGCTCTAAAAAACAAAGAAAAAACAAGTTTGTTAAAAAAAAGAAAAAAAATAAGTCTAAAAAACTCAAAAAAATAAATTACCAGCCAAAAATAAAAAAAAAACAGAAAGATAGTCTAGTCTTGAAACTAGTTAAATTTCAATTATCTCTCAAACCTCAATTTAATTTCAAATTTAATTTTGGTTTGGAAAAAAGCATTCAAAGTTTTTTTGATAAGATTTCAGAGACAATTTCTAATTACAAGGTGTTAAAAACCTTTGAAAAAAGAAGAATAAAAATAGAAAAAATCGAAAGAGAAAGAAAAGAAAAAATCGAAGAAGCAGAGAAGAAAAAAGAAGAAGAAAATTTAAGATTAAAGCTGAGGGAGCAAACGCTAAGAGAAGAAGAAAGATTAGAAAAACAGAGGACGAAAGATATAAAATTATTTTTAAGAAAAGAACAAGCGCTTTTAAGAATCGAACAAGCAGAAAAGCAAAAACAATTTTTAAAACAATTAAGATTAGATAAACAAATTGAAAAATTCAGAATAAGAGAAGTAAAAGAACTAGAAAAACTTGAGAAAATTTCCCTAAAAGAAAAAAGAGAAGATTATTCTGGGCTACAAGAGAGAATCGACAAACTTAAAGAAAAATACAGATTACTCAGAGATCAAAAAATCAAAGAAAGAGTTGAGGCGCTAGGTGTTAAACTTCAAGGTGACGAAGACAGAGAAACCTTATTAGAAAAAGAAAAAGAATATACATTAGCAAGACAAAAAGTTGAATTTGCACTTGAGAGCTTTTATAGAAGTGCAAGTAGTTTAGTATTTCAACTCAATAAAAGACATATTACCCGAGATATGTCTATTTTTCGATGCATAGATAGACGATTTGAAACTGGAGAGGTTTTTATTAAATGGGACGAGTCATCAGATGATGAGTGGTTATTATTAATTTATATCAAAAATAATTCTCCAGATGAAGGAATTGTCATTGAGGATAAAACAAACCCTGAAAAAAATCTTTCCCATGAGTTTAGAAGTGTGGACATCTTTAAAGCTTCAGACACCATGGTTGACTCTTTAACACAGCTCATTGCAAGGAAAAGAGCTAAAAATAATAATTAAACATTTATATTTAATTAGATATTATCTTATATGATTTTAGGATCTGCCTTTTTAATAATATTATATTTAATTTTCAGATACATTATTGCGTGGATCACATATTATAATAATTTAGACCCAAGACTTGGTGAAAGCACGTGGCGATTTACTTATGATTATCCAGTAGTCGGTGAGAGAGATATTTCTGATTTGGATGATAAGGATTTTGTTAGATTAAGAAGAAAAAAAAATAAAATTATATTACTAATGTACTCAATAGTCTTAGTAATGTTTGTATCCTCCATGTCTTTATTAAGTAAATTTTTATTATTTTTCACAAGTTAGATTTTTTTAGTTGCTTTTTATTTTTTAAGTAAAGAAAAAAGGCTACTATTTCATATGTAGCTGAAAATATATTAAAGATGATTGGTAATTTAAAAAATTTATAGAGAAATTTATATTTGGGCATTTTTTTCCATAATAATAAAAATGCCTCTGCACCTCCTAAAACTTTCTCACCATCTTTGATATGAAGCCTTCTTAAAAGTTGCTTACTGTCTTTAGAAGTTTCCTTTTCAGCCAACTCATTATCTGTAATATCAACCCAATCGATTTCATCTATCTTTTCTTTTTTATAAAGATCAATTTCGGCCTTACAAATTTTACAAGAATTATTAAAATAAACTTTCATAATAAGTGAATTTATTACTAATTTGTCTCAGATATGTACATGTGTAAAATACTCTAGTTGAAAATTTTATGAAACAATCTATTTAATGTCTTATATGAGTAATTTCTTTGAAAAATCTGACGTATCTAGAAAAGAGGCTGAAAGTATTATTTCTGACACTTTGCAAAAATGTGATGATGGAGAATTGTATCTGGAAAATTCAAAATCTGAATCGATATTATTAGATGATAACAAAATTAAAAATTCCAGTTATAATTCAGATTTAGGATTTGGTTTTAGAGCTATATCTGATGAAGTAGTCGCTTATTCTCATTCTAATGAGATTTCTAAGAACTCTTTAAAACAATCTTCAGAAAATTTAAAGTCAACTTTAAAATCTGTCAAAGGTACTTACAATCATGAAATTCCTAAATCGAATAAAAAGCATTATGACAATATTAATCCTATTGAGCAAAAATCTCTTAATGAAAAAATTAAAATATTGAACGATGTAAATGATTATTTACGATCTAAAGGTGATAAGGTTAAACAAGTTACAGCTAATTTTTTGGGAGAGCAAAAGTCTGTAGAAATAATTAGATCTGGTGGAGAGACTTTATCGGATGTCCGTCCTTTAGTAAGATTTAATGTGTCAGTTATGGTGGAGAAAGATGGCAGAAAAGAAACAGGCGTATACGGTGTTGGTGGAAGACAATCTTATGATTCATATTTAAAAGATGAAAATTGGAAAAGTGTTTGTGACGAAGCTTTAAGGATAGCATCAGTAAATTTAGAGAGTAAACCCGCGCCAGCAGGTGAGATGAAGGTTGTACTCGGACCTGGGTGGCCAGCAATATTAATTCACGAGGCTGTTGGTCATGGTTTAGAGGGAGATTTCAATAGAAAGAAAACTTCAGCATTCCATAATCTGATGGGCCAAAAAGTTGCAAGTGAAGGAGTTACAATTATTGACGATGGTACCATTGATAATAGAAGAGGCAGTCTTACAATTGACGATGAGGGAACACCAACAGAAAGAACTGTTTTAATTGAAAATGGAATTTTAAAAAATTTTATGCAAGACAGGCTCAATGCACGTTTGATGAAAACAAGATCTACTGGTAGTGGCAGAAGAGAAAACTATAGACATATAGTTCTACCAAGAATGAGAAATACGATGATGTTAAGTGGTAAGCAAACCCAAGAAGAAATGATTAAGGCAGTCGACAAAGGTATTTTCGCAGTAAGTTTTGGTGGTGGACAAGTTGATATTACCTCTGGAAAATTTGTATTTAATTGCACTGAAGCTTATGAAATTGTTAATGGCAAAATTGGATCACCAATTAAGGGCGCAACATTAATTGGAGATGGTCCTTCAATTTTAAAAGAAGTTTCTATGGTAGGTAATGATATGATGATGGACCCTGGAATTGGAACATGTGGTAAAGCTGGACAGGGTGTCCCAGTAGGTGTAGCGCAGCCATCTATATTAATAAATAAGATGACTGTGGGTGGTACGAAACTTTAAATGGTTAAAGATCAAGAATTTTTAGAAACAAAAGCATCATATTGTTTAAGTTTAGCAAAGAAATTAGGTGCAACAGACTCAAGTGTGATTGTAAAGAATTCGATTTCTGAAACTGTAAATTTTAGAAATAAAAAATTAGATGAGTCAAATAGATCAGATGATCTAGGCCTAAGCATCACGACGTACATTGGTAAAAAAAAATCATCAATATCCTCCTCTAATTTGCTTAATGACAATTTAAATATTTTGATTGAAAAATGTATTGAGACAACAAAAAATACACCTGAGGATGAATTTAATTCTTTACCGGACAGAGATTTATTTGCAAAAGAAGTTAAAGACCTAAATCTTTATGATGAAACTCATATAGAAAATAATCAAAAAATAGATTATCTAAAAAAATTAGAGGCTGCAGCTTCCAACGATAAAAAAATTGTTAATACTGAGTCTAGTTTTACTCAAAATAAATCTAATTTTGTTTTAGCTAACAGCGAAGGTTTTTGTGATGGTTACAAAACATCTTCATTTACAGCATCAAGTGTAACAGTTGCAAAAGATGAAAAAAGCATGGAAAGAGATTATGAATATTCTAGTAAATGTTTTCTTAAAGACCTAGATGATGCAGATGAATTAGGCAAATTAGCTGCTAGTCAAACCATTAGAAAATTAAGTCCAAAAAAAATTGGGAGCGAGAAAATTGCTATAATTTTTGATAAAAGAATAGCTAAGGGAGTATTAAGTACTTTTGCAAGCGCTATTTCTTCATCAGCAATATCAAGAGGAACTTCTTTTTTAAAGGATAAAGTTAATCAAAAAATATTCTCAGATAAAATTAATGTATTTGACAAACCAGATATGCTCAAAGGATTAGGCTCAAGAAATTTTGATAGTGAAGGGGTAAAAACCGACACACTTAGATTAGTGGATCAAGGAATTTTGAAACATTATCTGATTGATACTTACAATGGAAAAAAATTAAATCTTAAATCTAATGGAAGATGTGGAGGAACAAGTAATCTTTATTTTGAAAATGGAAATATTAGTTTTAAAGATTTACTTAATTTAAATTCAAAAAGTCTTTATATTACAGAAACCATAGGACATGGAAGTAATATTGTGACTGGAGATTATTCAGTTGGAGCAACCGGGTTTTTAATTGAAAATGGTGAGTTTAAATATCCAATAAATGAAATTACTATAGCAGGTAATTTTAAAGACATGTTTCAAAATATTACCTTAGCAAATGATTTGGAGTTCAAATATGCAACTAACTCACCAACCATGTTAATAGAGGGAATGGTTGTTGCTGGTAAATGAGTGAATTTTGTATAATTGGTTCTGGAATATCTGGATCCACAATTGCAAATCTTCTTAATAAAAAATATTCAGTAATTTTGTTCGATAAAGCAAGAGGTCCTGGGGGTCGTGCATCTTTTAAAAGAATAAAAGGCAAAACAGGTTTTGATCATGGTACTCAGTATATTTCACCAAAAACTAAGGAATTTAAAAAATTTACTAAAGATTTAATAAGAAAAAGAATTTTAAAAGTATGGAGAGGCAAACATGTTTTTCTTAATTCAAAAAAAAAAGAGGATAAAAAACATTTAAAAATAATTGGTAAAAATGGAAATAATGATATTAGCAAACATTTACTAAAGAAAATTAATTGCAACTATCACAGTGAATTAAAAAAAATCTATTATAAAAATAAACTCTGGTATTTATTATTTGACGATGGAAAATTAAGATCCTTTAAAAACTTAATTTTGACTTGTCCTTTTCCACAATTAAAAAAACTTTCTAAGAAATTTATTAATAACTCTTTTTTAAGAAAATCAATAAAAATGGATGCAAATATTACTACTATGATTGCAATAAAAAAAAACAAGAATTCAAATAGTAGCTATCTTTTTGAAGACTCAATTCTTGGCTGGGCAGGAAATGAAAACTCAAAAAAAAGATTTAAATCAAAATATGATTTATGGACTCTTCAAAGTACATTTAAATGGGCAAATAAAAAGATTAATAAAAACAAGAATAACAAAAATGAAAATTCACAAATTATGATCGATAAATTTTTTAAACTTTCAAATATCAAAAAAACAAAGATTTATTATTCACTCAATCACGGTTGGCGATACTCTTCAAATTCGAGACCATTTAAAATTAAGAGTTTTTGGGATCCTAGGAAAAGATTGGGTGTTTGTGCCGATTGGTTTGTAGGACCTAGATTAGAGTCAGGATGGATAAGTGCACATGATTTATTTAGAAAAATCTCAAGAGAAATCAATTAAAATTCTTTAATTTATACTCCCAGTTACCCATTCTTGAATAGGAAACTTTTAATATCATTAAATTTTCACGATCATACCAAATGTCAAAATCTAATCTTTTATCTTTCGGTATACTCATGTCTTTAGACTTCAATGTAAAATGATCAACATCATAAACTTTTCCATAAAGATCTATTTTTTCTTTACCTAAAAAAGTTACAACTTGATCCTTAATACTCCCTGAGATAGGACTTATTTGAGATCTTGCTTGTAAAATTTTGTGATTCCACCAATTTCCAATCACGTTATCAGCTGGGGCTTCACCATTATATGAAGAGCCTTTGATATCAAATTTTTTATTTTTTTGGTCAAATGTTAAATTAACAAACTTCTTTTTGTCATTTTGTAAAGTTTTAGAATTATAAGAAACTAATTGATCTTTGAAATATTTTTCCTCGCTATAACCCTCAACCTGGAAAACTGTTGCTCCCAAAAGTTTAACTACAAACTTAATTTGATTAGTAACAATAGTTTCTGATCCATTTCTATTGAAAAAATAATGATTATAGCCAATAAGTTCACCATTTAGAAAAATCTCCATCTCAATTTTGTTGTATTTAATGTAATGTCCAATATGAGCGATTGAATTTGCTGGATAAATAAAAAGAAATAAAATGACTATAATTTTTTTCATTTAACAATTAGTTTAATAGACTTTATTAACAATAGAAATAACTTATTAAGATGTTTTTAAAAATTAAGAAAATACCAAGGGTCAATTGGAGTTCAGATAAGCCTTATAATTTTAAACCAAAATTCTCTACATTCTTTTTTTTATGTTTTGGCTTGATGTTATT
This sequence comes from uncultured Pelagibacteraceae bacterium, assembly GCA_902576375.1. Taxonomy (GTDB): domain Bacteria; phylum Pseudomonadota; class Alphaproteobacteria; order Pelagibacterales; family Pelagibacteraceae; genus Pelagibacter. Next base: position 162,161 of record CACGUZ010000001.1, read on the forward strand.
TGGTCTTGGAGAAGGTCTATTAATTGTATCTTTTACTGGTGCTTCTCCATGGAGTGTTTTAGCTCAAGGTATTTCTTTAAATGTCAATTTGAGTATAGGAACAATAACATTTTTGATAAGTGTTGCGGTTTTAATTTTGTGGATACCGCTTGGTCAAAAACCAGGGATGGGAACAATACTTAATGCAATTATTATTGCGATGATGATTGATCTTTGCATAAAATTTGTTCCAACCCCATCTAATTACTTTTATCAATTAATTCTAGCAATAATTTCAGTAATAACCGTTGGGATTGGTGGAGGTATTTATCTAGTATCTAATCTTGGAGCTGGACCAAGAGATGGTTTAATGATTGGTCTCCAAAAAAAAACAAATTTACCAGTTGCTGCCGTAAGAGCATTCTTAGAAATTTCTGTTGTAAGTATTGGATGGTACTTAGGTGGAACTGTGGGAGTAGGAACTTTATTATTTGCTTTTGGAATTGGTCCTTGTGTTGCTTTAGGCCTGTATTTAGTTGATAAAATTTTCGATTAGGCTGCAGCGCCTGATTTTTCACTTCTCTTTCTCTCGTGCGGATCGAGAATGGCTTTTCTTAGTCTGCAAGAGTCCGGAGTGATTTCTAAAGCCTCATCAGTATTTAACATGCTTAATTGCTCTGCGATGGACATTTTTCTTACTGGTGTTAGAACGACATTTTCATCTGTACCTTGTGTTCTCATGTTAGTTAATTTTTTGCCTTTCATAACGTTAATAATCATATCTCCAGGCTTAGGAGATAATCCCACAATCATACCTGGATAAACAGGATCGTTATGAGTTACAAACATCTCTCCTCTAGCCTGTAAATTAAATATTGCAAATGCAACTGCTTTTCCTTGTTCCATTGAAATAAGTGCACCATTTCTTCTACCCTCCATTTCACCCTCAAATGGTCCATACGCGTGAAAAATTCTGTTTATTACGCCATTACCTTTTGTAAGTGTTAGAAACCGGCTTGTGTATCCCATTAAACCTCTTGTTGGTGCATGAAAGATTAATCTTTTTTTATTTTTACCAGTATCTTTTAATTCTATTAATTTGCCTTTTCTTCTATTCATGGAGTCAATAATTTTTGATGAATGTTCTTCATCTAGGTCCATAGTTATTTCTTCTATTGGCTCAAGTTTGCTACCATTTTCATCTTTTTTATAGAGAACTTTCGGGGGACTAACTGTCATTTCAAAACCTTCTCTTCTCATCTGAGTGAGTAAAATTTCTAACATTAATTCACCTCGACCGCTTACAACAAAAGAATCGTTACCTTCATTTTCTGTAAAAGTAATTCCAACATTATTCTGCGCTTCTTGAAGCAACCTATCTCTTATTTGAGTGCTTGTAAGTTTTTTTCCCTCAGTTCCTGCAAGAGGAGATGTGTTTACAGTAATGGTAATAGACATTGTTGGTGGATCGATTGGAGTAGCTTTGATAGGATCATTAACCTCAAGATCACAAATTGTGTCAGCAACATTTGCTTTTTCTAAACCAGCGACAACTACAATATCTCCCGCCTCACCGATTTCGATTGGTACTTTTTTTGTGCCCTCATATCTAAAAATTTTAGTAAGTCTTCCTTCATCTACTTTTTCACCCTTTAGATTTATTGCTTTGATCGATTGATTAGCTTTTGCAGTGCCTTGAGCAATTCTTCCAACTAAGCTTCTGCCTAAGAAATTGTCTGCATAAAGAAGAGTAGACAGCATTGCAAAAGGTTTTGATTTATCAAGTTCAGCTGGTTTTACATGATCAATAATTTGATCTAATAAAGGATTTAAATTTTCTCTTGGACCATCAATTTCTTTATCAGCCCAACCGGATCTTCCACTTGCATATAAAACAGGAAAGTCTAGTTGATCTTCATTTGCATCTAAACTTACAAATAAGTCAAAAGTCTCATCTAAAACTTCATTAGCTCTTTGATCTGATTTGTCTAATTTATTTATTACAACAATCGGTTTTAAGCCTTGTTTTAAAGCTTTAGATAATACGAATTTTGTTTGAGGCATAACTCCTTCAGCAGAATCTATTAAAAGTAATGCGCCATCTGCCATGCTTAAAACTCTTTCAACCTCTGCTGCAAAATCTCGGTGACCTGGGGTATCAATAATATTTATTCTTGAGTCTTTCCAATTTATAGATGCAGGTTTTGCTAAAATTGTTATTCCTCTTTCTTTCTCAAGCTCACCTGAATCCATTAGTCTTTCGTCAACAACCTCATTTTCTCTAAATGAGCCGCTCTGCTTCATTAAATTGTCAATTAGGGTAGTTTTTCCGTGATCAACGTGTGCGATTATGGTGATGTTTCTAATATCTTTGCTCATAAATCCTGGCTCTTATACCTTAAAAATTTTTTTTGAAAACTTTAAAAAAACCAATAAACATTGGGATTTTGATCAAAAAATGTCGTTATTTCGTTTTTTTTGCCTTTTCTCTTTTTAATCTTCTTTTTTCTTTTAGAGTTAATTTTGGTTTTTTATTAAGACTTGAGTCCTTGAACGATTTCCCACTGTATCTTTTTGACATTGTATTATTTTAATATTTCCAAAAAAAAAGGCCATCAAAAGATGGCCTTTAAAATTACTTATATTTGAGATTGGGTTACATTCCCATTCCACCCATTCCTCCCATACCACCCATGCCGCCCATTCCTCCAGGCATTCCAGCAGGAGCTGCATCTTTTTCTTCAGGTTTATCAGCTATCATAGCTTCAGTTGTTACCAATAATCCTGAGATAGATGCTGCGTCTTGTAAAGCAGTTCTAACAACTTTTACAGGATCAATAATACCTTTAGCAAACATATCACAATACTCTTCGTTTTGTGCATCATATCCGTGTGTCTTTTTATTCTGTTCTAAAAGTTTGCCGACAACTACAGATCCATCCACACCTGCATTTTTTGTAATTTGTCTAATAGGAGCCTCTAATGCTCTTCTTACCAAATCAACACCAGCTTTTTGATCCTCACCCTTAGCTTTTACTTTTTCAAGATCTTGAGCAGCATACAACAACGCACAACCACCACCAGTAACAATACCTTCCTCAACAGCAGCTCTTGTAGCATTCAAAGCATCTTCTACTCTGTCTTTTCTCTCTTTTACCTCAACTTCTGTTGCACCACCAACTTTAATTACTGCGACACCACCAGCTAACTTTGCTAATCTCTCTTGCAGTTTTTCTTTGTCATAGTCCGAAGTTGTTTCATCAATTTGTTGTTTGATTGAAGAACATCTAGCCTCTATATCTGATTTTTTACCAGAACCATTTACTATAGTGCTGTTATCTTTATCAACTTTAATTTTTTTACAAGAACCAAGATCCTCAAGTTTAACATTTTCAAGTTTAATTCCTAAGTCCTCAGAAATAACTGAACCACCAGTAAGAATTGCAATATCCTCCAGCATAGCTTTTCTTCTGTCACCAAATCCTGGTGCTTTCACAGCTACAACTTTTAAACCACCTCTTAATTTATTTACTACCAAAGTAGCCAATGCCTCACCCTCAACATCTTCAGAAATAATCATTAATGGTCTTCCAGCCTGAACAACTGCCTCCAAGAGAGGAACCATTGGTTGTAGGTTTGTTAATTTTTTTTCATGTAATAGAATAAAAGGATTTTCTAATTCAGTTGTCATTTTATCACTATTTGTAATAAAGTAAGGAGATAAGTATCCTCTATCAAACTGCATACCTTCAACAACATCTAATTCTGTTTCAATTCCTTTGTTTTCCTCTACCGTGATAACGCCCTCATTGCCAACCTTTTGCATTGCTTTAGAAATCATAGTTCCAATTTCTTTATCACCATTTGCAGAAATTGTTCCAACTTGAGCAATCTCATCACTATCTTTTACTTTTTTAGCAGATGATACAAGATTTTGTTTTACTACATCTACTGCAGCATCAATTCCTCTCTTTACATCCATAGGGTTCATACCTGCAGTAACATATTTTACACCTTCTTTCACGATAGCTTGTGCAAGAATAGTCGCTGTAGTTGTTCCATCACCAGCTTCATCATTTGTTTTGCTAGCAACTTCTTTAACCATTTGAGCACCCATGTTTTCAAATTTATCCTCGAGATCAATTTCTTTAGCAACAGAAACACCATCTTTTGTAATTCTTGGAGCACCATAAGATTTGTCCATAACCACATTTCTTCCTTTTGGTCCTAGTGTTACTTTAACTGTATCAGCAAGAATATTTACTCCTCTAATCATTGCTGCTCTTGCTTCTGCATCAAATTTTACTACTTTTGCCATTTTATTATCTCCTTTAAATTAAATTATTTGCTTGAAATTCCCATAATGTCTGACTCTTTCATTATGCTGTATTCCTTGCCATCAATTTTAACTTCAGTTCCTGACCATTTGCCAAATAAAACTTTATCTCCAACTTTTACATCCATTGGTATCGTTTTACCGTCCTCAGTTTTTGCACCACCACCAACTGCAACTACTTTACCTTCTTGAGGTTTTTCCTGTGCTGTATCAGGTATGATTATTCCACCAGCAGTTTTTTCACTGCTATCTAAAACTTCTATTAAAACTCTATCGTGTAACGGTCTAAATTTCATAAATTCTCCTTATTGATATGATCCTCATATAGATATTGGCCTTACTATTTCAAGATATACTTAAAAATTAGTTGGTTAAAAAATATAGGAATTTGTGGGTTTTATGGTTTATAGATTATTTTGATGACTAAAAATTTAGATAAGGAGGGTTTGAGCTCTATTGTAGACAATTATCAACTTTTTTACATTGATTTATGGGGAGTGGTCCATAATGGGGTTACACTACACATTGAAGCGATAAAAGCTCTAAAAGAAATCAATAAAAAAAGGAAGGACTATATTTTACTCACAAATGCACCCAGACCTAATCATACAGTTAAATCTTTTTTAGAGAGACTAGGCATGGAAAAAGAAATCAGAGACCATGTTTTTACCTCTGGTGAAGCAGCCCTCATTTATTTAAAGAAAAATTTAATCAACAAAACTTTTTTTCACGTGGGGCCACCAAGAGATTTTGATTTATTTAAAGATTTCAAAAAGATGAAATTAAATAATATAGATAAATCTGATTATATTTTATGCACTGGATTATTTGATGATCATAATGAAGATTTAAAATATTATAAAAATTTGTTCGAAAAAAATATCAAAAAAAAAATGATTTGCACAAATCCCGACTTGATCGTTGATAGAGGAAACAACAGAGAATTTTGTGCTGGTTCTATTGCAATGGTTTTTGAAAAAATGGGTGGAGAGGTTGTTTACTTTGGAAAACCTTATCCCGAGGTTTACAATCAATCTACGGATAATAAGAATAAAAAGATTCTCTCTATAGGTGATAATTTAAATACTGATATAAAAGGAGCAAACCTTTTAAATTATGATTCTTTAATTATATCAAATGGAATTCATAAGGATGAGATTAAAGAAAGAGGAATTGAAAAAGTTGCAAAATCTTACGAAGCAATTTGTAATTATATTCAATCAGAGTTGAAATGGTAAATTCAAAAAATATATATAAAAATTTTAATATCGATAATAGATACAAAAATTCAATTATCTTAATTGGTAATTTCGATGGAGTTCATAAAGGACATCAAAAATTATTTTCACTAGCTAAAAAATATAAAAAAAGATATTCCACAAAAATTGGTGTCTTAACTTTTGAGCCTATGCCAAAAATGTTTTTTAATAATAATTTAAATAATTTCAGAATTTCTAGTTTGCAGCAAAAAATTGATAATCTTAAAGATCTTAATGTAGACTTTTTAATTATAAAAAAATTTGATCGAAAATTTTCAAAAATAAAATCTTTAGCTTTCATTAAAGAAATATTAGGCAAAAAGTTAAAACCAAAATTCATTTTTGTAAGCAACAACTTTAGATTTGGTAATAAAAGAGAAGGTAACGTTACACAGTTGATTAAATTTGAGAGAATGTGTGGTTACAAGGTGGTTAAACCACAACCATTATTAACCAATAAGAAAATAGCATCTTCATCGTTGGTAAGAAAACTTTTACAAAAAGGAAAATTAGAAAAAGCCAATAAAATTTTGAATAGAAATTGGTCAATTGTTGGAAAGGTTCAAAAGGGAAGACAACTAGGAAAAAAAATTGGTTTCCCAACCGCAAACATTGATATCAAAAATTATATTTTAGCCTGCCCAGGCGTATATGCAGTAAAAGTAAAAATGAATGATAAAAATAATTACTTAAAAGGAATTGCTAATTTAGGCTATCGCCCAACATTTAATGGAAAAAAAATATTATTAGAGGTTCATCTATTTAATTTTTCTGGAAATCTTTATAATAAGTACTTAACAGTAGAGTTTAAAAAATTTATTAGAAAAGAAAAAAAATTTAGAAATGTTGAACAGCTTAGAGGACAAATTAAAACTGATTTATTGATAGCAAAAAAATAAAATGAACAAATCCCAAATTAATCTCCCTAAAACTGCTTTTTCGATGAAAGCAAATTTGCCAACACGGGAACCAGAAATTTTGAAACTTTGGCAAAAAATAAATCTTTATGATGAATTAAGAAAATCGAGACAAGGAAAAGAAAAATTCGTTCTTCACGATGGCCCTCCCTATGCGAATGGCAATATACACATGGGAACAGCTTTAAATAAAATTTTGAAGGATATAATTGTGAGATTTCATCAGATGGATGGTAAAGACTCTGTCTATGTTCCAGGATGGGACTGTCATGGATTACCAATAGAATGGAAAATTGAAGAACAATACAAAAAAAATAAAAAAAACAAAAATGAAGTTCCGATCGTTGAATTTAGAAAAGAATGCAGGGCCTTTGCAGAAAAATGGATAGATATTCATAAAGATCAATTCAAAAGGTTAGGAGTTGTAGGAGATTGGAATAATTATTACTCTACTATGAGTTTTGATGCAGAAGCTCAAATAGTAAGAGAATTAGGTAAATTTTTAAAAGAAGGAAGTTTGTATAGAGGTTTTAAACCTGTTTTGTGGTCAACTGTTGAAAAAACAGCTTTAGCAGATGCAGAAGTTGAATACCAAGATCATAAGTCAGACACTATATATGCATCTTTTCCTGTCAAATCTTCAAATATTAAAGAATTAAATGATAGTGAAATTGTAATTTGGACAACTACCCCATGGACTATTCCAGCCAATAAAGCCCTAGCTTACAATGAAAGCTTAGATTATTTATTAATTGAAGTAAATGACGATGGAGATTTTAATAATAAAAAAATTGTTATTGCAGACGCATTAACAGACTCAGTTGTAAAAGACACTAAAATTCAAAGTTTTAAAAAAATAAAAAATTTTAAAGGTAAAGATTTGAAAGGAACAATATGTAATCACCCCTTTGTAAAACTTGGGTATGAATATGACATACCTATGTTAGAGGCACGTTTCGTTACTACTGAACAAGGGACCGGAATTGTTCATTGTGCGCCAAGCCATGGTCCTGATGATTTTAATTTGTGTATGAATAATGGAATTAAAGCAATTGAAACAGTTGATGGCGATGGAAAATATACAAAAAATGTAGCCCTTTTTGAAGGGATACATATTTTTAAATCTAATTCAATTGTCATTGAAAAATTAAAAGAACAAAAAAAATTATTATCGAGCGGTGAACTTGTTCATTCTTATCCTCATTCATGGAGGTCAAAAGCACCATTAGTTCACAGAGCAACTCCGCAATGGTTTATTTCTATGGATAGTCATAAACTTAGAAACAAAGCTTTAAAAGCAATTGATGAAACAACCTTTTATCCTAGCAAAGGAAAAGAAAGATTAAAATCGATGATTGAAACAAGACCTGATTGGTGTGTTTCAAGACAAAGAGTATGGGGAGTTCCATTACCTATTTTTATTAACAAGAAGACAGGTGAAATTTTGGTTGATGATGAGGTTTTTGATAATATTGCAAAAATTTATGAGAAAGAGGGATCTGATTGTTGGTTTTCGGATGATCCACAAAAATTTCTTGGAAAAAAATATAAAGCCGAGGATTTTGAAAAGCTAAGTGATATTGTAGAGGTATGGTTTGATAGTGGATCTACACATTCATTTGTATTGGAAAAAAGAAAAGATTTAAAGTGGCCTGCATCTATGTATCTCGAGGGCTCTGACCAACATAGAGGCTGGTTTCATTCGTCTCTTTTAGAGTCTTGTGGAACAAGAGATCGTGCGCCTTTCGAGTCTATACTCTCTCATGGTTTTGTAGTTGATGGAAAAGGTTTGAAAATGTCCAAATCTCTAGGAAACGTAATTGCACCTGAGGATATTCTAAAAAAATACGGAGCTGATATACTAAGAATTTGGGTTGCTTCCTCAAATTATGCTGAGGATCTTCGAATAGACTATTCCATATTAGATCAGCATGCTGAGTCTTATAGAAAAATAAGAAATACATTTAGATATTTGCTTGGAAATCTTAATGATAATTTTGAACAAATAAATCTAGAAAAAATTAAAATTGAGGATTTACCCGAATTAGAGCAGTTTATGCTTCATAAAATTTACAATTTAAATTCTAAATTTAACAAGTATTTCAAAGATTATGATTTTCATAATTTATATAAAGAATTATTAAATTTTTGCACTGTAGACTTATCTGCTTTTTATTTTGATATAAGAAAAGATACTTTGTATTGTGATCCAATAAATTCTGAAAAAAGAAAATCTACACTTATATTGTTAAATGTTATACTTAATTCTTTAATAAGATGGTTTGCACCAATATTATCTTTCACAACAGAAGAAATTTATCAACTTATTTCAAAAAATAAAAAAAGTATTCATCTTGAAAAATTTTTAAATTTTCCTAAAAAATTTAATAATTTAAATCTAAATTCTAAATGGGAACAATTAATCAAAATAAGGGATATTTGTAATTTGAGTATTGAGCAAAAACGAGCAAGTAAAGATATAGGATCTAGTTTAGAGGCAGCATTAATTGTGAAATTAAATAATGAAAACCAGAAATTTTTGAAAAATATTGACCTTTCAGAACTTTGCATAACTTCCTCAGTCAAAATTGAGAATGTTGATACAGATGAAGTAATTGTAGAAACAATAAAAGCAACAGGTGAAAAATGTCCAGTATGTTGGAAAATTAGCAGCACACCCTGTGAAAGACATAAATTATAAATAAAATGTTAAAAAAACGTTTAGTAGATTTTTCTATAATTATTTTTATTTTTTTAATTGATCGAGTAAGTAAATTATTGATCATTGACTCTCCAGAAACTTATGAACAATATGGTATCGGCATTACATCTTTTTTAAATTTTAATTTGATTTGGAATGAAGGAATTGCTTTTGGATTATTCTCTTTTACCGAAAAAATATATTATAATTTGCTTACCATTTTGATTTGTTTAATAATAGCTGTTTTAATCTGGTTTATGCTCAGATCTGAGGGATTTGAGAAATTAAGTTATATTATGATTATAGGAGGTTCTTTTGGAAATGTTTTCGATAGAATATTTTATTCTGCAGTGCCAGATTTTATAGATATACACTTTAATAATTTCCATTGGTTTATATTTAATGTTGCTGATATATTTGTAACTTTAGGTATATTTTGTCTTATAGGTATTGAAATATTTAGTAAAAAAATAAATGAAAATTATAAATAAAACTTTTTTAATTATTATTACAATTTTATTATTAAGTTCTTGTTCTGGATTCAAACTAAAGAAAAAATCTACATCAGGAGAAGAATTTTTAATTGAAAAAAAAGATCCCCTAATTTTACCACCAGACTATTCTGAATTACCAAAACCAAACGAACAAAACAATCAATCTAATGAAGAAGATGATCAAATAAAATTAGAAACTATTTTTGATGGTGATAGCTCAAATAATGATAGTGACATCAAAGAAACAGAATCTGGACTTAAAGAAAGTGTGCTGAAAAAAATTCAAAAACAATAATGTTCACAAAAAATTTTTTATATAAAGATTTCATCAATAAAAAAAAAAATAAAATATTAATAAAAAATTTAAAAGAAATAATTAATAATAAAAACGAAATTATTAGATCTTTAGGTAATAATTATAAATATAGTTATTCAAAAAATCTTATTAAAAATCTTAAAAAATATAAGGATATAAGAATTTTTGGAATGGGAGGTTCATCGTTAGGATCTAATGCTATCTATGATTTTTTAAAAAATAAGATAAATAAAAATTTTTATTTTTTATCTAATTTAAATAAAAAAACCTTCTCGAATAAAAATTATTTAAATTTGATAATTTCTAAATCTGGTAATACTTTAGAAACAATCGTTAATTCAAATATTTTTATAAAAAAAAGGGATAAGAACATTTTAATTACGGAAAATAAAAAGAACATTTTAAGAGAACTTAGTCAAAAACTTAAAGCAGAAATTATTGATCATAATAATTATATTGGCGGTAGATACTCTGTTTTGTCTGAAGTGGGCATGTTACCTGCAGAGTTAATGGGCTTGCAAGCTAATAAATTTAAACAATTTAATATTTTAGTAAAAAATAAGTCTTTTCTAAGCACTATGGTAAGTAATGTTTCTAACATTCTATCACTGATCAATAAGAAAAAATTTAATTCTGTAATTCTTAATTATGATGAAACTGCTGATAATTTTTTGAAATGGTATCAGCAACTTGTAGCAGAAAGCACTGGAAAAAAAGGTAATGGTATTTTTCCGATAATCTCAACAATGCCTAAAGATAATCATAGTTTGATGCAATTATATCTTGATGGAAAGAATTCCAATTTTTATACCTTTTTCCAAACTAAAGAAAATTTTTCTCCTAAAATCACTAAAGCAACAATTTTACCCTCTCAAAGATTTTTAAAAGGAAAGAGTTTAGATAATATTGTCTCTTCGCAGATTTTAGCTACGAAAAAAGTATTCTTAAAAAAAAAAATACCATTTAGAAGTTTCTATCTAAAAACAAGAAGTGAAGAAACGTTAGGTGAGTTATTCACTTTTTTTATAATTGAAACTATACTATTAGCAAAAGCACTGAAAATTAACCCATACGATCAACCTGCTGTTGAGCTGATTAAGCTAGAAACAAAAAAAATTTTAACTTAATATTAAATTCCAAAATATACTTTTGAAATACCATAATTCCGAATATCTAAAATTTTAATTTTTTCAGTAATTTTTAATTCATCTTTTTTATGTCTATGAATAATTATGATGCCTTTTTTATTCAATATTTTTTTTTCAATTATATTTTCTATTAATCTATTTATTTTTGATTCTTTATAAGGTGGATCCATAAAAATTATATCGAATCTTTTATCTAAAATATTTTGTGAGTCAAAATAATCAAAACAGTCTTTCTCAAATATTTTGTAATTATTTATTTGACTCAGTAATTGAACATTTTTTTTTAATATTTTAATTGCAACACTATAATTTTCAAAAAAATATACCTCTTGAGATCCCCTAGAAATACACTCTAATCCAAAGGATCCAGAGCCAGAAAATAAATCTAATACTGAGGCACTTTCAATTTTTTTTTTTATTTGAGCTGAATGTTCTAAAAGATTAAAAATTGACTCTTTAACTAAATCTTTTAAAGGTCTTGTATTTTTATCTTGAGGTAAAAATAATTTTTTACCTTTAAATTTTCCTGAAATTATTCTCATGCCTTGATTATTTTGTAACCAATATCTTTTCTAAAGAAACCATTTTCCCAATTTAGCTCATTTATCAAATCTATCGCGTGCTCTCTTGCATCTTTCAAATTTTTAGATTTAACGACAAAATTTAGAACTCTTCCTCCATTTGAATAAACTTTAGAATTATCAATCTCTGTTCCAGCATGAAAAATATAATCATTTTCTTCAAGCTTAATATTTTTGATATTTTTAAGCTCTAAATTTTTATCATATTTGTCAGGATATCCTTTTGAGCACAATACTATACACAAGCTTTTTTCTTCAAACCATTCAAGTTTTATGGACTCCAATTTTTTATTTACACAAGCGTCGATAATCTCAAAAAGGTCTGTTTTTAGTCTTGGTAGTATCGTTTGACATTCGGGATCACCCATTCTCACATTGTATTCAATTAAAAGGGGCTCATTATCAACAATCATTAATCCAGCATATAAAAAACCATTAAAATTTGTTTTTAAATCTTTTAAGCCTTGAAGCGTGGGTTCTATTATTTTTTTTAATATTTTTTTCTCTAATTCTTTGTCTTCAAGACGAGATGGTGAATATGCACCCATGCCACCTGTATTTTTACCCTGATCACCCTCAAGAACTCTTTTATGATCTTGTGCTGTACCAAATTTTTTATAACTTACTCCATCCGAAATTATAAAAAAACTCATTTCCTCACCTTTCAAAAACTCTTCAATAAGGATTTCTTTAGCATCTCCAAACTTTCCATTGAAAATTTCCTCTATCGCATTTTTTGATTCTTGATATGTCTCACAAATATAAACACCTTTTCCAGCAGCTAAACCATCTGCTTTTACAACTAAAGGAAATTTACACTCATTTAAAAAAATAATACTTTTCTCTATGCTGTTAAAAACACCAAAATTCGCTGTAGGGATTTTGTATTTTTTGCACAAATTTTTGGTGAAAATTTTTGATCCCTCAAGTTGGGAGGCAATTTTACTTGGACCAAAAACTTTAATTTTGTTTTTTTCTAGGAAATTTACCATTCCGTCGACCAATGGTTTCTCAGGACCGATTACAATTAGTTCTATTTGAAGTTTAAATATAAGCTCTTTTAATTTTTCAAAATCACTTAGATCAATTTTAATGTTATCAGCCAATGAACTGGTACCACCGTTTCCAGGAAAGCAATAAATTTTATTAATTTTGTCTGATTTCTTAAGAAAAGCACATAGGGCATGTTCCCTTCCACCACTTCCAATTATTCCTACATTCATATAAATATGTATAAACTAAAAATGTTAAAAAAATTAGCAAAAATAAAATATTTACCAAATAATTTTAAGATTATTGAGAACGGAGATCATGTTTTGTGTGCTGTATCGGGTAAAAAAATTTCTTTAGATAAATTAAACTATTGGAATGTAGACACTCAAGAAGCATATTATTCTTATAAAGAAGTTCAGATACAAAAAGAAAAGTTATAGAATATTAAATTTTCCATCTATTATGTGTCCAGATCCATTGATCTGGATTAGATTTAATCATTTTTTCTAAAACCTCATTAAGTTGTTTTGTTATCTCGAAAATAGAAGTTTCTCCTGGAAATTTTATTTCTTTTAAAATTTTAAGTTTGAAATTATCATTTTCTAATCTTTCAATATAGATAGGAACAACAGAGGCATCAAATTTTTTGATAAATTGTGCGGGAATAGTTGTAGTGAGTGCTGTTTTTCCAAATAAATTGGATATTATACCCTCAGAGACTCTTTGATCAATCATAAGCGCAATAGAGGTTCCATTTTTAAATTCTTTTAAAATTTCTTTAGTGCCTGAAATTCCTTTTTTAATTTGTTTTTTACAGATATATTTTTTTCTAATATTTTCCATAATTGGATTTAGAAAGTTGTTATTTAATGGTCTATATATAGCAGCAAGATCTATTTCAGATTTTTCAATGTGCATCGCCATCAACTCGAAATTATTAAAATGACCAGATATAAATATTACCGGCTTACCATGACTTTTAATTTTTTCAATTTCTTCTTGATTTTCGACTTGGATTTTATTTGAGAATTCTAAATTTTTTCTAAATTTTTTTATAAACATATACTCAGAAAAAATTTTTCCATAATTCACCCACATTTTTTCTACAATTTCTTTTTTTCTATTTTCATCTAAATTTGGAAAAGCAATAGACAAATTCTCGAGAGAAATATTATTTGATCTAAAGAAAGAACCTAGTCTTTTAAAAACGAAAGATGAGAATATACGAGAATTTTTTAATCCTATGAGTCTAAAGATTAAGAATAAGAAAATAATAATTATAAATTGGATAAAATATTTAATGTGTTTCATTAATTTTAGTTTTTATTAGATTAATAAGTTTATCATTTTCTTCAATTTCTAAATCTATTTCTATGTAATTAATTTTATCTTTTAAATTTTTGGGGATTTTTACATAGTCTTTTTCTGTTGTTAAAATTTTAGCTTTTTCTTTTTTAGCTAAATCTAAAATCTTTGAGATTTCTTCTAATTTAAACTCATGATGATCTGGAAAAATAATTTCTTTAGTTATATTAAAATTATTATTTACTAAAGTTTCTTTAAAATTGGATGCATTTCCAATGCCTGAAAAAATTATAAATTTATCAGAAAGATCAAATTTATTTATATTCTTAATTAAGACATAGGAATTAAATATTTCAATTTCTGGATTGATATTTTTAATTTTCGAAGATATTTCTGTAGAGTTAAAGTCTTTAATTGAAGATTTGAGAAAAACTCCATCATATTTCATTAAACTTTTAATTTTCTCTCTTAGTGGACCAGATGGTATTAAAAAGCCATTTCCAATCCAACTTTTGCAATCAAAACAAACAAATTTAACGTCGTAATCAACTTTCTTTTCTTGTAATCCATCATCAAAAATTACTAGGTCAATTCCTTTTTTTATTGCTTTAGCAATTATATCACTTCTTTTTTTTGAGATGATGAGATTAGATTTTTTTTTGAGCAAGATTTCCTCATCTCGCTGATAAGAATAATTTTTTTTTGCAGTAGCAATTTTTAAATTTAAACCCTTAAGAAGCTCAAATAATTTTAAAGTAGTTGGTGTTTTTCCTGTGCCCCCTAAATAAATATTACCCACACAAATTGTTTTAATTTTATTAAATTTTTTCTTTGGATAGATTTTTAATAAAAGATTATTCAATGTAACCAATAAAGTGATTGGGAATAGTAAATAAGCAATAAAATTTGGTTTTTTATAATCCCAAAATTTTGGTTTTTTAAAATTCATTTTATTTATTTACAAATTTCTTTATAAGTTTTGTGTAAGATATCTACCCCTACAAAATGTAAATTTTGAATTATTTTTTTGGATACGTTTTTTTTCTTTAAAGTTTTGTTAAGCACAGAAGCCAGTTGTTTTTGATCAATTATTTTGTTAGTTACATTTTTTTTTTTAAGAAATTCATAGATCTCTTTAAAATTTGAAACATTTGGACCATGCATTATGTTACATCCATACCTTACTGCTTCCAGAGGGTTTTGTCCGCCATGTTTTATTAATGAACCTCCAAGAAATACATTTTTACATACTTTATAAAATGATTTAGTTTTTCCGTATGAGTTTACTAAATACACGTCAGTATTCGGGCTTATTCTTTTTTTAGGCTCATCTAAATGAACATTAAGGTTCATTTTAATAAGTTGGTCTTTAATTGATGAAACTCTATTAATATGCCTTGGTATAATTATAGTTAAAAGATTTTTGTGTTTTTTCATTAATAATAAATGAGTTTTTCCGCAAATTTCTTCCTCATAATTATGCGTGCTTGATGCACACCATGAACTTCTTGAAAATATAAATTTTTTTAAATTTTTGTTTAAATTCATACCTTCATTTTCTGATTGACTATATTTAAGATTACCGATTAGTTTTACATTTTTAGCTCCAAGTCTTTTTAAAAAGTTTTTAGACTCTTTGCTGGATGATAAGCACAAACTAAATTTACCAAATATTGACTTAGCAAACTCTGGAAAAATTAACCACCTATCAAAAGTTTTTTTGGTTATTCGACCATTCAACAAAATAATTGGAATATTCATTTCATAAAGATTATTTAAAGTATTAGGCCATATTTCTGAGTCAATAAAAAAAACTTTTGAAGGTTTCCAGTAACTGATAAATTTTTTTGATATAAAATTACAATCAATTGGAAAAAATTGATGTATTGTTTTTTTGAATTTAAATTTCTTAATAATATAAGAAGAACTTTTAGTATTAGAGGTAATCAAAATTTGACTAACTTTTTTATTTTTTTCAAATTTTTCTATTAATGGTATTATACTCTGAATTTCTCCTACACTCGCACCATGAAACCAGATTAACTTCCCATCATTTCTTTTTTTTGAAAAAAACCCAAATTTTTCTTTAAATCTTTTGTAATCCTCTTTACCTTTAATCAATCTTATAATGAGAATTATTGGCGATAATAATAATAAAAAATTTATTAAAATTTTATAAAAAAAAAACATTATGTTTTTATTTGTTTATTATAAAAATTTTTATAAATTGATGATTTTGTCATTAAATCTTCATGATTTCCCTCCGCAACAACATGGCCCGAGTCGATAACATAGATTTTATCTGAATTTAAAATTGTTGAAAGTCTATGCGCTATAACGATGGTAGTTCTATTTTTAGTTAGATAATTTATTGCCTTTTGTATTTTATCTTCTGTTTCTGCATCAAGAGAAGAAGTAGCTTCATCAAGCAATATAATTTTACTTTTTTTTAATATTGCTCTAGCAATAGATAGTCTCTGTTTTTCCCCTCCAGACAATCTTATGCCATTTTCTCCAATCTTCGTGTCGTATTTATCTTTAAGTTTTTCAATAAATTCTGAAGCAAAAGATAATTTCGCTGCATTATATATTTCATCGTCTGTTGCATCCATATCAGCATAAGCAATATTATTTTTAATAGTATCATCGAATAAATTTGTATCTTGACTAACAAATGATATATTTTCTCTCAAGGAAACTAACTTAGTTTTATAAATTGATTGATTATCTATTGTAATATCACCATTTTCAGCATCATATATTCTTGGTATTAAATTTAATATTGTTGATTTTCCACTTCCACTATAACCAACCAAGGCAGTCATCTTTCCGCCTTGCATTTCTAAATTTATATTTTTCAAAGTTGTTTTTTTTGTAATTTCATCACTTATATTATCATATGAAAATTCTATATTTTTGAATTTGATATTTCCCTCGTTTAAATCCAAGTTTTTATCATCAATGTTTTTTTTTAATTTTGATTTTTCATCAATAATTGGCAATATTCTTTTTGCTGAAACAAGACCATTATTAATTACTATATTTAGAGTAGCTAAGGATCGAACTGGTTGATAAGCAAGCATCATAGCAGCTAAAAAAGAGAAAAAATTACTAATATCAATCTGATCTTTCATAATAAGTCTTCCAGCATAATAAATTAAAATAGCTATTACTATTCCAGTCATTGTTTCCATAATTGGTGAAGCTCTAACGAAAACAATTCCCATTTTTTTTGTTTTTTCTTTAACATTATTTAAAAAAACACTCGCTCTATTCTTTTCATACATTTCTTTTTGAAATATTTTAATTAATTTATGATTTTTAAAAACTTCGATAAGGTAAGAGCTTAAAACACCTGCCCATTCCATTTGCTGAAAAGAAACTTTAGTTATTCTTTTTCCAAGAGATCTAGCGGCTAAATAAGCTAAGGGTATCATTATAATTGCTATTAAAGATAGTTCCCAGTTTTGATAAAACATAACACTTAATAAACCAATTAATGTGAGAGTATCTTTAAAAACATTTAAAATTGCGGTACTAATTAAGTTTGTCAGGTGAGCTACATCGTTTGTTAAATTAGAAATAAATTTTCCACTGTGTTTATTGTCAATTAGTTTTGTATCTGCATCTATTAAATTATTAAGCATATTAACTTGAACATCTTTTCTTACTTCTTCAGATACACCAATCATTATTACCTTAGCGATGTAAAGCGATAGTCCTTTCACAGCAAAAGCAACTACAATCAATATCGGTATGATAATTATCAAAGTTTGATCCTTGTTCATAAAAATCTGTTTAATTGCAGGGTCTAAAAGATATGCTATAGAGGAGGTGCTCCCAGCAACAGCTACAGAAAGTAATAAGGCAATGATAATTTTTTTTAAATGTTTCTTTGTGTAATCATGGTAAAGTCTTTTTAATATCTGAATATCTGTCATTAAAGTAACTTTCCAATAAGAAGTATTAAGAAAACTAAGATTCCTAAAAAATTATTAGATTTAAATATTTCTAAACAAGCTGAGGGTGAATTTTGTCTAAACTTTTTTAATTGTAAATAGTACATCTGTAAAAAAATCATAATTAATGAAACAAAATATAATTTACTAAACTCCTCTAAAAATCCTACTAAAATTAAACTTGAGAGAAATATTGTGTAACATAAATATAAAAATATGATTGGGTTAGATTTAAATTTTATTGATGTTGATTTAATTCCTATTATTTCGTCATCTTTTATGTCTTGAAATCCGTAAATTGTATCGTACCCAAGTGTCCAAAATATGGCTCCAAAATAAAATATAATTGGTATTAAATTAATTTCAGCGTTAATTGAGGTCCAACCTAAAATTAAACCATAATTAAATGTAATTCCTAAAAAAAGTTGTGGCCAATATGTAAATCTTTTCATTAAGGGATAGGTAAAAGCTAGTGGCATGGAAGCTAATGCAATAATTATTGTAAATAGATTAAAATTAATAAGTACAAAAAAAGCCATGATACACAAAAATCCTGAATAAAATATCGCAAGTTCAACAGATATTCTTCCTGAAGCTATTGGTCTATCCTTAGTTCTTAAAACTCTTTTATCAAATTTTCTATCGAGTATGTCATTAACGATGCATCCTGCTGAACGCATCAATACTGAACCTAAAAAAAATAATAATAGATAAAAAAAATAATCATATTTATTTAATGAAAAATCGTAAGCTATCGTAAGACCCCATGCACATGGCCAAAATAATAGCATGTATCCAATCGGCTTTTTTAGTCTAGTAAGTTCTACGAAAAGATTTAATTGGTTCATAAGATTTTACTTGTAAATAACAAAGGCAAGATTGATAATCAAACTGATTCGTATGAATATTGATTATACTGTAACTGCATTAATGTTTCCTGCAATACCATTGATGATGGCAGTCTATAGTAATAGATTTCACTCATTAAGTATCCTTATTAGACAACTTCATGATGAACATGTGTATGAGAAGCACATACCACCTGAGTGGAAAAAACAGTTTATAAATTTAAGTGGAAGGATAACTCTTTTAAGATGGACAATTTTATTTGCGTCTTTTGGCTTTCTGTTTAACATGTTAACTGTTTTCGCCTTATACTTTGATGAAGTTTTTATAGCGAGGATTATTTTCGGGTCGTGTTGTTTGTCGATGATTATTTCAATAATATTTTTTATTAGAGAAATCCATATCTCAACGAATGCTCTTAAGTTACATATGTCCGATATGGATGTAAATTTAGATTAAGGAACTATAACTGCTGGACCAGTTAAAATTCTTGCTTCTAAATCTTTATGAGCTTGAGCAGCATCCTGAAGTGAATACTTCTTTGAAATTTCAACATTAAATTTTTTTGATATGAGAGCATCAAAAACTTTCTTTGCAGACTCTACAAGCTCTTCTCTTTTTATAGTGTAATGAGCAATAGATGGTCTTGTAAAAAAAAGACCTTTTGCATTTATATCTTTTTTAACATCTATGGTATCAACATAACCTGATGCATTCCCAAAAGCTACCATCATTCCTCTAATCTTTAATGTTTCGATTGATCCTTTGAAAGTTTTGATACCAACACCATCGTAAACAACATCAATAGCGTTTTTACCAACAATTTTTTCAACCTCATTAACAAAATTTTTTTCAGAATAATTAATTACATGATGGCAACCATTTTTTTTAGCAATCTCCTCTTTGGCTTTTGAGCCCACAGTTCCAATAACTTCAGCACCTAATGCATTAGCCCATGGACATAAAATCTGGCCAAGTCCACCTGCAGCGGCATGATATAAAACTTTATCACCCTTTTTTAATGGATATGCTCTATGTAATAAGTACTCTGCAGTAATTCCTTTTAATGTAATGCAAGATGCTACCTCGTCGGAGACTTCATCTGGAACAGATACTAATTTTTCCTCAGACATTATTTGTTTTTCTGAATAAGCACCGATAGGCATTGATGCATGAGTAACTCTATCACCAACTTTAAATAATTTTACCTCAGATCCAACTTCTTCAATTACTCCGCAAGCTTCAAGTCCTATACCGCTAGGCAATGGGATTGGATAAAGACCTGTTCGATGATAAATATCTATAAAATTTAGACCAATTGATAAATTTTTAATCAACACCTCTTTTGGTCCAGGCTTCCCTAATTCTACATCTTTAATAATTAAAACTTCTGGTCCACCAAATTTATCTATTTGAACTGATTTCATTATCTACTTTACAAATGTACCATTATGATAATCTTGAACAGCCTGCAAGATTTCTGCTTTAGTGTTCATTACAAATGGTCCACCTCTAGCTATTTCCTCATTTATAGGTTTACCTGAAATAACTAAGAATTTTGCATCAGATTGTGCTTTGACTTTTAAATCCTCACCTCTCGATAGTAAGATCAAAGTACTATCCTTGACTTTTTCATGTTCTTTTTCACCAATTTTTATTTCACCTTTTATGAGATAGATAAATGTATTGTGCGTAGATGGAAGGCTAAATTTAAAATTTTTGTTTTTATTTAGTTTAACATCAAAATAAACAGGTTCGACATTATGACCTTTAACTGGACCATCAGCTTTTTCAAATTTACCCGCAATAACTTTTACTTGCTTATCATTATCTTTGTGAACACTCATTTTATCTGCATCAATATAAATATATTCTGGTTTACTCATTTTTAATTTTGCTGGCATATTTATCCATAATTGAAACCCATGAAGTTTTCCCTCTTTCATAGCAGGCATTTCAGAATGAATAATTCCACTTCCTGTTTTCATCCATTGAACATCCCCAGCAGTCATTCTACCTTTTCCGCCAGTACTGTCTTCATGCTCAAAATCACCAGCAAGCATATAAGTGACAGTTTCAATTCCTCTATGTGGATGTGGAGGAAATCCTGCAATATAATCTTCACTATTCTCTGAACCAAATTCATCTAGCATTAAAAAAGGATCAAAATAATTTGGTTCAATACCAATACTTCTTTTTAATTTAACTCCAGCTCCATCTGATGCTGGAATAGGATCAATAATTTTATTTACTTCAATATTTTTCATAAGATTAAAATAGTTATTCTATTTCGATTTGCAATATTACTTTTTGTTATGCGAGCCATCACAAAAAGGTTGATCGTTTGTTTGTTTGCATACACAAAAGAACACTCTTTTTGTTAATTCAGCTTTATAAGCCAAGGGTTTGAATTCTGTCCCTTTATGCGAACCATCACAAAATGGCTGCTTAGAACTTTTACCACAGCTACACCAGAAATAAGATTTTCCCTGTTCAACTTCTATAGCTAATGCGTTATCTCCAGCTCTTTGTCCTTTATTCATATTATCTGCATTTTAATTTAAATTAAATTAACAAGCTCGCTTAAATTTTTAACTTGATTTTTAGGTTTGTAATCAAGATTGTCAAAGATATTATTATTACGGTTTACCCAAATAGAATGATAACCATAATTTCCACCTCCTGAAACATCCCAAGTGTTTGCACTTAAGAAAGCTATTTCATTGCTTTTAATTTTGTACTTTTTGATAGGCAATTCATAAACTTTAGAGTCTGGTTTATAAATTCCAACTTCCTCTATTGAAAATAAATCATCGAATAGATTATCTAAATTATTACTCTCAACTAACTCTTTTAAAAGAGATGGGGTTCCATTTGAAAGTATAGCTAATTTAAAATTCTTTTCTTTTAATTTTTTAAGAGTTTCTGGAACCTCCTTAAAAGGTGAAAGAACTTTATATAAATTCAATAATTCACTTTTCATTGAAGAGTCAATATCAAAAGTTTTCATTGATTTATTTAAACTATCCTCTGTAATTTGCCAAAAATCCTTGTGTCTTCCCATAAGACTTCTAAGCCAGGTGTATTCTAGCTGAGTTGTTCTCCAAAAATTTGCAAAACCTTCCCACTTAGCTCCAATCTTGTCTTTACATTTTTCAGCAGCTGAATTGACATCAAACAATGTGCCATAAGCATCAAAAATTATTGCTTTAATATTTTTCATAAATTAACTTAACACAAATGAGTAATATTAGATTATTTTTTTCAGATACTATATCAGTAAACATGATTGATAAACTCGATAAAGGTCAATCACATTATTTAAGCAAAGTAATGAGAGTAAAAGAAAATGAGGTTTTCTCATTATTTAATAAAGAGGGAGAGTGGGAGGCAAAAGTTTTAGGAATATTCAAAAATATTGTTGAATTTAAAATAATAAAACAACTAAGACAAAAAGAGATAACCAAAGAATTATGGTTAGCATTTTCTCCTATAAAATCAAACTATCAGAATTTTATGCTGCAAAAAGCAACAGAGCTTGGAGTATCAAAATTTTTACCAATTATTTTTGATAGAACAGTTGTTAGAAAAATTAACAAAGATCGCATCAAAAAAATTGTAATTGAGGCAAGTGAACAATCAAACCGTATTAATGTGCCAACAATTGAAGAGGCTCAAGATTTAAATAGTTTTTTAAAAAAAAATATAATGGATCTAATTTTTACAGATTTAAATTCAAGTATTAAAAAAATTGATAAATCGAAATTTACAGATAAGCCTATTTGTATAATCATAGGTCCTGAGGGAGATTTTTCAGAGACTGAAAGAGAGAAGATTCTCTCTTTTAAGGGCGCTCAACCTATTAAAATAAATGAGAATATTTTAAGGTCAGAAACCGCAGTCATATCTGCAATTTCGATCGTAAATTATGTGATTAATTGATAAATTGTCGCGAAAACTAAAGTGTAATTTTTATAAAAGAGCTTTATATAGCTATTTAAAATGAATAAATTTTTATTATTATTTTCTTCGCTTTTCATATCGCAAAATGCTTTTGCTAACCAACCTGTTGACTGGCAATTAGGTTTTCAAAAAGCAGCTTCGGAGTCAATGAGAGAGATAGTTGCTTTTCATGATTATCTATTATTACCAATAATAATCGCAATTAGTGTATTTGTTTTATTTTTAATGCTGTATGCGTGTATAAGATTTAGAGCTTCAGCAAACCCAAATCCATCTAAAAGAACTCACAACGTTGCAGTCGAAGTTTTATGGACACTAATACCATGTTTAATTTTAATTGTAATTGCAGTTCCCTCATTTAAAATTTTATACAAACAAGACGCAATACCAAAAGCAGATTTAACAATTAAAGCAATCGGTTATCAGTGGTATTGGGGATATGAATATCCTGATGAAAATATTATTTTTGAGTCTTACATGGTAGAAGATAAAGATTTAAGACCAGATCAACCTAGACTTCTTGCAGTAGATAACGAAGTTGTTGTGCCAGTTAATAAAGTTGTAAAAGTTTTAATCACTGCAAACGATGTGCTACATGCTTGGGCTTTACCATCGTTTGGTGTAAAAAGAGATGCTGTCCCTGGAAGAATTAACGAGACATGGTTCAAAGCTGAAAAAGTAGGAACCTATTATGGTCAGTGCTCTGAACTTTGCGGTATTAAGCATGCGTTCATGCCCATCACCGTTAAAGTTGTAACAGGGGAGGAATATGAGGATTGGTTATCTGAAGCAAAAGAAAAATTTGCAAAAGAGGAAATAGAAAATAATAATCTTAAATTAGTGAGTAAATAAATATGTATACACAAACAGCTTCGCACGACGATCATCATACACCAACAGGTTGGAAACGTTGGGCTTATTCTACAAATCATAAAGACATAGGAACAATGTATCTAATTTTTGCAATTGTTGCAGGAGTTATTGGAACTGCATTTTCAGTTTTAATGAGAATGGAGTTAATGCATCCAGGAGATGGAATTTTGGGTGGAAACTATCATTTGTATAATGTGCTAGTGACAGGCCATGGATTGATAATGATTTTCTTTATGGTAATGCCAGCCATGATAGGTGGTTTTGGTAATTGGTTTGTTCCAATTATGATTGGTGCACCTGATATGGCATTCCCGCGAATGAATAATATTTCTTTTTGGTTATTACCTGTTTCATTAACGTTATTAATATTGTCAATTTTTGCTGATGGTCCTCCAGGACAAACTGGAGTTGGAGGTGGATGGACAATATATCCTCCTTTATCGTCAAAAGCTGGACAACCTGGTCCTGCAATGGATTTAGCTATTTTAAGTTTACACTTGGCTGGTGCTTCATCAATTTTAGGAGCAGTTAATTTTATTACAACAATTCTAAATATGAGAACTCCTGGAATGACTTTACACAAGATGCCATTATTTGCTTGGTCAATTCTAGTAACAGCTTTTTTATTATTATTGTCTTTACCAGTTCTAGCTGGAGCGATAACAATGTTATTAACTGATAGGAACTTTGGAACCGCCTTTTTTGAAGCTCAAACTGGAGGAGACCCAGTGTTGTTTCAACATTTATTCTGGTTCTTTGGCCATCCAGAAGTTTATATTTTAATTCTACCAGGATTTGGAATGATTAGTCATATTGTTTCAACATTTTCTAAAAAACCAGTTTTTGGCTATTTAGGTATGGCTTATGCGATGGTCGCAATAGGAATAGTTGGCTTTGTAGTTTGGGCTCACCATATGTATACTGTTGGATTAAGCACAGATACAAAAGCTTATTTCTTAGCAGCCACTATGATTATTGCTGTTCCTACTGGAATAAAAATCTTTTCTTGGATAGCAACTATGTGGGGAGGATCGATCTCATTTAAAACACCAATGATGTGGGCACTAGGTTTTATCTTTATGTTTACAGTTGGCGGAGTGACAGGTGTAGTTTTAGCAAATGCAGGAGTAGATACTGCAATGCACGATACTTATTATGTAGTAGCTCACTTTCATTATGTTCTCTCATTAGGAGCTGTATTTGCAATATTTGCTGGTTTCTATTATTGGTTTTCAAAAATGTCCGGTTACGAATATTCAGAGTGGCTAGGTCAATTACATTTTTGGTTAACTTTTATTGGTGTAAATTTGATTTTCTTTCCACAGCATTTTTTAGGATTAGCAGGTATGCCTAGAAGATATGCTGATTATCCAGATGCATTTGCAGGTTGGAATTATATTTCTTCAATAGGATCCTATATAGCAGTTGCTGGCTTAGCTGTATTTTTTGTGAATTTGATTTATGCTTTTGCAAAAAAGAAAGCTGCAGCAAAGAATCCTTGGGGAGAAGGTGCAACAACTTTAGAGTGGACCGTTCCATCTCCACCAAATTTCCACACTTTTGAAGAATTACCAAAGTTTGTAGATGATCAAGAGACTGGGAAATCTCATAGCTAGGAATAAAAGCTTTAAAATTGATGAGTAGTTCAAAATTAAAAAAAGATAATCTGTCTCAAGAAGACTTACTAAATTTTTCTGAATTATTTAAATTGATGAAACCAAGAGTAATGTCGCTTGTGATATTTACTTGTGCGGTTGGATTATTAACAGCCCCAATTATGGTTTCAACTCAAGATGCAATAATTGGAATATTACTAGTTTCAATGGGCGCAGGAGCAGCAGGAGCATTAAACATGTGGTATGAGTCTGATCTTGATGCTTTAATGAGTAGAACTTGCCTAAGACCAATACCAACAGGTAAAGTTAATAAAAATCAGGCTCTTATATTTGGAATAACTTTATCGGTTATTTCAGTAGTTGCACTAGATTATTTTACAAATCGAGTATCTGCAGGAATATTACTTTTTACTATTATATTTTATGTTTTAATTTATACAATTTGGCTGAAAAAAAGAACCTCACAGAATATTGTTATTGGTGGTGCGGCTGGAGCTCTTCCTCCTGTCATAGGCTGGACTATTGCTACAGGATCTTTATCTCTTGAACCTCTTGTATTTTTTTTAATTATTTTCTTTTGGACACCATCACATTTTTGGGCATTAAGCTTATATAAATCAGAAGATTATAAAAAAGCTAATATACCTATGCTTCCCATAACAAACGGGATAGAGAGCACTAAAGTAAATATTTTTGTCTACTCTTTAATGATGCTTCCAGTGATAATTTTTCCATATGTAATTAACTTTGTTGGACTTGTTTTTCTTATTCCGTCATTGTTATTAACTATTTATTATAATTATCTATGTTTTGACCTTTATAAATTTAAAAAAAATAAATTTAGCGCAAAAAAAGCTAAAACAATATTTGGCTATTCTATTTTATATTTATTTTTGGTTTTTGTGCTTTTTCTGATAGATAAGATTTTATGATTATACCAGATAAAAAAACTAAGAAAAAAAATATCAAGACAGCATTAGCGATTATTGCTTTCATGATTTTTCTGTTTTTATTTACATTATATAATACTGGAGTTTTTGATAGAGCAATATGATACAAAAAAAAAATCTTACACCATTAGTCCTTATAGGAATATTTGTATTTATGTTGGGTTTATCCTACGCTGCAGTACCTTTATATGATTTATTTTGTAGAGTAACGGGTTTTGGAGGTACTACTCAAATTTCAAACAGTGCTCCTAAAATAGTTCTTAACAAAGTTGTAAGTGTTAGATTTGATACTAATGTGAATAATCTACCTTGGGATTTTAAAGCAAAATCGAATGTTATAGATGTGAAAGTTGGCCAAGTTAACAAAATAGAGTTTGAAGTTGAAAATTATAGTAGCGAACCAACTGCCGGTGTAGCAAGTTTTAACGTATCACCAGCAAGTTTTGGGAAATATTATAGTAAACTTGGCTGTTTTTGTTTTGAAAAACAAGAATTAAAAGCAGGAGAAAAAGCCACCTATGTAATGACTTTTTATCTAGACCCTGAAATGATTAATGATCCAAGTGTTAAAAACCTAGAAGATGTAACCATGTCGTATACTTTTTTCTCGACAGATTATTATAAACAATCATAATTCAAAAAAATGTCAGCTGAAAAAAAACATGATTATCACTTAGTAGATCCAAGTCCTTGGCCTATTTACGTTTCGTTTTCTTGCTTAGTATTAGCTATAGGTGCTGTGTATTACATGCATTCAGATGTTTCATGGGGAATGTATCTTGGATTAGCTCTTTTAATTTATGGCGCATATATGTGGTTCAGAGATGTGGTCATTGAAGCAGAACATCAAGGTCATCATACCCCAGTAGTCCAAATTCATCACCGTTATGGAATGACTTTATTTATCGCATCTGAGGTAATGTTTTTTGTTGCTTGGTTTTGGGCTTACTTTGACGTTAGTCTTTTCCCAAATGATTTTGTCGGAAACGTATGGCCACCTAAAGATATTGTGACTTTTGATCCTTGGGATATACCTTTGATTAACACATTAGTTTTACTATTATCAGGTACAACAGTCACTTGGTCTCACCATTCATTATTAGAAGGTGATAGAAAAGGTTTTATACAAGGATTAGTGCTAACAGTAATTCTTGGAGCATTTTTTACAGCACTTCAAGCATATGAATATCATCATGCTACATTTGCTTTTTCAGATCATATTTATGGTTCTGTTTTTTACATGGCAACAGGTTTTCATGGCTTCCATGTTATAGTTGGAACAATTTTTTTAGCAGTATGTTTATGGAGAGGAAAATTAGGTCATTTTACCAAAGACCATCATTTTGGTTTTGAAGCAGCTGCATGGTACTGGCATTTTGTTGACGTTGTTTGGTTATTTTTGTTTGCTGCAATATATATTTGGGGAAGTTAATTTGATCCTTGAAACATAAGTTTTTATTTTCCGTCTTTATAATTTTCTTTATTTTTGTTTTTATTGGACTAGGTACGTGGCAAATTATCCGTCTAAATTGGAAAAATAATTTAATTTTAGAAATTGAAAATTCATTAAAAAATCCTCCAGTTGAACTAGCTCAATCAAACAAAGAAAATTTTCTTAAAATTAAAACTTCAGGGTCTATAGATTTTGATAAGCAAATTTATTTATACAATTTAAATGAGTCCGGTACTCCTGGATTTGAAGTAATAAATCCAATTACGATTGGGGATGAAAATTTTTTGATAAATAGAGGTTGGATACCATTTGAAAAGAAGGGTGCTCAAGAAATAAACGTATTTGATCAAAAAAATATTATCGGAACCCTAAAATTACAAGGTAGAAAAAATATCTTTAAGCCAGATAATGATTTAGATGAAAATTACTGGTTTAGTTTAAATAGAGAAGATATCTTAAAATTTACAGGTAAAAATTTTTCTAAATATATTATTTATTTAGATGGAAATTATCAGTTACCCAGACCAAAAAAAATTACTGCAAATATTTCTAATAATCATCAAAAATACGCTATTACTTGGTTTTCGTTAGCGCTTTCAATTCTTTTGCTATATTTATATTTTAGAAAAAAGAATTATTAAATGAATTACATTAGTACAAGAAATAATCAAAAAAACTTTTCTTTTAAGGATGTTTTCCTCAAAGGATTGGCGGACGATGGAGGACTTTTTGTTCCTAAATCAATTAAACAATTCCAAAAGGAAGAATTAGATAATCTAAAAAATCTTAGTTATAATGATTTAGCTGCTGAAATAATTTATCCATTTATAGGAGATTTCATGTCTAAAGATGATCTAATCTCTATGATTTCAAAATCATATTCAAATTTTAGATCTGACAATGTTGTTAAAATTTCTAATCTCGGAAATCTAAAAGTATTAGAACTATTTCATGGACCCACACTTGCTTTTAAAGATATCGCAATGCAACTTATTGGTAATTTTTATCAATACCATTTAGACCGTGATCAAAAAAAAATTAATATAATAGTAGCAACCTCAGGTGATACTGGTGCAGCTGCAATCGATGCTTTAAAAGGAAAAAGCAATTTAAATGTTTTTGTATTACACCCAAATAATAAAATTTCACCTGTACAAAGAAGGTTAATGACAATACATGAGGAGAATAACGTATTTAATATTGCAGTAGAGGGTAATTTTGATGACTGTCAAAATCTAGTAAAAGCAATGTTCAATGACGAAAAATTTTCAAAAGCGATTAATATGTCAGGGGTAAATTCAATTAATTGGGCGAGAATTATTGCTCAATCGGTTTATTATTTTTACGCTTTCTTTAAAGTTGGAAATGGTCAGTCTTTATCCTTTTCTGTTCCAACAGGAAACTTTGGTGATATTTATGCTGGATACTTAGCAAAAAAATTAGGCCTTCCAATTGATAAGCTAATCGTGGCTACAAATAAAAATGACATACTTCATAGAGCCATATCAGGCGGCGACTATAGTCAAAAGAAAGTTGAGGAAACAAATACTCCAAGTATGGATATACAAATAGCAAGTAATTTTGAAAGGCTTTTATATGATGTAAAAAATTGTAACTCAGAAGTTACAAAAGGTGTAATGGCTGAAATAAAAAATAATACCTATAAAATTGATAAAAACGATTTAGATAAAATCAAAAAAAATTTTGTATCTGAGATGCTTGATGAAAACGAAACTGTTAAAATGATAAAAACTATCAATGATGAACATCAGATGGTAGTTGATCCGCATACCGCAGTAGGTATTGGTGCTGTTAGAAAATTAGGATTAGAAAAAAATTGCGTTGTATTATCAACTGCACACCCGTGTAAATTTCCAAAGGCAATAGAAGATGCAATATCAAAAACTGAAAATTTACCAGAAAGTCTTAAATATGTTTATGACAGAAAAGAAAAATTTGAGCTTCTTTCAAATGATATTGAAAAAGTTAAAAAATATGTAATGAATTCGATATGAAAATTAAAATAAAAGATCAACTTCCAGATACAGAGATTTTTCAACTTATTGATGGAGAGCCTCAAAAAAGTAACTTAAGAGAAATCATAGGTAATGGAAAAATTGTTTTGTTTGGTTTACCTGGAGCATTTACATCAACTTGCTCCAAACTTCACTTGCCAGGTTTTGTAGTAAATGCAGATAAAATCAAAGCAAAAGGAATAGAAAATATATTTTGTTTATCAGTCAATGACCCTTATGTAATGAATGGCTGGGGAGAGATTAATAATACTGGAGATAAAATTAAAATGTTATCTGATCCTTATTTGTTATTTACAAAAGCAATTGGTGCGGAAGTTGATAGAAATGCAAAAGGAATGGGAATTAGATCAAATCGTTATTTGATGGTTATTGAAAATTTTACAGTTATTAAAATTCATGAAGAAGAAGAGACTAAAGAATGCGGCTTAACTTCTGCAGAAAACTTATTGAACAATCTACTATAAATTTGCAGCATCTCTAGCAAGTAAATCCACTTCGTTATTTAATTTATCTGTTGAATGTGCTTTTACCCAGTTCCAACTTATTTCAAATTCACTATTTAGTTGGTCCAATTCTGTCCAAAGTTCTTTATTACTCACCTCTTTTTTATTTGTAGTTTTCCATCCATTTTTTTTCCAATTGTGTATCCAGTCTGTTATTCCAGATTTAACATATTTAGAGTCAGTGAAAATTTGAACTTTGCTTCCTTTTGGAATCTTTTTAAGCGCCTCTATAGGCGCTAATAATTCCATTTGATTATTTGTAGTATCTTTTTTACTTCCTTTTATTTCAGTTTTTTTCCCTTCATTTAATATTATTGCTGCCCAGCCACCTTGACCCGGATTGCCAATGCATGAACCATCAGTGTATATTTTTATCATTAATTCAAATAATCTTTATAAGTTCTTAAATTATTGTGTATTACAAGTTTTTGATAATATTCTTTTGGATCTTTTATTTTAATTAATGCTGTCTTAGGAGTATTTGAATAGTCATAAAGTCTAGTCATAAAATATCTAATTGCAGCACCACGACATAAAATATTTAATGATTTCCTTTCTTTAACTGAGATTTTCTTAATTTTTTCATAACCCTTTATTAAATTTTTGACTTTCTTTTTGTTCAACACAAACTTTGATTTTTTTTTATCAAAACATAGTGCATTTACACAAATTGCGATTTCATACATAAAATAGTCATTAGCTGCAAAATAAAAATCGATTACCCCTGACAATCTATTCTTTATAAAAAAGATATTATCGATAAACAAATCTCCATGAATTACCCCGTTTGGTAAATTTTTAGGCCATTTCGTTTTAATATCTTTAAAATTATTTTTTAAAAATTTTTCTACATTAGTAAATTTTTTTGACTTAAATCTTATACTTTTCAGTAATGGATTTAGATTTCTAACACCCATAGAGTTTTTTCTAGTAAGATTCATTTTTTTTGTAGATTGGTGCATTTCAGCAATCATTTTGCCAATGTCATAACAGTTTTTAAAATTAAGTGATTTTTTATCTTTTCCATTGAGAAAGGAAACTATGCATGCAGCTTTATTTTTTAATTTAATTAAATACCCACCATCTTTTTTTGTTTGTGGCTTTGGGCAATTTATTTTTGATTTATTTAATTTATCCATCAAATTCATAAAAAAAGGCAATTCTTTTTTTGATACTCTTTTTTCGAAAATTGTTAGTATAAATTTTTTATTCTTTGATTTTAGTAAATAGTTTGTATTTTCAATTCCTTGTTTTATACCTTTAAATTCTAAAATTTTTTCTATATCAAATTTTTGATTAATATAAGAAATATCTTTTTTACTTATTTTTGTATAAACAGCCATTTTAGTTTAATTTTTTCGGTGCTTTGAAGACAACGTCTTCTTTTATAATTTCTACTTCATCTATACTAACTGTAAATTTATTTTTTAACTCATTTATAAAATTATTGACTAAAATTTCTGGTGCGGAAGCCCCAGAGGAAATTCCAATTATATTTGAGTCTTTAATTAAATCGAATGGTATTTGACTTTGTGAATGAATTAATAGCGAATTATGGCAGCCAGATTTTTTTGCAACCTCTACCAATCTAACTGAATTAGATGAATTTCTACTACCAATTACAAAAAATAAATCACATTTTTTTGCAATATTTTTGACAGCCATTTGTCTATTTGTTGTAGCGTAACAAATATCTTCTTTCGCTGGTTCTTTTATATTAGGAAATCTATTTTTTAAGATTTGAATTATATCTTTTGTATCATCTACTGATAGCGTTGTTTGAGTAACATATGATATTTTTTTGTTATTTTGAGGTTTATATTTTTTGGCCTCATCCTCATTTTGAACAAGATCAATCGATCCTTTTGGTAATTGACCCATAGTGCCAATTACTTCAGGGTGATTTTGATGTCCTATCAAAATTAAATGATACCCAGCCTTATGTAAATTTTCTGCCTCTCTATGTACTTTTGATACCAATGGACATGTAGCATCTATATAAGTCATATTATAGTTTTTAGCATCTTCTGGTATTTTTTTTGGGACACCATGAGCTGAAAAAATAACCGGCCTTGTTCTATCTTCTATTTCCTCAAGTTCCTCAACAAAGATGGCACCCTTATTTTTTAAATCGTCGACTACATATTTATTATGTACAATTTCATGGCGAACATAAACTGGAGCGCCAAATTTTTTGATTGATTTTTCTACAATTTCTATAGCTCTCTCAACACCTGCGCAAAAACCTCTTGGTGCAGAAAGTAATATTTTTAAATGTTTATTTTTCATTTTTTTCAATCAAATACTCAAGCAATATATGTGGAAAGGTCAAAGACGCCAAACCTATAAATATAATTTTGAGAATTGAACTTTCTAAATTGTAAGTATTATTTAGTAAATAAAGGCCAATTGCACAAAAAATAGCTGTAATAATTGTTAGTGGTAAAGCCTTTTTTACAAAGATTTTAAATCCATTACCAAGGTCATCCCTGTCTAATTCAGACATTAATGAGATACTATGTCTTACAGAGTGTAAAAAGCAGAAATAAATTGTAAAAGCTACTAATGGAGAAAAATAATAATTTATTATTATAATTGAAAAATAATCTAAAAATATTGTGAATTTCTTTAACTCAAAATTTTTTGTAAATAGTAGAATATTTGCTAAAGTTGATAGAATAATACAATATAACAATATCTTTTTAGACTCTATTAAATCTAAAAAATTAAAGAAATTTTCATTTTCAATAAACAGCAATCTGAATATTGATATTGTTTCATCGAAATGGAAATACATTGGTGCAAAAACCACTAAAGAACCTTTTAACAAAAATAAAAATTGATTGTAATAAGAGTTTTCAACTATTAAAAATTGCGTGTCTTCTTTTCCAAAATGATACGAGGCAACCATTAAAAAAATGATTAAAGAAACATATGGCATCATTATCCATAAAATTATGACTATGATAGCTATTAAAATATACGCCAAGTAAAAAATATAAAATTTTTTAATCTCAAAAATTTGAAAAAGTTTTCTTCCTTTTACATTGTCAAGTGATCCATGAGATATACCGATAATTAGAATTAATAACAAACAAATAAATGGTGAAATTGTCAAAGCATTAAACTTAAAAGCTATCAATGAAAAAATATTACAAGCTAAAAAAAAAATGAAAGAATGGTTGAAATTTATTTTTTTTGATCTGTTATTCATTTTAAAATTCTACTAATAAAATAATGCTTTAATAAAAGTCAATTTAGGCATTCTTAAAATAATAGACAAATCCTCGAAAAAATTGCTTTTATTGGACAAAAATTTTATAACAGTCTTTGGCGAAGCCTTAAACATTTTAAAGAATATATCGGACATTTTTTCTGGATGTTTTTCAAGAACTCTTAAAAATATTTCATCTAAAAATTGATATTTGGTGCTTATTTTATATTTTTTAACATTAGCAATATTTTCAATATTTTCTCTTATATATTTACTATGTTCTTGAATA
The DNA here is from genome assembly GCA_902576375.1 of uncultured Pelagibacteraceae bacterium. Lineage (GTDB taxonomy): Bacteria > Pseudomonadota > Alphaproteobacteria > Pelagibacterales > Pelagibacteraceae > Pelagibacter. Next base: position 195,892 of record CACGUZ010000001.1, read on the forward strand.
TTAAGAAAAGTATAACCTGTACTTAATCTAGTCATACCACCAGCAGTTCCAATATTTATTTTATTTTTTTCATCCTTATCGATTGGGTAAAATAAAGGTATCGCTCCTTCTTCTTTATAAATTATCTTGTAATCTTTCAAATTTAGATGATTTTCAATATAATCTTTTATTTGTTTGTCGTAATCTTTTTGAGAATTGTCGTTAATTTTAGACAACCAAGTGGTTTCAACTAAAGCAGTATTTTTTGAGTAGGGTAAGGTATAAAAAAAATGAACACTTTCTCTTTGATCACAATCAAAATCCATAAGGTTAAAAATTTCATCATCAAAAAAATTATTTTTAGTTTCTATTTCCACTCCACAAAAATGTTGCCAAAGATTTCGATAATTTTCTTTAATGAATGGCACACTATTAAAAATAAAAGAATTTTTTAAACTAATTTCACTGATATCTTTAAAATAGGAAATATTTTTATTTTCATTTAGTTTGTTATTAATTTTTTCATAGAATAAACCGCTGTCAATACTTTGATATGGAGAACTTTTACACTGCAAATAGTTAGTTTTTTTAGGAATATTAATTGAAAAATTTTCCCAATTTTTTTTTACACAATCATCAAAATTGTGACATGTTACTTTCCAAAAAGACCAAGTTTTGTCTCTTTTGTATTCATCTCTTGGCTCTATGATCGCCAAAGTTTTATCTTTAAGCTTTTCATGAATTTCCAATTCATATGCTAAAGATAAACCAGCACAGCCTCCACCAATAATGACATAATCAAATTCTTTCATCTAGATTTATTTCCTCATTAATTAAAAAATGATCATGTTGAATCTGATCTTCTTTAATACTGGTTAGAGATAACCTTATAAGATCAAAAATCGCAAAAATAGTCTCTATACTCTTTTCAATATTGGATACATAAATTTTTCCAGAATTTTTATAATTTTCAAACGTTTTTTTATTTAGGATATTATAGCCTATTTTTCGGTAGATCCTTCTTGCGACTAAAATTGAAAATCTAAAACTTATTGGAATGTCTTTTATTGAATAAAAGGAATTCTTATAAAAGTTATCTGCAAGATCTATAGTCGATGTAATTTCCTCAAAATTTGTATTTATATAAAATCTGTTTATTTTTGAATCTTCAATTACATCTCGTGATATATTTGTAAGTTGCATTGCGATACCAAGATCAATAGCTGACTTAAGTGAACTTTTTTTATTAACTTTCAAAATTTTTGCCATCATTAAACCAACAGTTCCAGCAACTCTGTAAGAATAAATTAAAAGGTCTTTTTTTGAATTTAATATCACCTTATCTTTTATATCTGAATTTATACCGTCTAATAGATCTTCGATAATTTTTACTGAAATTTTAAATTCATCAATAAGGTCCCACATATTTTTAACAATTTGGTTATCAAAATTCTTTTGAATAAAATCTTTTTTAAATTGTTTGAATTTAATTTCTTTAACTTCTAATTTTTCTTCATCGTCTGCAATGTTATCAGCAACTCTGCAAAAATCATACAACGCAGAGCATTTTTTATATGTTTTTTTAGGTAAAAAAAAACCTGCCCAATTAAAAGATTTTGCATAAACTGATAAGTAATTTTTATCAGACATCATAAAATCTTTTCCAATACCTTTGCTGACGAAAGCACTCCAGGTACACCTGCTCCAGGATGGGTTCCTGCACCAACAAAATAAAGTCCTTTGTATATCTCGGACTTATTGTGAAATCTAAAATATGCAGATTGAGAAAATTTTGGTTGGATTGAAAAACCCGAACCATATTTTGTATTTAAATCTCTTTCAAAGTAATCAGGGGTTAAATAAAAATCTTCTACAATATTATTTTTGAGATCTGGCATTAAATCATTTTGCATTTTATCAATAACCAAATTTTTCATTTTTTCTCCCTCAACAGACCAGTCAATTTTTGATTGATTATTTGGTACTGGAACTAAAACATAAAAGCAATCGTTTCCCTCGGGAGCCATAGTTTTATCGGTTGCAGAGGGTCTGTGAAGATAATAACTAATATCGTTGTTCAATTTTTTGTTATTGAAAATGTCATCTAGATGTTCTTTATATTTGTTTCCAAATTTAATAGTATGATGTTCAACATTATCGTATTTTTTTTTGGTACCAAAGTAATAGACAAATAATCCCATTGAATATTCCATTCGATTTTTTTTCCATCTAAAAAGAAATGAATTACTTGTATTCCCATTTAACATTTTCTCGTATACAGCAGGAGGATCAGCATTACAAATTACATTGCTAGACTCTATTATTGTTTGATCATCTAATTGGATACTGGTAATTTTTTTTTTGTTTGAAATAATTTTGGTAACTTCGTGACCTTTAATTATTTTAATCCCAACTTCATTCATTAATTTTTCAAAACCTTTGATTATATTTCCAGTCCCACCCATTGAGTAATGAATACCCCATTTTTTTTCTAGGTATAAGATTAATCCATAGATTGAAGTTGTAGTAAAAGGATTTCCCCCAACTAATAATGGGTGCATACTAAGCATTCTTCTTAATTTTTCATTTTCTATGTATGAAGAGACTAAAGAATAAACAGATTTATAACTTTTTAGTTTTAGTAGTGCTGGTAATTGCTGCATCATTACAAATGGTTTATCAAAGGGTACATCAGCAAGTTCCATGAAACCTTTATCAAAAATTTTTTTCGTAAAATTGACTAATTTTTCATAACCCTTAACATCTTTTTCATTTATCTCTTTTATTTGTTTTTTCATCTCTAGTTCGTCCCCAGAGTAATTAAATTTTGATTTATCTTCGAAAATGAATTGATACCAAACTTTTAGTGGAGTGAGTTTTATATAATCTTCTGGTTTTTTTTGAAATAATTCAAATAATTCATTTATCAAATATGGAGCAGTTATTACTGTTGGTCCACCATCGTATATGAAGCCATTTTTTTGAAATACTCTAGCTCTTCCTCCAAGATCTCGATGTTTTTCGATTAAAGTAACTCTATGCCCTTTAGCTTTGAGACGTAAAGCTGCAGCTATTCCTCCAAATCCTGAACCTATAACAATGGAATTCATCTATATAACTTATAGTCTTTTTTATAAAATTGTAAGAGTATTATGAGTTGATTTTTTTTAACTCTTCTTTTGTCTCATCCAAATTTTTTTGAAACAAGTTATCAAGCTTGGACTTATCAACCGATGTTGTGATTATCTTTTTAACTGAGTCTACCGCAACTTTAATTGAAGCATCTTTTATTTCTTTTATTGCCGCGTCTTTCATTTGATTGATCTTATTTTCTGTTGAATTTTTTTTAATTTCTGAAGATTTATGGAATTTATCGTTTAATTCAATAATAAGATTATCACTGTCCTTTTTTGCTTGTGCCAATATTTCCTTACTAACTGATTGCGCTGTATCGAGTTTTTTTTGAGCATTATCCAATAAAGTTTTAGCTTCTGTTCTAAGCTTTTCACTTTCATCAATCTCATTTTTGATATCTGAAATTAATTTATTTAGTATTTCATTTATTTTTTGTGGAACCTTAAGATATATTAAGCCTCCGAAGAAAATAATAAACGATACAGCTACCCAAAATGTTGCATCAATTGCCATAATATTTATCCCCGTTTCTTTTAGATAAATCATCAACGATTGCGGAAATACTACTATTATTAACTTCCGTACCGATTAATTTCACTAGTAACTCTGAAGTAGTTTCGATTGCAATTTTATTAATTTTCTCTGAAGCACCTTTTCTTAGTAAATTTATCTCTTGCTCAACTTTCTTTATTTCCTCATCAATTTGTTTATCTAAAGTCTCCTTTTTTGCATTTATTTCTTTGAGTACATTTTCTCTAGCCTCTTTAAAAATGTTATTAGCTTCTAATTTACTTTTTGAAATAATTTCATCGTACTCTTTAAGCTTGGCTTCACTACTTTCTCTCTGTTTTTCTGCTGCCTCAATATTTTCTTGTATTTGCGATTTTCTTAATTCAAGGTTTGCACTTATTTTTGGTAGTATTAGTTTAGATAATACAATGTAAAGAATACCAAAAGTAAGTGTTAACCAAAAAATTTGTGAAATCCAAAATTCTGGATTTAATTGAGGCATACCTCCACTTTCAGCTGCAAAAACCTCTTTTAAAAAAAAGAGATTAAAAAATATTAACTGAAAAAATATTTTTTTAACCATCTATTTAAAATGCAAAAAGAATGATTAACGCTACAACCAATCCAAACAACCCAGTTGCCTCTGCAAGGGCAAACCCTAAAAGCAAATTAGGAAACTGTTTCTGAGCTGCAGATGGGTTCCTCATCGCACCTGATAGATAATTACCAAAAATAATACCTATACCAACACCGGCACCAGCTAGGGCTATAGCCGCTAAACCTGCTCCGATCATTTTTGCTGCTTCTAATTCCATTATATCCTCCTCTGTTAATTAATGGTGTAAGTTTAATGCATCATTCAAATAGATGCAGGTTAAAATTGCAAAAACATAAGCTTGAAGAAAAGCAACTAATATCTCCAGGCCAGTTAAAGCAACCGAAAAACTCAGTGGAAGCCATCCACCGACTACCCCAAGACTTATTACAAAGCCTCCGAATACTTTCATCATTGTGTGACCCGCCATCATGTTAGCAAAGAGCCTGACGGATAAACTGATAGGTCTACTTAAATATGAGATAATCTCAATAACTACAATTAATGGTAATAGCACTATAGGAACTCCACTAGGTACAAATAATTTAAGATAGCCTATACCGTGTTTTATAAAACCAATTATTGTTACACCGATAAAAATAAAAGCTGCCAACACAAAAGTAACGATAATATGACTTGTAACTGTAAAGGTATAAGGAATCATGCCAAACATGTTACAAAAAAGGACAAACATAAATAAAGAGAATATAAAAGAAAAATAAGGTTTAGCTTTAGAGCCTGCCGTATCACTAATCATTTTTGAAACAAATGTATAACTTAACTCAGCTAACAACTGAATTTTGTTTGGTAGCAATGAATTTTTTTTTGAACCAAAGTTAAATATAATCAAAATAGCTAGCGAACTTATGACCATAAACAAACTGGCGTTTGTGAATGAAATATCAAAAGCACCTACCTTAATTTCTGGACCAATTCTATAGACCTCGAATTGTGTCATTGGATTTGCAGCCATATTTTTTTCGATCTACTTTTGCATTTTTTTTGCAGATTTAATTACATTCATTATTCCAGCAATTACACCTACAAAAAAAAATATTAAAATTAACCAGGGTTTAGTACCAAAGGTCTTGTCTAAAATAAACCCAATAATTGTCCCTACAGCTACTGCAGAAACAAGCTCAGTGCTTAGTTTAAAAGCATTACCAATTGGAGAGGGATTATGTTTTTTCTTATTTTCCTTCTCAAAAGCCTTTTTTTTTGCAATTTCTAAGCGAGTTTTAAATGGATCTTTAGACATTTGAAATAAGCTTTATTAATTAGGCAACCATGCTTTCTGCTTTTTGAAGATCAACAGCTACAAGTTGGCTAATACCTTTCTCTGGCATTGTAACTCCATATAGTCTGTTCATTTTAGACATTGTTAAAGCATGGTGAGTAACAATTATAAATTTCGTGTCAGTAATTTTTGTAAGTTCATCAAGCAAATTACAAAATCTTGTGACATTCGCATCATCAAGAGGGGCATCTACTTCATCTAATACACAAATTGGAGATGGATTAGTTAAGAAAACGGCAAAAATTAACGAAAGCGCGGTGAGTGCCTGTTCTCCACCTGATAATAAAGTTATTGATTGGAGACGCTTACCAGGAGGACTCACCAACATCTCTAGTCCCGCCTCTAATGGATCATCAGCATCCACTAATTCCAGTTTGGCGCTTCCACCATTAAATAGTTTTGTGTAAACCTCATTAAATTTTCTATCAACTTTATCAAAAGCCTCAATTAATCTTTCCCTTCCTTTTTGATTAAGCTCATTGATACTTTCTTTTAATTTTATTATTGCTGTAACTAAATCGATCCGATCGCTCTCCATTTTTTTAATTTCAGTTTCATACTTATTTGTTTCTTCATCTGCCTTTAGGTTCACCGAACCTAATTTTTCTCTTTCTTGTTTTTTTTTGTCTAGCAAATCCTCTTGATTTACAGCATCGGGTAATTCCTCAACTCCAAAAAGATTTGAATTTTCCAAAATATTTTCTTCAGATAAATTTAATTCAGAATTAATTCTATCAATTAAATCATTTTTTCTCTTTTTTAATCCTTCAACCGTTGCACCCGAACTTGCTTTTCTCTCTCTAATCTGAATTGATTGCTCTTGGATTTCATTTAATTGTGATCTTAAATTTTCTATCTTTTCATCTGTTGAATTAATAATTTCTTCGTTTTCTTTTTTTTCTTCTTCAGAAATTCTTAACCCTTCAGTTATTTGACCTTTTTTTTCTGCCTGTAATTTTGGTTGATTATCTAATTTATTTAATTGATCATTTAACTTACTTCTTCTTTCGGTAAGCTGGGAAACCATTTTTTCAGAATTTAATAATAGGTTTTTCCAACTTTCTATCTCTGTATCAATTACTTTAATTCTTTCGTTTCTCTTTACAGACTCTTTTTTTATATTTTCATTTTTACTATAAGTCCCAGCATATGCTTCGATTAATAGCTTACAATTATCAAGTGCTGAAATAGCTTCTTGATTTTTTTGTGAATTAATAAGTTCTTTAACTTTTTCAATCTCACTTTGTAATTTGTCTTTAGAGGTGTTCAAATCATTATCAGACTGTTTTTCAGTATCATAATATTTGGAGTCAATTTCTATTAATTCATTTTTTTCTTCTTTTAATCTTTTTTCATTTGAGTTTGCATCGATTACTATTCCTTTTTCTCTACCGATATCTTCCTCAAATGTTTGAAGTGTTTTTTTTATATTTTCAATTTCATCTTGTATCCTTGTGTTTTCTTCGTCCAGACTTTGTAGCTCAAGATTAAGTCTCTGTATTTTAGATAAGTTTTCAATATTCTTTTCCCTTAATGGTGTGACTTTTTCAGTTTCAGTCTTTATCAAATTTTCAAGATCTGCGATCTTATTATTAAAGTCTGTTACTTCAGTCTCTGCTTCAACATTAATCTCATTTTCTATTTTTATTTCTTTATCAATTTCTAATAATTTCAAATAATATAAGCCTGCCTCTATCTTTTTTATTTCTTCAGACATATTTTTATATCTAGCTGCCTCTTCAGCTTGTTTTTGAAGATTAACAAGTTGCCTTTCTTGTTGGCGCCTTAATTCATCTGCTCTTTTAAGATTATTTTCTGCAGCGTTTAGTCGTAATTCAGCTTCATGTCTTCTTACATGTAATCCTGAAATTCCCGCAGCTTCTTCTAAGATTGCCCTTCTATCGGCTGGTTTAGCTGTAACGATTGCACCTATGCGACCTTGGCTTATCATCGATGGAGAATGTGCTCCAGTTGATAGATCTGCAAAAAACATTTGAGCATCACGGGCTCTAACTTCTTTATCATTTATATAAAATTTTGAGCCTTTATCTTTTTCTATTTTTCTTCTTACTTTTACTTCATCTAACTCTCTATATTGAATTGGCCCCTCATTTTTCTCATTAGTTACAGTCACAGATACCTCTGCAATATTCTTGGATGCTTTGTTAGATGTTCCAGAAAATATTACATCCTCCATTCCTGATCCTCGCATACTTTTTGCTGATGTTTCTCCCATAACCCATCTTAAGGACTCAACAATATTTGATTTTCCACATCCATTAGGACCAACTATCCCAGTTAAACCATTCTCAATTAAGAAATTAGTTTTATCAGCGAAAGATTTAAATCCGTTCAATTGGATTTTTTTAAACTCCATTAGGAGTTTATATCAGTTTTTCCAGCGATTTTTTTAAATTTTTATAATTAAGGGGTTTCTCAAACTTTTTGTTATTAATAATAATCGTAGGAGTAGCATTAACCTTAAATTTTTTAGTACCTTCGATTCGATCGTTTAACACATAATCCTCTATTTTTTTATCATTTATACATTTTTCAAAATCTAAATCGAAGCCTTGATTTTTAATGAATGATTTTAAATTATCATTAATTTCCTCCACATTTTTCCCTTTGACCCATGCTTGTTGATTTGAATAAAGGCTATTTAAAATTTTCAAACTTTCATTACTTTTACATTGAGAAATTTTTGATGCATTAAATGCGGCCACATCTAGAGGGAAGTGCCTAAATTCAATTTTGACTAAACCAGTATCGATATAATCTTTCTTGAGTTGAGGATATACGTTTTTATGAAAATCTGCGCAATGACTACATGTTAAAGACTCATAAGCGATTATTGTAATCTTTGCATCCTTATTTCCTGCTATAATTCTATTTCCCTCAGCATTTAAAATACTTATCGACCCAAAAAATAAGATTAATATTAAAAATATTTTTTTCATTTTGTTTTAAACACCTTTGATAACTTCATTAAAGATTTCTTAATTTTTTCATTTTTAACATTATTTATCTTTTTTTCATAATCATGATTTGTCACGTTATAAGAGCTTTCATCATTTGTAGAGGGTTTAATTTTTTCATCATCAAAACTTGTTAGTTTAATTTTTTCAACAACAGAATAACCAAATAAATTATTTAATTTTTCCAAAATATCTTTTCTTGAATATTCCAGTTCAACTTCATGCCCCCGTTTAACATTGATCAACAAAGTGCTAGCACCTAACTTATTAGAATTTTTAAAAGACTTTGGGTAACAAACTTTAAATAAATTTTCTCCAACAATATATTTCCAATTATTGATAGTTTCTGAGTACAGGTGCCCTTTCTTATTGATGACTTTTTTGATATTTTTTGGCAAAGTGTCTTTAAAGGATCTTAAGCCTTGAATGCTATTCCTCTGCTTAGTATATTTTTTGAATTGCATATGAAAGATCAAATAATAACAAAAAAAATTCTCAATTGGTATGATTTAAATAAGAGAACATTACCGTGGCGAAAAAATGTTTCACAATCAAAAAAACATTATTATACACTGGTAAGTGAATTCATGTTACAGCAAACACAAGTTGTGACTGTAATTCCTTATTTTAATAGATTTATAAATAAAATTCCAAATCTTAAAAAACTTTCAAAAATCCAAGATAGAGAATTGATAAAGCTTTGGGAGGGTCTTGGATATTATTCAAGAGTAAGAAATCTAAAAAAAACTGCTAAAATCATAATTAGTAAATATCATGGAGAAATTCCAAATAATTATGAGGATTTAATATCTTTACCTGGTATCGGCAATTACACTGCTAAAGCAATTTTAGCTATTGCCTTTAATAAATCCTATATTCCTTTAGATGGAAACATTGAAAGAGTTATAAAAAGATTTCTTTATTTAAGAAAAAATAAGGAAATACAAAAAGACAATCTAATAGAAAAAAAATCTATTTTTGGAATTTCATCAAGAGCAAGTGATTATGCTCAAGCTTTAATGGAATTAGGAGCAATGATATGCAAACCAAAAAATCCTGAATGTAGCGAGTGTCCTATCTCAAAAAATTGCAAATCTTATAAGAAGAAAAATTTTGATTTAGCTAAAATTACAAAAAAGAATAAAGAAAAATATTTTATTCTTAAAGTTTATAAAAAAAATCAAAAATACTTGTTGGTAAAAAATACAAAATTTAACTTTCTAAAAAATTTATCAATTTTTCCGATGGAAGAGCTTTCTAACCCAAAAAATTTTAATGAAAATCTTAATTTTAAAATGTCAAATATGAATATGAACATAAAAATTGAATATCTTAAAAATGCAAAAAGATTTCCCTCATCTTATTGGTTTGATAAAAGAAAATTAGATAATTATATGCTTCCAACATTTACTAAGAAAGTTGTTAAATATTTAGAAGAAAAATAATGAAAAAAGTAGCTGTAATTGGTGCTGGTATTTCAGGGCTATTCATTGCGAATTTATTTAAGAGAAATGAAAAGTATCAAGTAACTATCTTTGAGAGAAATAGCTTAATCGATTTGAAAGAAGGTTATGGAATTCAATTATCTGTCAATAGTATCAAACTTTTAAATAAAATTCAGTTCAATACGTTAAAAAATAATGAGAAATTTAATCCAGACAAAATCAATTTTTACTCAGTTAAAAATTCTAATAAAATATGCGAGTTAAATATATCAGATTTTAATACTGAAAATTGTAAATATACTACTCTTAAAAGATCATCACTTATTGATTTTTTAAAAAAGGATTTAGAAAAAGAAATAAAATTTAACCATACTATTTCAAAGATAGAACAACAAGATCAAATTGTTACAATCGCTTTTGAAAATAATGAAGTTTATGAATTTGACTATTTAATTATTTCAGATGGTGTCTTTTCAAAGAGTAAAAATCTGTTATCAAAAAATCAAATTGAACCAAAATTTGATGATACGTTAGCCATAAGAGGAATAATACCAAGTTCATCAAACATAGCTGATAAAAAAAACATCTCATTGTTTTTAGGTTCAAATTTTCACTATGTTATTTATCCAGTATCCCCTGATGGAGATTTAAACTTTATAGCTGTAATGAAATATAAACTTTCAGAGGATGAGCAAAAAGATTTTTCGATATTTAAAGATCATAATTTTGTTAAAAAGATTTTAGAAAAAGTTCCGCAATTAAATAAGGAATTTTTTGATGGTATTAATGATTTAAAGATATACCCGGTATTTGTGAGTCATGATTTTTTTGATTTTAATAATAATAATATTCATCTAATAGGAGATGCTTTTTTTGCTTTTTCACCATCATTTGCTCAAGGTGCATCACAATCTATAGAAGGGGCGTATGAATTATTTGAGAATATAGAGAATAATACTAAGAGTAATTTTTTTAGAAATAGAGTTGATAAAATAAAGATGGTAAATAATCGCTCAAAATTTAATCAATTTGCTTTTCATTTATCCAATCCTTTAACTACATTTTTAAGAAATATTTTTTTGAAAAGATTAGTAAAAAACAAAAAGTTTTTAGAGGGCTACCTTGGGAAAATATATAAAAATTAACTACCAGAAATCAATCTTTGTCTTAGATGATCGATAGGAACTGCGTTTCCATTCAAGTTATAATGCCAATAGGTCCATCCATTACAGCTTTCAGCACCTAAGATTGTAGCTGCTACTTTATGGATTGAGCCTTCAGTTTGAGCATGTTTGATACTGCCATCAGCCATAATTTTTGCACTGATTTTCTTTTTATTATCAAAAATAGTGGTGCCTGGTTTAATTATTCCTAATTCAACCAATGATCCAAAAGGTATCCTCGGCTTAGATCTACCATTTTGCAAAGTATCTAAATAATGATCTTCTATAGGTTTTGCTTTTTTTAATCTTTGTTCAGCAGCTTTAAAATAGGTTTTTTCTTTTTCAATTCCATAGTAATTTCTACCCAATTTTTTTGCAACTGTTGCTGTTGTTCCTGATCCTAAAAAAAGGTCTAAAACTAAATCATTTTTATTAGATGTTGCTAATAAAATTCTGTGAAGTAGAGCCTCAGGTTTTTGAGTAGAATGGACTTTTTTACCATTCTTTTTTAGTCTTTCAGAACCATTACAAATTGGTAATTCCCAGTTAGATCTCATTTGAAGATCGTCATTTAAACATTTTAAGGATTGATAATTAAAAGTGTATTTTGATTTTTCAGACTTAGATGCCCAAATTAAAGTTTCGTGAGCGTTTGTAAAGCGCGTTCCTCTAAAATTTGGCATAGGGTTTTTTTTATTCCAAATGACGTCATTTAAAATCCAAAAACCTAAATTTTGAATAGCTGTTCCAACTCTAAAAATGTTATGGTAACTACCAATTACCCAGATTGCTCCGTTTTTTTTTAAAATTCTTTTACACTCAGTTAACCATGTATAGGTAAAGTCATCATACTTTTTAAAATTTTCAAATTGATCCCATTTATCATTTACTGCACTTACTTTAGATCTATCTGGTCTTGTTAATTCACTTTTTAATTGTAGGTTGTAAGGAGGGTCAGCAAAAATTAAATCAAAAGTCTCATCAGGAATTTTTTTTAGTTCCTTGAGGCTATCTCCGTTAATTAATTTATTTTTAAAATCTGAATTCATTTTGAAAAATTAATTAGACTCCAAAAAGATTCTTCGGTCAACCTATGATTGAATTATTTAGACTCGTTTTGTATGACTTATCATGGCGATAACTACATATTGTGTTTTTACGTGAAAACTATTTTAATCTATTTATTGGAGAAAAGTTTTTCCTGTGATGCTTTGTAATTCCTAAAACTTTTATGGCTTTTAAATGTTGACTAGTACCATATCCAAAATTTTTTTGCCAACTATAGCCTTTAAACTTTTTACTTAAATTTGAGATCATTTTATCACGTGTAACTTTTGCAATAATTGATGCTGCCGAAATAGATGGAATTTTTTGGTCACCTTTAATAATAGATTTAAGTTTGTAATTTTTTAATTCAGGCAATTTATTTCCATCAATTAAAATGTGTGAAGGTTTTTTCTTAAGTTTTTTGATTGCTCTTTTCATTGCTAATAAACTGGCATTTAAAATATTTAATTGTTCAATTTCCTTCAATGATGCCTTTCCAATTGCCCAAATTGAATTTTTTTTAATATAGCTAAATAAGACTTTGCGTTTAGAGCTCGATATACTTTTTGAGTCTTTTAGTAATTTCGTATTTATAGATTTTCTTAAAATAACTGCAGCAGCATAGACTGGTCCAACCAAACTTCCTCGACCGACTTCATCTACACCAGCAATTATTTTCATTAAATTATAATATTTAAATCTTCTACTTTTTTTCTTATTTTTTTTAGGTCCTCCCATGAGAATTTCTTTTTATCTGGATACCTAATTAAATAAGATGGATTAAAAGTGATAATTATGGGAATTGTTTTGTTTCCAATTATGATTTCTTTCCAATTTCCTCTTTCATTTGAAATTTGATTACTAAGACCCGTTACTGCTTCCATTGCAGTGGTACCCATCAATATCAAAATTTTAGGATCTATGATTGAAATATGTTCTTTTAGAAAAATTGAATATCGCTTTATCTCTTGAGTAGTTGGCTTTCTATCATTAGGGGGTCTAAAATTTATTGAGTAAGTAGAGTACACTTTCTCTCTTTTAATTTGAATTGCTAAAAGCATCTTGTTTAAAAGTACGCCAACATCTCCACAAAATGTTTTAGCTTCCAAGTCCTCTTTTTCATCAGGAGCTTCTCCAATTAACATTATAGGACTATTTATGTCACCATCTCCCATAACTAGATTTTTAGAATTATTTCTTAAATTACAATCTTCAATTGAATTGATTTTTTTCTTTAGTCTTAATATTCTTTCTTTTTTCCCTGTTTTATTTTGAACGCTATTTTCCTTCACAATTTTAAGTCTATTTATTGGCTTATTACTAAATTCAAATTTTGGCTCTACTTTATCTAAAAATCTTTGATCATATTTGGCATTTTGATTTAACATCCTTTTAGTCATAAAGTGCAATTATGTTTGTCAAAAATTTAAAATTTTTGTTGATATTATTTTTACTTTATCAAAATCCCTTCCATTCTAAAAGTGCTAGTTTTGATGATTTTGACTCCAAAAACTTATCAAAATATTTTTCTGGAATTGTGGCATTTGAAAATAAAAATAACTCAAAGGCGTTAAATTTTTTTAATACTTCCAAGATTTTATTAAATAAACATGAGCCTTATTTAAAGAGATATGTTTACTCTTTAGTTTTAGAAAATAAAGTAAATCAAGCTATAAATATTGTTAAACAAAATAAAAATAAATCAGAATTTTTTGAAAAATACTTATTATTAACAATAGACAGTATAAGACGTGAGGATTTTTCAAAGGCACTGGATTATATATCTAAGTCTAAAAAAAATATTAAACTCAACCGATTTAATTCAGCAATTTTAGATAATTTGAGAGAATACATTTTTGTATTCAAAGAAAAAAAATTGCCCAATGATATAAAAAATTACGGAAATCTATCAATAATTTCAACAACCTTTCAAAGGTGTTATTTAGGCGATGCAAAAACCAAAACTTTTTTCTCTAAGCTGGTTGGTAATGACGATGCAGACTTAACTAGGTACACTTTTTTTTACTTAGCATATTTAATTGAAAATAACCAAATAGAGGAAGCAAAAAAAATAACTGATAACATTAAATTTATCAATACTTCTTTACTATTGTCTCAAGGAAAAAGTTGGATTGAAAAAGGCGATGAAAGAAAAATTAACTCCATTTTTTCATGCAAAAACCATAATGACTTAATAAGTGAATTTTTATTTTTAATATCTAATTTACATTCTGCTCAAGACGATTTTATAAATTCTAACTTTTATTCATATTTATCTAATTATTTAAATCCGAAATTTCACTATAATTTATCATTAGTCGCTGAAAATCTGTATTCAAATGAGGAATTTGATCGAGTTAAAAAAATTTTACAAGAATTTAAAAAAGAAGATGATTTCTATTATTGGTATAGATTAAAAAAAGAAGCTCAAATTATCTCAAAAGAAAGTGGCACAAAAGATTCATTAAAATTTATTAAGTCTAATTTTAAAAAAATTGAAAAACCAAATGAAAAAATCTTATTTGATATTGCTAATTTTTATAAAAATGCAAAAGAGTACGAACAAGCTATAAAATATTACACAATAGTTCTAGGAATAGTCAGCAATGATTTAGAAATTAAATCAGATTTGTTTTATAGAAGAGGAGCGAGCAATGAACGAATAGGAAATTATGAAGAAGCAGATAGAGACATGCTTTCTTCTTTAGAAATTGATCCAGATGATGCATATGTTCTTAATTATTTAGCATACTCTTGGTTAGAGAGAGATTATAAAATTAAAGAGGCAATGGAAATGTTAGAGAAAGCATACTCTTTAACTGAGAATGATCCATATATAATAGACTCAATTGGTTGGGCTTATTATTTAACAAAAGACTACGTAAAAGCAGAAACATATTTAAAAAGAGCTGTCGAATTGATGCCAGATGATGCGATAGTAAATGATCACTATGGAGATATTCTTTGGATGTTGGGTAGAAAAATTCAAGCAAGGTATTTTTGGAAAAGTGTGTTTAAAATGGAGGATGTAGATAAAGAATTATTACAAAAAATAAATTCAAAAATAATTAAAGGACTCTAAGATGGGCTATTCCAGGATAAAGTCATTTGCTAAAATTAATTTAGCTCTTAATGTTACTGGAAAAAACTCAAGTCTACACAAGATTGAGAGTATCGTAGGTTTTGTCTCGTTATACGATGTTATTCTCATTAAAGAAATTCAATCTAAAAAACATATTGTTTCATTTAATGGAAAATATTCAAAAAATATTCACAAGAAAAATACAATTTCAAAGTTGTTAAATATTCTAGAGAAAAAAAAATTAATTACAGGTCATAAGTTTGAGATAAAAGTTAATAAACATATTCCATCAAAATCTGGATTAGGAGGTGGATCAATGAATGCTGCAAATATATTAAAATATTTGATTAAGAAAAAGTTTATCAATCCCAACAAAGGACAATTAAGTTCAATTTGTAAATTAGTAGGTTCAGATGTAGCTCTGGGTCTTAATTCTACTTTTACAATTCTTAAATCTAATAATCAGATTAAAGAGTTTAAAAACTGCAAAAAATTTTATGCTCTTATTGTTAAACCTAGTTTTGGGTGTTCGACAAAAGAGATATATTCAAATGTAAAAAAATTCTCAAAACCCAGATTTAATAAACCCTCTAAGGAAATGTTTAGCTTTGATAATTTGAAAAAACTCAATAATTCTCTTGAGGCGATTTCTCTATCTAAGTTTCCTAAATTAAAAAATATCAAAAATTTTCTTGAAAAATCCTCAAATAAGAGTTTCGTAAGAATGACAGGATCAGGTTCTGCAATTGTCGCATATTTTAAATCTAAAAAACTATGCGATGATGTTAAAAAAAAATTTATTAGAAAATATAAAAATTGCTGGTGTAAAGTTGCAAAAACTATATAAATTCTTTTTTTTGTGTTATACGAAATTAGATTGGGGCGTAGCCAAGCGGTAAGGCACGGGTTTTTGGTACCTGCATCCTAGGTTCGAATCCTAGCGCCCCAGCCAAATATGAAAAACTTTTTAAATAAAATTTTCCCAAGCTCAAAAAACCTTCACTCATTTAAGAATAATATCAAAAAACTTTCATTTACAAACCCTGTGAAAAAAATTTTTGAGGCTATAAATTCTCACTCATCTAAAAGTGAGATTAGATACGTGGGAGGTTGTTTAAGAAAAATATTAAATAATGAGAAAGTTGATGACATAGATTTAGCAACAAATTTAAATCCTTCAGAAGTCACTGAAATCTTAAAAAAAAATAACATTAATTTTTACGAATCAGGAATTGAACATGGAACAATCACAGCAATTATAGATGATCATAAGTATGAGATAACATCTCTAAGAGAAGATATTTTTACAGATGGTAGACATGCTAAAGTTAAATTCTCTAAAGATTGGAAAAAAGATGCCGCAAGAAGAGATTTTACTATTAACTCTATTTATGCTGATTTAGATGGAAATTTGTTCGATCCTTATAATGGAAAAAAAGATATTGAAATCGGGCAGGTTAACTTTATTGGCAACCCTGAAAAAAGAATTAAAGAAGATTATTTAAGAATATTAAGATACTTAAGATTTTTTTTAAATTACTCAAAACACCCTCACAAAGAGGAAATAATTAAAATAATAAAAATCAATATAAGTGGTATTTCTATTATATCTAAAGAGAGACTATTAGAAGAGTTAAAAAAATTATTAAAATCAAGTAAATTAGAAAATTTATCAAAAGATAAATTCAGCATCGACCTAATATTATTAATTTTTCCAGAGCTAAAGAATATCAAAAGTATTGTTGATGCAATCAAAGTTAAAAGAGAACTATTTGTTGAACTGGATTTTATATTTACTTTATTTTTAATGATAATAGACGAAACAGACAATTTAGAATATTTCTTGTACAAATATAATATTTCCAAAAAAGATCAAAAAAGAGCTTATGCTATTAGTAACTTTTATTATGAAAAAAATGCGTCAAAAACTTTAAATGAAGCCAACTTAAATAAAGTTTTATATTATGATGGAAAGCAAGCAGTATTAGATATTTTAAATTTTAAGATTATAAAAACAAAGAAATTAGATAAGAAATTGTTAAGCTTACTAGAATTATATAAAAATAAGATTATTCCAAGTTTGCCTGTTGGAGCTGATTTATTAATGACTAGATACAAAATACCAGAGGGAAGACAGTTGGGAAGTATGCTGAAATTAATCGAGGAGGAGTGGATCAGGAATAATTTCAAAATTTCTGACAAACAAATCGATAGTATTGTTAAAGGTTAAAGATATTTGACGTCTTTAATTTCAAAGTTTTTTACTCCAGCGGGAGTATTTATTTCCACAAGATCATTTTTATTTTTTCCAATAAGACCTTTGCCTATTGGTGATTGAAAATATAACAGTTTTTTTTTTAAATCTGCTTCATCTTTTCCAACTATTTTATAATCTATCTTTTCACCGGTATCCAAATTTTCTAAAAATACTGTGGCACCAAAAATTACTTTGCCATCATTATTTATTTCAGTAACATCAATGACGTTTGCTCTTGCAATAATATCATTTATTTCTGTTATCCTGCCTTCGTTGTGAGACTGTTCTTCTTTTGCTGCATGATACTCAGCATTTTCTTTTAAATCTCCATGTGATCTTGCTTCAGCAATTGCAGCAACTATTTCTGGTCTTTTTTTTTCTTTTAAAAAAATTAATTCTTCTTTTAGTTTATTTAAGCCATTCAAGGTAATTGGTTCTTTATCCATATTATTTCCATTTTGCATGAGGAGGTAATGACATTAATATTCCCTCAACATTACCACCTGTTTGTAATCCAAATTTTGTACCCCTGTCATATAGTAAATTGAATTCTGCATATCTACCTCTTTTAATATATTGATTTTCTTTATCTTTAGAAGACCATTTTTTTTTAATTTTTTTATTTATAATTTTTTGAAAAATGGTCTCAAAGGTAATGCCAACATCTCTGACAAATTTAAAATTTTTTTCAAAATTATTTTTTTTATAATCAAAAAAAATACCACCTATTCCACGGGGCTCTTTTCTATGAGGTAGATAAAAATATTCGTCACACCACTTTTTATATTTCTTATAATAATTCTTATCATGTCGATTACACATATCTCTAAGAGTTTTATGAAACTGTTCTTTTTCTTTATTATCTTTTTTTGATGGAGTAACATCAATACCTCCACCGAACCAATCAAAAGTCGTACAAATATATCTAGTGTTAAAATGCATCGCAGGAATTAAAGGATTTTTCATATGCATTACAACAGATATACCTGACGCCCAGAACCTAGGATCTTTTTGAGCACCAGGTATATTTTGTCGAAATTTTTTTGGAAATTTTCCATAAACTTTTGAAAAATTAACACCTACTTTATCAAAAATTTTTCCATCTTTTAAAATTCTATATTCACCACCACCTTCATCTTTTTTTAAATTTCTTTTCCATGTAGTCGACTTAAAATTGATCTTGTTTTTTTCAAAATCACTAATAGTTTTGCAGAACATTTCCTGCAAAGATTTAAACCAATTACTTGCCAATTTTTGTTTTATTTCTAGATCCATTTAAATTAATTTATTTTGTTTTAAACACTCGGCCAATACTATAGCAACAGAAGAGGAAATATTTAGAGAACGCTTATTATTTTTCATCGGAATTTTTAACCTATTATTTATCATTTTATGCACATATTCAGGCACTCCCGCACTTTCTCTTCCAAATAAAATTGTATCATTTTTTTTAAACTTAAATTCTGTATATGGGCTAGAGGCTTTTGTAGTCATAAGTATAATTCTTTGATCCTGTTTTTCATTAAAAAATTGATCAGAGCTTTTAAAATATTTAATCTCTTTTTCATCCATATAATCCATCACAACTCTTTTAAATCTCTTATCGTTCAATAAAAATCCACAAGGCTCTATTATTTCTAATTTCGCCCCCAAACAGGCGCAGGTTCTAATGATCGCAGCAGTATTTTGAGGAATATCAGGTTCAAATAGTGCAATTTTTGGCCCATCATTAATTAGATTATGTGTCATTCTATCAGTAGAAAAATAATACTTTTTTATTATATGTAATCATATATTAACTACCTAAATCAACATATAGAATTTTAAGAACCTATAAAAAGTGGAAAAAAAAACTAAAAGAAGAGATTTTTTATTTACAGCTACTTATGCTGTTGGAGCCGTTGGGGCAGGTGCAGTGATTTGGCCTATGATTGATCAAATGAACCCAGACGCCTCAGTAAAGGCGTTAGCAAGCACTGAGGTTGATGTGAGCGCAGTCAATCCAGGAAAAACCATAACTGTGTTATGGAGAGGAAAGCCAGTTTTTATTAGAAGAAGAACTCCAGAGGAAATAGCTGAAGCTAAATCTGTTAAGTTGGAAGATTTAAAACATCCTGAAAAAGATGAAGATCGTGCAAAAAATCCAGAGTGGCTTGTTATGCTTGGAGTATGCACGCACTTAGGTTGTGTGCCTTTAGATCAAAAAGGTGATTACAATGGATGGTTCTGCCCATGTCATGGTTCTCATTACGATACTTCTGGAAGAATTAGAAAAGGTCCAGCTCCAACAAATATGGAAATTCCAGAATATAAATTTGTTGATGCTAACACAATTAAGATTGGATAATTTTTTATGAGTGAACACGAATACACACCAAAATCAAAAGTTGGAAAATGGTTTAACGACAGATTACCTCTTTTAACTTTAGCAAATCATTTAACCGATTATCCAACACCAAAAAATTTAAATTATTGGTGGACTTTTGGTGGAATTCTTACTTTTTGTTTGATTACTCAAATTGTAACCGGATTAGTCTTAGCAATGCACTATATTGCGCATGCTGATATGGCGTTCCAAAGTGTTGAACACATAATGAGAGATGTGAATTATGGATGGTTAATAAGATATATACATGCAAACGGAGCTTCAATGTTTTTCTTAGCAGTATACATTCATATATTTAGATCTTTATTTTATGGCTCTTATAAATCACCTAGAGAAGTTATATGGATTATCGGAATAATAATTTATCTGCTTATGATGGCAGCAGCTTTCCTAGGCTATGTTTTACCATGGGGACAAATGAGTTTTTGGGGAGCTACAGTTATTACAAATTTATTTAGTGCAATTCCTTTGGTAGGTGAGGGAATAGTAACATGGTTATGGGGAGGGTATTCGGTTGATAACCCAACACTGACAAGATTTTTTACTCTACACTACTTAATTCCTTTTTTAATTTTAGGTTTAGTTGTTTTACATATTTGGGCTCTTCATGTGCCTGGAAATAATAATCCAATTGGAATTGATATAAAAAAACCTTCAAAAGACACAGTCCCATTTCATCCTTACATAGTTATCAAGGATGGTTTTGCGTTGTTGATGTTTATGATTGTTTTCGCTTTTTTTGTTTTCTATACACCAAATATTTTAGGTCATGCTGATAATTATATTGAAGCAAATCCTCTTGTAACACCAGCTCATATTGTTCCTGAATGGTATCTGTTACCTTTTTATGCAATCTTGAGATCGGTTCCTGATAAACTCCTAGGTGTTATAGCGATGTTGTCTGCTATTTTAATATTGGCCGCACTTCCTTGGTTAGATACTTCAAAAATTAGATCTGCAGTTTTTAGACCTTTATATAAGCAGTTTTATTGGATCTTGGTAGCTGATGTTTTAATTTTAGGATATGTTGGAGCTATGCCAGCGGAGGGCCTTTACTTATTAATTGCTAGGATTGCAACAGCATATTACTTCCTTCATTTTTTAGTTGTACTGCCAGTATTAGGATTCAAAGAGAGGACCACACCTGTACCTTTGAGTATTACTGAACCAATTTTGGGTGGATCACCTAATCTTGCTACGGTGAAAAAAAAGGATAGTTTTAAAGATCAGTGAAAAATTTTTTTAGAATATCGTTTTTAATAGCAATATTTTTTGGATTTCAATTTAATTCTAATGCAGCAGAAAAAGTTGAATATTTAAAAACTGATTGGAGTTTTAAGGGTCCCTTTGGCAAGTTTGACAGAGCTGCCCTTCAAAGAGGATATCAAGTTTATCAAGAAGTTTGTTCTTCATGCCATTCTATGAAATATCTAAGTTATAGAAATCTAGTGGAAGAGGGTGGGCCTGAGTTTTCAGTGGAGCAAGCAAAAGCCATTGCAGCATCTTTCGAGGTAAAAGATGGACCCAATGCAGATGGTGAAATGTTTATGAGACCAGGAAGGTTGTCGGATAAATTTGTGATGCCTTACGAAAATGAAAAAGCTGCTCAAGCTGCAAACGGTGGGGCATACCCACCCGATATGACTGTTTTAGTAAAAGCGAGAGGCGGTGGAGTTGATTATATCTATTCACTCCTTCAAGGATATGAAGATCCACCAGCTGGAGTGACTTTGGATGATGGTGTTTACTACAATAAATATATGTATGGAAATAAGATTAAAATGTCCAATCAACTTTCTGATGGTTTGGTAGAATACTCAGATGGTACTAATGCTTCTGTAGAACAAATGGCAAAAGATGTTACTACTTTTTTAATGTGGACTGCAGAACCTCATTTAGAAACACGTCATAAAATGGGTTTTAAAGCAATAGTTTATTTAATTATATTAACAGTTTTAGTTTATTTTAGTATGAAGAGAATCTGGTCACGTATTGAAACGAAAGTTTAAAACGTCACCGTCTTTAACAATATAGTCTTTACCTTCTAATCTCATTTTTCCGTTTGTTTTAGAATTTACCCATCCATCATTTTCAACAAAATCATTGTAAGAAATAGTCTCAGCTCTAATAAATCCTTTCTCAAAATCAGTATGTATTTCACCAGCAGCTTTTGGAGCTAAACAATTTTTCTGAATAGTCCAGGCTCTTGTTTCCTCAGGACCTGAGGTAAAAAAAGTCTCTAATTCTAAAATCTTATAACCTTTTTGAATCAACATATCTAAGCCAACGTCCTTTAAACCAATCATTTCCATGTATTTTTTTCTTTCTTCATTATCTAACTCATTGATTTGATTTTCAATATCAGCCGATACAATCAAAGTGTTTTCTAAACCAAATTTTTCTATGAATGATTTAGTGTAACCGTTTCCATTTTGGACACTTTTCTCATCAACATTACAAACAAATATTTTGGGCTTTAAAGACAATAAACCACTTAAATTTAGTTGTTTTTTTGTAAATTCTGTTTTTAAACTTGCTAATTCTTGATCATTATTAATTAAGTCTAAACAACTTTGAAGAATTTTAATTTGATCCTCATCAATATTTTTTTTGTTATTTTTCTCAAGTCTTTTTTGAATGGACTCTAAATCTGCTAGCTTCATTTCTGTTTCAATTATTTCAAGGTCTCTAACAGGATCAACCGTAGGATTTACATTTTGAATATCACTGGAGTCAAAACATCTAATCATATGTATTATGGCGTCTACTTCTCTGATATGAGATAGAAATTTATTTCCCAAACCTTCACCTTTAGATGCTCCCTTTACAAGACCAGCTATGTCAACAAAAGAAATAGTAGTGGGTATAATTTTTTTTGATTTAGAAATTTTAGCTAAATTTTCTAATCGATAATCAGGTACACTAACTACACCAATATTTGGATCAATTGTACAAAATGGAAAGTTAGCTGCTTGAGCTTTATTTGAATTAGTTAATGCATTAAAAAGAGTAGATTTACCTACGTTTGGTAAACCAACGATCCCACACTTGAAGCTCATTATTTATTATTTACTGTACTAGAAAAAAGATCTAATTTTTTTTCAACAAGAAAAGAAATCGAGTCATTTATATGGTTAGATATTTTTTCAATACCTAACGACTCATCTTCGTCAAAATTTTGTAAAACATAATCTGCAACCTCAATGTTTCCTTTGGGTTTACCAATACCTATTCTAACTCTAGAATAATCTTTGCCGATAAACTTATCAATCGAGGCAATTCCATTGTGCCCTGCACTTGATCCTCCAAATTTAGCCTTAATTTTTCCAAATTCCACATCTAGATCATCATGAAAAACAATTACATCTTGAGCATCAATTTTAAAATATTCAATAAGCTCTCTAATACACATTCCTGAATTATTCATAAAGGTCAAAGGTTTGATAGCATAAACTTTAACATTTCCTATATTGCCAGTGGTTAATAGGCCTTTAAATTTTGGTTTTTGTTTTGATAAACTAAATTTTTTGTTAATAGCGTCTATAATTTTAAACCCAACATTATGTCTATTATTTTCGCTGTCTGGTGTTGGATTACCCAATCCTACAAATAAAAGCATGATCTATTGATTAATTTTCAATTTAGTTGATTATTTTTTTTCTTCAGTAGGTTTTTTGTCAGTAGGTTTTTTATCATCACCTTCTTTTTTATCACCCTTATCACCCTCAGGAGCAGCTTTATCCCCATCGGCAGCTACTGTAGTTGTACCCTCTGCACCTTCTTCACCCTCTGCAGCTTCAGCTTCAGCGGGTTTTTCAGGTTCTTTCATAACTGTTGGAGCTGCTAATGTTGCTATAACAAAATCTCTTCCTTGAATTGTTGGAACAACTTCTGGATCTAATTTAACTGAAGAGATTTTAAAACTCTCACCAATATCAATACCATCTAAATCTAACGTTAAATTTTCAGGTATCTTTTCACTTGGACATTTTAATTCTACTTTTCTTCTCACAATGTTAAGCACTCCACCTTTTTTAAGACCTGGAGATTTTTCGTGGTTAATAAAATTTACTGGAATTTCTATTTTTATTTTTACACCTGGTAGCACTCTTAAAAAATCTACATGAATTGGTTCATCAGTTAAAATATGATATTTTATTTCTCTTGGTAATACATTTTGATTACTACCATCTACATTCAGAGTAATTATGTTTGAGAAGAAATTTTCTTTTTCAATAAAAGTTTTAAGTAATTTTTTAGAAATAGATATCTTTTGATTTTTATCTTTACCACCGTAGATAATAGCTGGAACATTTCCACTATTTCTTAAAGCGTTTAATTGCCCTTTGGTAGAATTATCTCTAATGTTAGCTTCTATTGAATTCATAAAACAGAGTTTTTTAACTCATGTTTACAAATAATCAAGAAATTTATTTAAATAAATCTGATACAGATGTTGAATTTGAAATTCTCTTTATTGCTTCACCCATAAGACCTGATATCGGTAAAACCTCAATATTTTTAACATTTTTAGTTTTATGAACATTGTCTATCGTATCAGTTATAACTAAATTTTTAATTACTGAACTTTTAATTTTTTTAATTGCATCTCCACTTAAAACCCCATGAGTAATATAAACGTACACATCTTTTGCACCACGAGATTTCAAAGCTTTTGCTGCATTAACAATTGTGCCACCTGAATCAATTATATCATCAACCAAAATACAAGTTTGTCCTTTTACATCACCAATGATATTCATAACTTCTGATTGCCCTGGCTTTGGTCTTCTTTTATCAACAATAGCTAGTCCTACATTTAAAAGTTTTCCAAGTGCTCTAGCTCTTTCTGTTCCTCCCACATCAGGTGCAACACAAATAATTTTTTTACTTTTAATTTTCTTTCTAGCGTGTCTTGCAAATATTGGAGTAGAAAATAAGTTGTCAACAGGAATATCAAAGAAACCTTGAATTTGACCTGCATGCAAATCTACAGTTACCACTCTATCAGCACCAGCTTGAGTTATTAAATTAGAGACAAGTTTTGCAGATATGGAAGTTCTTGGAACAACCTTTCTATCTTGTCTTGCATATCCAAAATACGGTATTACCGCTGTTATATTTTTTGCTGATGACCTCTTTAGAGCATCAATACATAACAATAATTCCATTAAATTATCATTTGCTGGAGAAGAGATAGATTGAACAATAAAAATACTGTTTCCTCTTATATTTTCATTTATTTCAATATAAATTTCACCATCAGCAAATTTTCTAATACTTGAATTTACAAGTTTTGTTTTTAAGTATTTAGCAATGTTTTTACTTAAAACTTTATTGCTGTTTCCAGTTAATAATTTCATTGAGAAACTCTAATTAATCATAATTAATGAAATATTTCTACCATAATCATCATGATTTAAATGCAAAGACCTTCTTGCACTAAAAAAATTATTTTTTTTGGGAAAAGTATCAATATTTATCGTCTCTAAATTTGTGATTTTCATCAATTTGAGTTGTAATTTAACATATTTTGATAAATCAAAATAAATTAAGTTTTTTCTTTTTTTAAAAAAAACTTTATTCCTTTTATCTTTTTTTAGAAATTTTTTTTTAAAATCCTCTTTTACGTTATAGCTTTTTTGAGCAATACAAGGACCTATAACAGCAATTATATTCTTTTTTTCACAGCCCTTTTTAATCATGAAATTTATTACTTTTGAAATAATTCCTTTATATGCACCTTTCCATCCAGCATGAATAGCAGCTACCATCTTTTTTTGTTTATCAAAAATTAATATTGGCACACAATCAGCTGTAAGAATTCCAATTGGTAATCTTGGAATGTCAGTAATTACTGCATCTGCTCTCTTTTTTTTCAGGTACTTAGAATATTTATTGATGAAAACAAATTTATTACTATGTATTTGATGGAGTAAAAAAATATTTTTTGAATTTTTATCGATTTTCTTTTTTACAATTCTCAAATTTTTGATAATTTTTGTTTTGTTGTCGTTAGAACCTGGTCCACAATTTAAACTTTTATAAATACCTCTCGAACATCCACCTTTTTTATTAAAAAAACCATGACTGATCTCTTTAAATTTAGATAATTTTTTTGAAACTATCAATTAAACCCCAACTTATATTTATTGCCTTTGTTTTTGATAAACATTACCTTAAATAAATTTCCCATTTCTTTTTCACCTATGAGCTTTTTTAATCTAAAATAAATATCTGCTTTTTTTGAAAAGCTTTGATTTTGCGATATTATCTCAGCTCTATTTTTTATTCCTAATTTTACTAAAAAGCTTCCTTGAGTTGTTATTAAGTCTTTTAAACCACCTAATTGATTGATTATTTTCTTAAATAAGAAAAAATTGATATTATGAGTAATATCTGAAGTACCGATATTTTTTAAAACACTGTTATGTTTATGATTTGAAATTGATTTAAGAGTATTTTTCATCCTCTTTTCCATATACCCGTAATCTATCATTAGAAGACCGCCATCATTTTTTTTAACTATTTCAGCAACTTTTTTTAAATAATCTGCTCCAACTAAGGAGTATTCAATAAATTTTTGGTCTTTTGAAATATCATAATTAATTTTTTTTTCAAATTTTTTCATATTAAACTTTCTTTCACAAAAAAAAGGTTTTTTTTGATTTTTAAAATTTACATATCTTTCAAACCAAAGATCTTTTTTTTTAATAAATTGTTTTATTGCTATTGCATCAAAAAACTCGTTTGCAATGAAAATAGTTGGAAATTTTTTAATTTTTTTTAGATCAGAAATCCAAATAACTTTTTCTTTGTTTAATTTATTTTTTTGAATTTTCTTTAATTTAAGGCTTTTTTCATGAATTAAAATATTACATGAACTTAAAAACGCTGGAAATTTTTTAAAAGTTTCTAAAAATATTTTCATCATTTCACCGTTTCCTGCACCAAGTTCCACCAAATTAATTTTTTTTGGGGTTCCTAAATTTTCCCAAAAACCTAAAATCCATACAGCTATCATTTCAGAAAACATTCTAGAAATATTTGGTGCAGTTATAAAATCGCCCTTTAACCCGAAAGGGTCTTTTTGCATATAGTATCCTTTTTTTTTATCATATAGAGCAAAATCTATAAATTTATCTAAAGAGATTTCAAAATTATTTTTGACGGTCATATTTTTTTAAAGTCAAATAAGAACCAAATATAAAAAAAACTAAACATAAAATTTGCCCCATACTCAATTTAAATAGAACGTAACCTAATTGTTCATCTGGCATTCTTAAAAATTCTATAAAAAATCTGAAAACAGAGTAAAATATTAAAAATATTCCAGATAAGAAACCAGGATTTTTAGCTGAAGACGCTTTCCGAAAATATATCAATATAAAAAATAATAACAGTCCCTCAAAAAAAGCCTCATAAAGTTGAGATGGATGACGATATATTTCATCAATTTTTTCAAATTTAATTCCCCATGGTAAAGTTGTTTCTTTGCCATAAAGCTCTGAATTTATAAAATTTGCAATACGTCCAAAAAAAATTCCTATTGGTGCAACTAACGAGACAATATCAAGATAAAT
Organism: uncultured Pelagibacteraceae bacterium; assembly: GCA_902576375.1. Taxonomy (GTDB): domain Bacteria; phylum Pseudomonadota; class Alphaproteobacteria; order Pelagibacterales; family Pelagibacteraceae; genus Pelagibacter. The sequence continues at coordinate 223,349 of CACGUZ010000001.1, forward strand.
ATAAGAATTATGATTATGTTTTTTAGCAAACCATACGCTCATCGCAATTACACCTAATAGTCCACCATGGAATGACATTCCTCCATTCCAAATTTTAAATATTTCAAAAATGTTCGCTAAATAGTAATCTAAATTATAAAATATTACGTAACCTAATCTTCCACCAATTATAATACCTAAGATTGTATAAGTAATGTAGTCGTCAAATTTCTCTTTTAAATTATCATCTTTTATAAAAATTCTTTTTGCCAAAACCCATCCAGCGAGAATTCCAAATATATAAGATAAAGAATACCATCTAAATTCTAAAGAAAATAAACTAAATGCAACTGGGTCAAAATTATTAATGAACATTTTTAATTATAATAATAGATTAAAGATATAATAACTTATTTAATAAATATATGAAAAATTCAAAATTTGTTTTTGATAAATTTACTAAACTTCTAGAACAAGGTTTAGTTTCATCTAGAGACTTAAAAAATGAGATAGTAAACATTTTAAAATCAAAAAGAGATGAAATCGTATTCAAAATGAAATTAACGAGTAAGGATGAATTTGATATCCTTGCTAAAAGAGTCGAAAATTTAGAGAAAGAACTTGAAAAAAAAAAGGTTTTAAAAAAAAAGATTAAACGGGTAAAAAAATCTTAACCTCAAGTCCATTCAAATTGGATTTATTCAACTTTATATTACCACCGTGAGAACGTACAATATCAGATGCTATTGACAAACCAAGCCCTACACTAGATTTGGAGTCTGCTCTCCCTTTGTCTATTTTGTAGAAAGGTTTAAATACATTATCATATTCACTTTCTGGTATTCCTGGACCATCGTCCTCAACTTTTATAATTAAACTCGATTTTTTTTTTTGAAGATCAACATTTATTTTATTCCCATATTTGATAGAATTTTCTAACAGATTATTAAGACATCTTTTTATTAGATTTTTTCGACCATTTAAATAAACCCTTGGTGATATTTCTTTTGTTATGTTTTCATTATTATATTTACCAATAATCTCATCTATTAAATCGCTGATATTGAACAGCTCATCCTTTTCCATGAATGAGGAACTTGTAAACTGTAAATATTCATTGAGCATTTTTTCCATTTCATTTATATCCTCGGTCAACTTCTTAGCTAAGGATTTATCTTTTATAAACTCAGTTTGTAATTTCATTCTTGTTAAGGGTGTTCTCAAATCATGACTTATCCCAGACAGCATTTCAGATCTTTGATTTAGATGTCTCATTATTCTTTTTCGCATTCTATCAAATTCATAACCTGCCTGGCGTATCTCAGCTGCACCAGAAGGCTTAAATTCATCCACATTTTCCCCTCTTCCAAATTTTTCAGCAGCTTTGGCTAAAGCTGTAATTGGTCTTGTTTGATTTTTTAGAAATATAAGAGAAATAATTACAACTACGAATGCAGGAACAGTTATCCATAATCCAAACAATCTTGCAGAAGTACTTGTGAGTCTATCCTTAGGGACTATAAATTTAAAAAAACCATTTTGATATTTAATTCTTAAATCAACTAACTCTTTATAACTTGTAGTATCAAACCAAAATATTTCTGATCCAAATTTAGATTTTAATTCTCTTCTAAGTGTTCTGTCTATTGGACTAAACCATCTTTCACTATAAGTGAAATTAAAATATTCATCCTCAACAAATTCAATATTCAAATCTTGATATAATGAAAAAATATTTTTTATTTCATCTTTATCATAATTGTCATTACTATAAACCTCTATGAAAGTTTGTATTTCACTGACTAATGCCCTTGTCATTCCTTTGTTAGTTTTTATCCAAAGACTATCAAAAAAAACTATTGTAATTATTAATTGGATTAAAATTATTGGAATAGCAACTATCAGCAAAGCTCTGTAAAATAATCTTTTAGGTAATAAGTTTTTTACAAATTTACTCAATCCATAAAACATAACCTGCTCCTCTTATAGTTTGAAGAAATTTTGGATTTTTTGGATCTATCTCAATTTTTTTTCTCAATCTGGTTATAATAACATCAATTGATCTTTCTTTATCTAAGTCAATTAATTTACCAATTTCTTCCCTTTCAAATACTTTTCCAGGATTATTAATCATTTTCTCTAATATTTTTTTTTCAGTGTTATTTATTTTAAATTCTGAATTACCATGAAATATTATTTGCTTACTCAAATCTATCTTAACGTTTTCAAATTTTATTATTTTCTTTAAATTATCTTTTTTTGTTTTGTTAATTATGTTTTTAATTCTAAGATCGAGTTCTTTAGGTTCAAAGGGTTTAGGCAAATAATCATCTGCACCCATTTCTAATCCCTCTATTCTTTCATTTGGTTCACCTTTAGCAGTCAATAATATAACTGGAGTATTAATATATTCTCTATGTTCTTTTAAAAAATCAAGTCCACTTTTTCCTGGCATCATGATATCTAAGATTATTAAATCAAACTTTATAATCTTTATTTTTTCAGATGCATTTTCTGCATTATCAGCTGTAGTAACTAAATATTTTTTTTCATTCAAATATTTTTTAACTAAAGATCTTATCCCCTCATCATCATCAACCACTAAAATATGAGCTAGAAAACTATCCATTAATTATTCTTTTTAAAACCTCATCAAAATTTAGAACTTCTTGAGAGCTCGAATTAAGCAATGCATTATAAATTCTTTTTTTTTGTATTTCAAAAATCTCTTTAAAAATTTTTTTTCCTTTTTCATTTAGAAAGATGTGTTTAATTCTTGTGTCAGTCTCGTCTTTATTAAAAAAAATCATTTCAAGCTTGATTAAATCTTTTAAAACCCTATTTAGGCTTTGTTTAGATACTTTAAGTTTTCTAATAAGTTCTGAGATTGATATTCCCTCATACATAGATATTAAATGAATAGTTTTTTGATGAGCTAAGCCAATATGGTATTTATTGAGAATTTTTTTTGAGTCTGAAAAAGTTTCTCTATAACTTATAAATAATTTTTCAATTAAATGTTTTAATTGTTCATCTTTTAAATATAAAAGCTCTTTCATCACAGGTAAGTTATATTGACATATTATATATACACAGATATTTTTCAGTAATAATTTTATATTTCATACATGATACCTTACGATAAAAGATCTGGTAAAATATGGTACAACGGCGAATTAGTTGATTGGTCAAATGTTAAAGTGCATGTTTTAAGCCATGGATTACACTACGCTAGTTGTGTTTTTGAGGGAGAGAGAGTTTATGATGGTTCAATCTTCAAATTAGAGGAGCATACTTCAAGATTTTTTCATTCAGCAAGACGAATGGGTTTTGAAATTCCTTACACTGAAACAGAAATAAACGCTGCTTCAAATACTATAATTAAAAACCAAAAAGTTGAAAATGGTTACGTAAGACCAGTTGCCTGGAGGGGCAGTGAAATGATGGCGATCTCAGCTCAACAAACAAAAATTCATGTTGCAATAGCAACATGGGAATGGGGGTCCTATTTTGATCCAAAATTAAAAGTTGAGGGGATTAGATTAAATATTTCTAATTGGAGAAGACCGGCTCCTAATACGATACCATGGGACACAAAAGCTTCAGGTCTTTACATGATATGCACTCTGTCAAAACATGAGGCAGAAAAAAATGGTTATACAGATTCTTTAATGCTTGATCATGAAGGTAATATTGCTGAAGCTACGGGTGCAAATATTTTTTTTAAAGATTCGAATGGTGTGTTACACACGCCGTTACCAGACTCTTTCCTAGATGGAATTACTAGAAGAACAGTAATTGAAATTGCAAAATCAAAAAATATTAAAGTTCATGAAAGAAAAATAAACCCCTCAGAGTTGAAGAATTTTGTTGGATGTTTTTTAACAGGAACTGCAGCAGAAGTAACCCCGGTATCTTGTATCGCTGAAAATGAATTTAAAGTTTGTGATTTAATCATTGGTCTTAACGAAAGTTATCAGAAACTTGTTAGAAAGAAAAAAGCAGCTTAATCTTTATTATCTTCTGAAATCGCGTGATCAATACCTTTCCGTATATATTCATATCCCGTAAAAAGAGTTAAAGCAGCCGAAAGCCATAAAAGAATTATTCCAATAGTTTGAGCATTATAATCTTGAAAATTAATAATTTTGTTTCCAGTTTCACCAGAAAGTAAAAGTGCAATAGCAACCATTTGCAATACAGTTTTTAATTTTGCTAGATTTGAAACTGGTAATTTAATTTTTCCCTTTGCTAAAAATTCCCTTAATCCAGATATCAAAATTTCTCGAGTTAAGATAATTATTGCTGCTATTACCTCGTAATTTCTTATAGTTCCGTCCATTACCAAAAGTATTAAAGCAGTTGCAACGATAATTTTATCTGCAATAGGATCAAGTAATTCTCCAAGTTTAGACTCTTCTCCAAGAAATCTTGCTAGCATCCCATCTAAAAAATCTGTGAAAGATGCAACTATGAATAAAATTAATGCTGTCAAATCTCCATAAAAACCTGGCAAGTAAAATGCTAATACAAAAAAAGGAACAATTAAAATTCTCCCTATAGTTAAAATATTTGGTATTTTTTTAAGCATAATTTTTTTTATTCATGAAAAAAGTTATATATTTTTTTTGCAACTTTTTCTTCAACACCCTCTACAGATTTAATTTCATCTAGACTTGCAGACTCAACTGCCCTAGCTGATCCAAAATGGTTTAATAAAGCTCTTTTTCTTATTGAACCTATCCCGTCAATTTGGTCTAACAGCGATTTACTAATACCCTTCTTCCTTTTTGCTCTATGAGCACTGATTGCAAAACGATGAGACTCATCTCTTATTCTCTGAAGAAAGAATAAAGTAGGATCATTTTTAATGAATTTAAATTCCTTTCCATTATGAAAGAAAGTCTCATTTCCACTATTTCTATATTTACCTTTAGCAATTGCAATTATCGGGATATCATGAAGCCCAAGTTCATTTAGAGTTTCTCTAGCTACTGAATATTGACCTTTTCCTCCATCTACCATTACTAGATCAGGAAAAGTTAAATAGTTATCTTTTTCTTGTATTGCTCTTTTAAATCTTCTATTCAAAACTTCTTTCATCATTCCATAATCATCTCGTTCATTCTTTTTTAGCTTGATGTTAAATTTTCTATATCTTTTTTTAATAAATCCATCATCACCATAAGCTATCAATGCACCTACACTGTTTGTTCCCTGTATATGACTGTTATCATAAACCTCAATCAGATTAATATTGGACTCTAGATTAAATTTACTTGTCACAGCTTCAAATAATTCCTTATTATTTTGACTTTCATAAAGCTTTCTATTTAAACTCTCTTTAGCGTTTTTTATTGCTTGATTAATTACTTTTAATTTTGACCCCTTTTTAGCTATTGATATAGTAACTTGTTTTTTTTCTTTATGAGAGAGTGTTTTTTCGATTAAAACTTTTTCTTTTATCTCTTCAGATAATATTATTGAGGAGGGTACACTTTTATTTTCATAAAATTGTGTGACAAAAGAATTAATTATATTACTTAAATTCTCATCGGGATCATGTTTTGGAAAAAAAGATTGATTACCCCAGTTTTGTTTTGACCTATAAAAAAAAACCTGAATACAAGCTTTGCCGGACTCCTTATAACCTGCGATTACATCAGCCTCTATAAGATTAGCCTCATTAATTCTTTGTGATGATTGAATAATATTCAATGACTTTATTCGATCTCTTAAAATTACCGCTTTTTCAAAATCTAAATTTTCGCTAGCTTTTTCCATCTGTTCCGAGAGGCTTTTTTGTATTTTCCTTGATTTACCGGAAACAAACTCAATAGCATCATCAACTGTCTTTTTATATTCCTCACTTTCTATGTAACCAACACATGGGCCAGAGCATCTTTTAATTTGGTATAAAATACATGGTCGTTCTCTGTTTTTGAACACAGTATCATCACAAACTCTAAGATGAAATATTTTTTGGATCATTTTAATTGTCCAGTTAGCTGATCCAGCAGATGCAAAAGGTCCAAAATAAAAACCTTCAGTAGTTTTTTTTCCTCTGTGTCTTTTTATTTGTGGCCATTTATCTTTGTTGCCAATGAATATAAAAGGAAAAGATTTATCATCTCTTAGTAAAATATTAAATTTTGGTTTATATTTTTTGATTAAATTTGCTTCCAGAAGTAAAGCTTCACTTTCATTAGATGTAGTTGTGATCTCCAATTTTCTAGTTTGTGACAACATTCTTTCGGTTCTAATAATATGGTTTTTTTCAGCCACATAACTTTTGAGTCTATTGGGTAAATTTTTGGCTTTACCAACATAAAGAATTTCTTCTTTTTCATTCAACATCCTATAAACACCAGGAAGTTTTGGGATTAAGGGCAGTTCTTTTTTTATTATTTCTTTTCCAATATCAGAACTTATCATGACTTCTCTTTTTGGTAATTTGAATACCAACAGATGAGCATTCTTTTAAAATTTCTAATTTTTCAATTTTGAGCATTATCTTAGCAATTCTTTTATCTTTAAATAATTCGTCAAAGACAGCCTCTGCAAGAGTTTCTAAAAAGTTATAATGTTTTTTTTTAACCAGTTTTCTTATAAGTTTAACAATAGTTCCATAATTAACTATTGATTTTAAATCTTTATCATTTGACGGTTTTTTATCTTGATAATCTATTTCAAGGCTAAATTTTACTTTTTGAGCATTTTCTCTTTCAAAATCATAGTATCCAAGTTTTAAATCTAGTATTAACTCGTTTATAAGGATCTTTTTTTCGTAATTGAAAAGGGATTTTCCTTTATCAATTTTAACAATTTTAAAATTATTTTTTTTCATTCCTTACCTAGAACATCTGATGTTCGCCAGTTTAAACTTTGGCCACTATCAATTGCCAGCACTTGACCAGTAATAGATCTGCTTTTTATAAAAAAGTCAACAGCATTACAAATCTCATTAACATCAACCTGTCTTTTTAAAGGAGTAGCAAGATATTGTTTTTTAAAATGTTTTTCAGTCTGCCTCTGATTTTTGATAGTAGGTCCTGGGGCAATACCGTTTACCCTTATTTTAGGAGAAAGGCTCATAGCACTCGTTTTTGTCAAAGTATAAAGACCGGATTTACTAATAGTGTAAGAAAAGAAAAATGGAGTTAGCTTAAAAATTCTTTGATCAATAATGTTAATAATATTGTTATTATTTCCTCTAATATTTTTAGAAAATTCTTTAGTTAAAAGTGCAGGTGCTTTTAAATTGGTTGATATATGTTTCTCCCAACTTTTATTATTAAAATTTGCTAATTTATCATTCTCAAATAACGAAGCATTATTAACAAGACAATCAAAATACTTTAATTTAGATTTTGCTAATTTGATAATTTTGATAATATCTTTTTCTTTACTTAAATCACCTTTGACTAAATAAACTTTAGTTCCATTGCCTTCTAATTTTTTTTTAAGAATTAGTGCTTTAGATTTTGATTTATTAAAATGAAGAACTAACTCTTTATTTGGACCTGAAAGTTTTTTTGCAATTGCAGCACCTATTCTTGTTGCTCCACCTGTGATGATTATTTTGCGTGCTTCCATTTTTTATCTTTTTTTTTGGTAACTTTTGTACCGGGCATACCCATAGTGGATCTTCCTTTGGGATAAAGTTTATTCTTAACATCATACTGTCTTATTTTTGGATTTAATGTTATTTCTAATTCAGTACTCTCTAATTTTCTTATTTCATCTCTAATTTTTGCTGCTTCTTCAAACTCAAGATTGGAGGCTGCTTCTTTCATTTTTTTATCCAAAGCTCTTAAATGTTTCTTTAAATTTCCACCAATGTTTGAACCCTCACTGATTTTCACATAATCTTTCTCATAAACACTTTCTAAAATGTCGTTAATTTCTTTTTTTACTGTTTTAGCATCTATTTTATATTTTTTATTATAAGCTAACTGAATTTTTCGTCTTCTTTCTGTTTCTTGTATAGCTTTTTTGATACTTTTTGTTTCTTTATCAGCATACAAAATTACCTTGCCGTCAACATTCCTTGCAGCTCTTCCGATAGTTTGAATCAAGGATGTTTCAGATCTTAGAAATCCTTCTTTGTCTGCATCTAAAATTCCAACTAAAGCACATTCAGGAATATCTAAACCCTCTCTTAATAGATTTATGCCTACAAGCACGTCAAAAACACCCATCCTTAAGTCTCTCATAATTTCTATTCTTTCAAGAGTGTCAATATCGGAATGAAGGTATCTAACTTTCACTCCATTTTCATGAAGGTACTCAGTTAAATCCTCTGCCATTTTTTTTGTAAGAGTTGTAACTAGAACTCTATGATTTTTTTCAATTACCTTTTTACATTCATGCATTAAGTCATCTACTTGGTTTTTAGCGGGTCTTATTTCCACTGGTGGATCAATTAATCCAGTTGGCCTTATAACTTGGTCGATAAACTTCCCTTTTGTTTGCTCTAATTCCCAAGGTCCAGGTGTTGCTGATACAAATACTGTTTGTGTTCGCATTAAATCCCATTCCTCAAATTTTAATGGTCTATTATCCATACAAGATGGAAGTCTAAATCCATATTCAGCTAAAGTACTTTTCCTTGATCTATCACCTTTGTACATTCCATTAAGCTGGGGAACTGTTACATGACATTCATCAACAAAAATTAAAGTATTATCTGGAAAGTATTCAAATAAAGTTGGGGGTGGTTCGCCTGGTTTTCTACCTGACAAAAATCTTGAGTAATTTTCAATTCCAGCACAAGATCCAGTTGCCTCAATCATTTCAAGATCAAATTTAGTTCTTTCCTCAAGCCTTTGAGCTTCAAGCAATTTATTTTCTGCTTTATGTTTTTTAAGAGTAATTTCTAATTCTTTTCTTATATTTAAAATCGCTTGCTCAATAGTTGGTTTAGGAGTTATGTAATGACTATTTGCATAAACTTTAACTAAACTTAATTCTCTAACTTGATCACCTGTGAGAGGGTCAAACTCCTCAATTTTTTCCAGTTTATCACCAAACAAATTTAATCGCCAAGCTCTATCCTCTAAATGAGATGGAAAGATTTCTAAATATTCACCACGAGCTCTGAAAGTACCTCTATAAAAATTTTGATCATTTCTTTTGTATTGCAACGCAACTAGAGACTTTATTATTTGTTCTCTATTATAATCATAGTTTTTTTGGAGCGTTAAAGTCATTTTGCTATAAGCCTCAACAGAGCCTAAACCATAAATACATGATACACTGGCAACAATTAAAACATCATCTCTCTCCAAAAGTGATCTTGTTGCTGAATGTCTCATCCTATCTATTTGTTCATTAATTGATGCTTCTTTTTCAATGTATGTGTCAGATCTTGGGACATAAGCTTCTGGTGTATAATAATCATAATAAGACACAAAATACTCAACAGCGTTATCAGGAAAAAATGTCTTCATCTCTCCATAAAGTTGAGCAGCGAGAGTTTTGTTAGGAGCAAGAATTAAGGCTGGTCTATTTGTTGCCTCTATCACCTTCGCCATTGTAAAAGTTTTTCCAGACCCAGTAACACCAAGTAAAACTTGATTAAATTCCTCTTTATTTGCACCGTTTACTAATTTTTTAATAGCCTCTGGTTGATCACCCGCTGGCTTGAAATCAGATTTGATTTTAAATTTTTTACCACCTTCAAGTTTTCCACTGATTTTTGGGTTTTTACTCTGAATATCAGTAATTAAATCTTGATATGTATTTTCCATATATTAAAGAACGTAGTAGAATTAATTTATATTTCAATGAGCATAATATCAGACAGTTTAAAAAGAATTAAGCCATCGCCAACTATTGCAGTTACTCAGAAAGCTAGAGAATTAAGAGCAGCTGGTAAAGACGTAATTGGTTTAGGAGCTGGAGAGCCAGATTTTGACACTCCAGAAAATATAAAAAATGCTGCGATCAAAGCTATAAAAAGAGGAGACACAAAATACACTGCTGTTGATGGCACACCTGAACTCAAAAAAGCTATAATTAAGAAATTTAAAAAAGAAAACAAACTCAACTACTCTTTGGATCAGATCACTGTTGGCACAGGAGGAAAACAAGTTCTTTACAATGCTTTTATGGCAACTCTTAACAAAGGGGACGAAGTAATTATACCAGCACCTTTTTGGGTATCATACCCAGATATGGTTTTGTTAGCTGGAGGAAAACCAAAAATAATCAAATGCACTGAACAGGAAGGGTTTAAACTTACTCCAAAAAAATTAAAAAAAGCAATATCTAAAAAAACTAAATGGATCATTCTTAATTCTCCATCAAATCCAACGGGAGCAGGTTATTCAAAAAAAGAAATTAATGACTTAGCAAAAATTTTAATCAGAAATAAAAAAATTTTTATTCTAAGCGACGATATTTATGAGCATGTTAGGTACGATAACTTTAATTTTTTTACAATTGCTCAAATTTCTAAGCTAAAAGATAGGACACTTACAATGAATGGAGTAAGTAAATCATATGCTATGACTGGTTGGAGAATAGGTTATGCTGCTGGTCCAAAGGAAATAATAAAAGCTATTGGAAAAATACAATCACAATCAACTTCAAATCCGTCTTCAATAAGTCAAGCTGCAGCTGTTGAGGCATTAAATGGAAAACAAGGATTTATAAAAACTAGAGCTAAAGCATTTAAAGACAGAAGAAACTTTGTTGTAAAAAGCCTAAATAGTATAAAAGGCATAAGTTGTTTAACCCCAAATGGTGCATTTTATGTATTTCCAAGCTGCAAGGAATTGTTAAATAAAAAAACAAAATTAAAAACTGATACTAACTTTGTTCAAAGATTACTCGAAAAAGAAAACGTCGCTGTTGTCCAAGGTTCTGCCTTTGGCCTAGATGGCTATTTTAGAATTTCCTATGCTACATCCATGAAAAATTTAAAAAAAGCAATGTCGAGAATTAAATCTTTCTGCGAAGCCTTAAATAAATAATTATTTTTGATTTAAAATTTTTTTTGCTGGAATTGTTTTTTTAATCCAATTATTCGGAATAGAATTTATGCCTCTTAAAGCTGCAAAGTATGCTCCAGTAAAATTAGCTCTTGAACAATTACACCCACCTGCCTTTATTGTTTTTAAAATAGCATCTTTATAATTTTTTGAATTAATAATTGTATATATTGAGCTGTTAAAAGTTCCTGGGTAGCTACACGCCATACCTAGTTTCTTTATCACAATCGGATCGAACTTTGATCCAAATTTTCTTATCTTTTTAATGTCATTAACAATTCCCTTAAAAAAAGAATTTCTGTTAAATTTTTTAATGAATTCCTTGATTGGGTCTTTAGCTCCCTTTAAGGCAAAATCTATCAAATAAAATTTTGCCATAGCATATTTAAAACTCATTTTTGAAACTGTTACAATTTTGAAAATTTTTTCTAAACTTTTAAAATCAAAGCCATAGAGAAAATATGGAAGAGTAGCACAAAAACCATCTGACTCATTGACCTTTACACCACCAGAGATCCTCTTTTTTAATTTGATATTTTTTACCGTCTCAATAATATTTTGATGTATCCATGGTCCCTTAACTATACCGCGCCAGTCTTTGACCTTTCTATATTTAGATCTCAGTTTTAAATTTTTCCAATATTTACTTCCAGGGCCAAAGTTTTTAAGGATTCTTTTTTTGAAACGTTTCTCTATATTTTCGTGTCCACCCAGTAGTGTGTGAAACATCACTTGACTAACTTCATTGTAACCAGAGACTTTTCCGGTTTTTATATTATAGAAGGGACTTCTATTCTTTTTTAAGAAAGAAAAGTCTTTTTTTCCTTTAATATAAATACCTAATTTTTTTTGATTATATACCCAATGCAATGGTCTGGCTGCTGCATCTGCAACTGTAGCGCCTAAGAAAACATGGAGATTATTTTTCACTTTAATGAGATAAAAACTTTTCAGCCTCTAGTGCTGCCATACATCCCATACCAGCAGCAGTTACTGCTTGCCTAAATGTTTTATCCTTTACGTCTCCAGCTGCATAAACACCTGGTACATTAGTCTCCGTTGAATCTGGTTTTGTTATCAAATAACCCTCATTATCCATACTAAGTTGATCTTTAAATAATTGAGTTGCAGGATCATGACCAATAGCAATGAAAACACCGTCTAATTTTATTTCATCAATTTTATTTGATTTCACATTTTTAACTTTTATTCCTTTAACATTTTTTGGATCTTTATCTCCAATTACATCCTCAACAACTGTATCCCAAATGATTTCAATTTTTTTATTTTCCATAAGTTTTTTTTGAAGCATTTTTTCAGCTCTCAAACTATCTCTTCTGTGAATTAATTTTACTTTTGACGCAAATTTTGTGAGAAACATTGCCTCTTCGACAGCCGCATTACCTCCACCTACAACAGCAACTTCTTTATCTTTAAAGAAAAAACCATCACATGTTGCACATGCTGATACACCAAATCCTCTAAACTCTTGCTCAGATTTAATATTTAACCATCTAGCTTGGGCACCTGTGGAAATTATTATGCTATCAGCAGTATATTTTTGACCAGTATCACCAACAGCCTCAAAAGGTGTTGTTTTTAAATTTACTGAACTTATATGATCTTCAATCATTTCTGTTCCAACTACTTTTGCTTGCTTTTTCATTTGATCCATAAGCCACGGACCTTGAATAACATCCGCAAAGCCTGGAAAGTTTTCAACATCTGTTGTTGTAGTTAATTGGCCTCCAGGCTCCGATCCATAAACCAAAATTGGATTTAACATTGCTCTCGCTGCATAAACTGCAGCTGTATATCCAGCAGGACCAGACCCAATTATTAACACTTTTGTGTGTTTAGTTGGATTTTGACTCATATGAAAGCTATATAGTGATAAATGACTAAATTAAAAGGTTTATTATTGACCGAGGGTATGCATGGCATGATTAGCCAAGTCGAGGGGCTTGCTAAAGCTCTTAATCTTGAATTTATACACGAAAAAATTGAACTAAATAATTTTTGGAAAATGATTCCTCCAAAAATTACACCTGTAAAAGATTTTGTTTTCAAAAACAATATATCGGAAAAATTTAATGTAGTAATTTCATGTGGGAGAAAAAGTGTAGTCCCATCCATCTTTTTAAAAAAAAAATTTGGAAGTAAAATCATGAACATACATATTCAAGATCCAAAAGTATCATTAAATAATTTTGATTTTGTTATTGCGCCAGAGCACGACGGTCTTGAGGGAAAAAATGTTCTTAAAACCAAAGGAGCAATTCATTATCTTACCGAAAAAGAGTTAGAGGAAAATGTTAATTATTTAAAACCTAGAATTAAAAAAGAAAAAGTAATTGCGTTTATCGCTGGTGGTCCAAATAAGTATTATGATTTTAATGATGAAATAATTGAGGAAATTTTTGTTAAAACCAAAAAAAATTTCATAAATCAAGGTTATCAGCTAATTTTTATACCTTCAATGAGAACACCGCAAAGAATTAAAGATAAAGCTCGAAATTTTTTTGATGATGATCAGATTATAATTCAAGATATTGATAAGAAAGCCTATTTGTCATCACTTAAACTAGCTAATCATATTATTGTAACTTGCGACTCTACATCTATGATATCTGAGGCAGCTATGTCGGGGAGACCTATATATGTGGCCCTAATGCCGGCTATTAAAAAAAATACTCGTTTCAAAAAATTTTTTGAGCTTTTTAAATCCCTAGAAATAATTAAAAACTTAGGGGACGGAGTAGAAGAATGGAATTATAAAAAACTTAATGAAACTGATAGAATATCGGGATATATAGAGAAACAATTTAAAAATTATGACTTTTCTTAATTCTATATTGAAAAACTCAAAAAAGTATGAATTTCCATTTAATCACTGGGAATATAATAATGCTTTAAGTGAAGAAGCTATTAAAGAAATAGAAGGTGCAGACATTCCCGATGTAAGAAAACACAATCTCAATTATGATGGTACAAGAGCAATTGATGGTGGTGCTGCCGAATTTAGAGAAGGCATAGCTTCAGGCGGTAAGGCAATAAAATTTAGATGTTTTGTTACAAAAGATAATGCTTCTCAATTTCCAAATTTAGTAAAATTCATTAATGAACTTCAATCTAAAGAAACATGCGAAACGATCTCCAAAATGATTAATAAAGATTTATCAGGTTCGTATGTCAGACTTGAAGTTATATGTGATCGTGAAGGTTTTTGGTTAAAGCCTCATTGTGATATTAAAGAAAAATTAATGTCAGGACTTATTTTTGTAAATAACGTAAATGAGTCAGAGGAATTAGGCACTGATTTTTATAATGAAAAATTAGAAAAAGTTAAAACAGTTCCCTACAAGCATAATTATGGTTATTTATTTACTAGTGGTCCAAATACATGGCACGGTATGGAAAAGAAAAAAATTTTTAAAGAAAGAAGATGTATTCAAGTCAATTATGTTACATTTAAAACTGATTGGAAAGTTTATTAAATATTTTGTAGAGACGTCACCTCTAATTTTTTTGTTTTAAGTGACTTAATACCTTCAATACATGCTAGTGCTGTTGACATATTTGTGCAGTAGGGCACTTTATTTTTAAGTGTTGCTCTTCTTAAAGCAATAGCATCGCTTAATCTGTATTCTGTATTGCCTCCACCAGTGTTTATTACTAATGCAATTTTTTTGGAGTCGAGAACATCAACAATATGAGGTGACCCACTACTTACTTTATTTATAATTTTACAACTCATGCCATGTTTTTGAATATATTCAGCAGTTCCTTTTGTGGCACACAAACTAAAATTTAGTTTTAAAAGTTCTTTTGCAAGCCCTAATCCCTCATCTTTATGAGAGTCTTTTAATGATAAAAAAGCTAATCCTTTAATAGGTAGGGAATTAGACGATGCTATCTGGCTTTTTGCGTACGCCATTCCAAAATTTTTGTCAAATCCCATCACTTCCCCAGTTGATTTCATTTCTGGACCTAACAATAAATCACTATTAGGAAATTTATTAAATGGAAAAACAGCTTCTTTTACAGCAAACATGCCTTTAGATTTATCTTTTAAATCAAATTTTGAAAGTTTCTCACCGGCCATAACTCTCGAGGCTATCTTTGCCAACGGCACCCCTTTAGCTTTTGAGACAAAAGGAACAGTCCGACTAGCTCTTGGGTTTACCTCAATAACAAAAATTTCATCTTTCTTTATTGCGAATTGAACATTCATGAAACCTTTAACTTTAAGAGCTAGGGCTAAATTTTTTGTTTGTTTCTCAATTTCTTTTATTAAAAAAGGTTTTATTGAGACTGGTGGTAAGCTGCAAGCCGAGTCCCCAGAATGAATACCTGCTTCCTCTATATGCTGCATTATCCCAGCCACATGCACTTCTTTACCATCTGATATAGCATCAACATCCACCTCCATTGCATGATCTAAAAATTTGTCAATAAGAATTGGATTTTTTTCTGCTGCTTTAAAGGCTTCATCAACAAAATTTTTTAATTGGCTTTTTTCATAAACAATTTCCATCGCTCTTCCCCCAAGAACATAAGAGGGTCTAACCATTAAAGGTAAACCAATTTTTTCAGATATTTCAATTGCTTGTTTGAAATTTTTTGCAATTCCACTTTCAGCTTGATTTAAATTTAATTTTTCTAAAAGTTTTCTAAATCTATCTCTATCTTCTGCTAGATCAATAGATGAGTATTGAGTTCCTAGAATTGGGAGATTATTATCATGTAAAAATTTTGCTAATTTAATTGGAGTTTGCCCACCAAATTGCGTAATTATACCGACTAAATTCCCTTTATCCTTCTCTCTCTTTATAATGTTGAACACATATTCTTCCTTTAAAGGCTCAAAATATAATCTATCGCTAGTGTCATAATCTGTTGAGACAGTCTCTGGATTACAATTAACCATTACAGTCTCAAAACCAGCAGCTTTTAAAGCAAAACTGGCTTGACAACAGCAATAATCAAATTCTATTCCTTGTCCTATTCTATTAGGCCCTCCACCTAATATTATAATTTTTTTCTTAACAGATGGGTCAGCTTCACACTCTGAATTTATTGAGAAATTTCTTTGATATGTTGAGTACATGTATGGTGTAAAAGATTTGAATTCTGCAGCACAAGTATCAACTTTTTTAAATACTGGTAAAATTTTGAGTGCAGTTCTTTTTTTTCTCACAATATCTTCAGATAAATTTGACAGCTCAGAAAGCTTTTTATCTGAAAAACCTATTGATTTAATTCGGTTAAAATCATCAAAATTTTTAGGTAATCCATTGTTTTTGATCTTAATTTCATTATCTATTATTTCTTTAATTTGGTTTAAGAACCAAGGGTCGATTTTTGATAAACTATAAATTCTTTTAATATTGATTTTTTTCCTCATTGCTTCACCAACAAGTAAGATTTTATTTGGGATATTTTCTCTTAATTTTTTTTCAATTTGTTTTTTGTTTAGATCAAATATTCTGTCTAATCCCGAGAAACCAGTCTCAAGAGAGATCAAGGCTTTTTGAAGAGATTCTTTAAAGTTTCTTCCGATTGCCATTGCTTCCCCAACTGATTTCATTGATGTGCCTAAAATTG
Organism: uncultured Pelagibacteraceae bacterium; assembly: GCA_902576375.1. GTDB lineage: Bacteria > Pseudomonadota > Alphaproteobacteria > Pelagibacterales > Pelagibacteraceae > Pelagibacter. The sequence goes on from CACGUZ010000001.1 coordinate 239,932, forward strand.
CTGGAGATGCTGAAAATTTTTCAAAAGTAAATCTTGGAATTTTGGTTACTACATAATCTATACTTGGTTCAAATGATGCTGGAGTAACTTTGGTAATTTCGTTTTTTAATTCATCCAATGTATATCCTACTGCAAGTTTTGCAGCAACTTTAGCTATGGGAAATCCAGTTGCTTTTGATGCAAGGGCTGATGATCTTGATACTCTAGGGTTCATCTCAATTATTACCATTCGCCCATTTTTAGGATTTATTGCAAATTGAACATTTGAACCACCTGTCTCAACTCCAATTTTTCTTAAACATGCAATAGAAGCATTTCGCATTACTTGATATTCTTTGTCAGTTAATGTCAATGCGGGAGCAACCGTAACGGAGTCTCCCGTATGTATTCCCATTGGATCTACATTTTCTATCGAACAAATAATTATACAATTATCTTTTTTATCTCTCACAACCTCCATTTCAAATTCTTTCCAACCTTCTAAGCACTCTTCTACAAGCACTTGGCTTACCGGAGACTCGTGTAAACCATTTTTGATAATTTTTAGGTAATCTTTCTTGTTTTTTGCTATTCCTCCTCCTAAACCCCCAAGCGTAAAAGCTGGCCTAATTATTGCTGGCAGACCAATTTTATTCAAAACTTTTGATGCTTGATTTATATTGTTTACGATCTCAGATTTTGGAAGATCTAAACCAATATCAATCATGTTTTTTCTAAATTTTTTTCTATCTTCTGCATTGGAAATAGCTTTTGAATTTGCACCAATTAATTCGATTTTATATTTTTTTAAAATTCCTTTTTTCTCTGCCTCCATTGCGAGGTTAAGAGCGGTCTGGCCTCCCATGGTTGGAAGAATTGCATCTGGTTTTTCTTTTTTGAGAATTTTTTCTAAAACCTCTAAAGTAATAGGCTCAATGTAAGTTTTATCTGCAACATCTGGATCTGTCATAATTGTTGCTGGATTTGAATTAATCAATACAACTTTATAACCCTCATCTTTTAATGCCTTACAAGCTTGGGTTCCAGAATAATCAAATTCACAAGCTTGACCAATAATAATTGGTCCAGCACCTACAACTAAAATTTTTTTAATATCTTTTCTTTTTGGCATTTTTTTTCATACTGTTAATAAATTCCTGGAATAAATAGACACTATCTTGCGGTCCGGGGTTTGACTCTGGGTGGTATTGAACTGAGAATACAGGATTATTCTTTAATCTTATTCCCTCTATACTATTATCGAACAATGATTTATGAGTAATCTGAATATTTTTTGGTAAGTTTTCTCTTACAACTTCAAAACCATGATTTTGGCTAGTAATTTCTACATTGTCATTAATTAAATTTTTAACTGGATGATTTGCTCCTCTATGACCTAATTTCATTTTTTTTGTTTTACCACCCAATGCAAGAGCGAGTATCTGATGACCAAGGCAAATACCAAATATTGGTATTTTCTTTTTAATAAGATTTTGAATTATCTGAATTGCATATTTTCCTGTTGCAGATGGATCTCCAGGTCCATTAGACAAGAAGACGCCATGAGGTTTTAAAGATAAAATTTTTTCTGCAGATGTTTTGCAAGAAACCACAGTAACTTTACATTTAAAGTCAGAAAAATATCTTAAAATATTTTTTTTTATTCCATAATCTATGGCCACCACATGAAATGAATTTTGATTATTTTTTATATAGCCATGTTCTTTTCTCCAAGTTTTAAGTCCTTTCCAAACATAATTTTTTTGCGTGGTAACTTTTTCTGCTAGATCTAAATTTTTTAGCCCACTCCATTTAATCGTAGAATTAATAAGTTTGTTTATATGAAATTTACTTTTATTAGAGAAAGCTATGGTTCCTTTTGGAGCACCTTTGTCTCTTATAAAATTCGTTAAACTTCTTGTATCAAGCCCAGTAATTCCAACTATCTTATTTCTTTTTAACCAGGCATCTAAATGTTGAAAAGATCTATAGTTTGATGGTGATGTTATCTCAGAATTAAAAATTACACCTTTAGTCCATATTTTATCAGATTCGAAATCTTCTTTATTCGTACCTACATTTCCAATGTGAGGAAAGGTAAAGTTTATTATTTGTCCAGCATAAGATGGATCCGATATTATTTCTTGGTATCCAGTTAATGAGGTATTAAAGCAAACCTCACCAGTAGCCTCTCCCTGATATCCAATTCCAATACCTCTAAAAATCTTTTTGTTTTCTAAAACTAAAATACCTGTATTTTTTTGAGAATTTTTTAAGTGAGTTTTTTTTACTTTTTTAGTCAATTACAACTCATAAGTTAAAGGTTAATACAATAATTGATTTATTATCGCAACAGAGATGTATTATAAAATTGTAAAAAAACAATTTTTCTTTTGAAGAATTTATTCTTTAAAGTAGATTAAAAAATTATGTCATTAAAAGTAACAATCGAAACTGAATATAAAAATGCTTTAAAATCTAAAGATAAAACAAAAATCTCAACTTATAGGTTAATTTTATCATCAATTAAGGATCTCGATATTTCTAACAGGTCTGGTCCTAACAAAAAAGAAACAGATGATGAAGATATAAAAAGATTATTAAAAAAGATGATGAAGCAAAGAACCGAATCAATCGATATTTATAAAAAAAATAATCGCTCTGATCTTCTAGAAATTGAGCAAAACGAATTCAATATTCTATCAAGTTTTTTACCTAAGCAGCTAAATGATGAAGATACTAAAAAGATATGTGAGGAAACTATTTCTAAATTAGGTGCAAGCTCTATTAAAGACATGGGAAAAGTAATGGGTGAATTAAAAAAAAAGCATGCTGATGAAATTGATTTTTCAAAAGCAGGCGCCTTGTTAAAAGAATTATTAAATAAATAATGAAATATCCAAAGGAATATCTAGATGAAATTAAAACTCGTCTTAAAGTTTCTAGTGTTGTTTCAAAAGTTGTAGCTTTAAAAAAAAGAGGAAAAGAGTTTGTTGGACTTTCACCGTTTAAAAGTGAGAAAACTCCTTCCTTTACAGTTAATGATGAAAAAGAATTTTATCATTGCTTCGCAACTTCAGAGCATGGAAATATTTTTGATTTTGTTATGAAAACTCAAAACTTAAGGTTTGGAGAAGCAGTAAAATATCTTGCTAATATTGCAGGAATGCAACCATATCTATTTACAAAACAAGATGAAGAGAGAGAAAAAAATTGGAAAGAGTATTTATCAATCTATAGCAAATATGTTGATTATTATCATTATCAGCTATTAAAAAATGAAAAACTCTCAAATGCCAGAGATTATTTAAAGAATAGATCATTAGGCAAAGAAGAAGTTAAAAAATTTAAAATTGGTTTTGTTGAAAAAAATCCAAGTTTATTTGATGAACTTAAAAAAGAATTTAGTGAAAAGACTTTATTAGAAAGTGGTTTATTTTATTTTGATGAAAAGAAAAAAACTTGTGTAGAAAGATTCAGAGGAAGATTGATATTTCCAATTAACAATATTTCAGGACAGCCAATTGCTTTGGGTGGTAGAATAATAGAAAATTTAGATTATTTAGCAAAATATATTAATTCACCGGAGACAAATTTTTTCAAAAAGGGTTCAAATCTTTATAATTTAGACCGAGCGAGAAAATTATCTAATAAGTTAGATCATATTTTTTTAGTTGAAGGTTATATGGACGTAGTAGGTTTGAGTAAAAATGGAGTTGAAAACGTTGTTGCAAATCTTGGCACTTCTTTAACCGATAAACAAATTTTAACATTAAATCAGTTTTATGATGGAATTATTATTTGTTTTGATGGAGATGAGAGTGGTTATAAAGCAGCTTTAAGAGCTGCAGAAAATTCTATAAAAGAATTGAAACCTGAAAAACATATATCTTTTTTATTTTTACCAGATAAAGAGGACCCAGATAGTTTTGTAAATAAAAACGGCAAAAACTATTTCTTAGATTTTACAAAAAAGAATAAATTACCAATTCATCAATTTATTTTCAGTCATTATAAAAAACAAACCGAAAATAATCCCTCTTCAATGGCAATATTTGAAAAAAGGCTTAGATCAACAGCTAATACAATTAAAGATAATTTTATTAAAAAATATGTTCTTGAATTTTTTCTAGAGAAAATTGCAGAATTAACACCCCATTTCAATCAAAATAAGAATAAGTTTTCTGTCAAGAAAACAAAATCACTTGAATCAACGAAAAAATTTTATAATGAAAGTCAGGCAATTACTGCTGTTGAATTAAAAGAATTTTCTTTATTATATTTACTCTTAAATAATTTATCTTTTTTTCAGTCAAACATTCATTTAGTAGAAAATATAAAATTATTCTCAGAAATTAATAAACAAATATTCAACTCTCTAATTAATAAATTAAAATCAAGTGAAACTATTTATATTGAAAAACTTAATTTTGATAAACAATTGCTAGATAAGATAAACAAGTTTGCGCCAATTAAACATATTCTTAAAAATAAACCTAAAAATGACAATCAAGTGATAGAACTATTGGATGATATTTCAAAAGATTTATTTAATCACGATTTAGAATTAAGAATCCAAGAATTAGAATCGAAATTCTCAGAGGATTTAAGTGAAACAACATTTAATGAGCTAAAAGAGCTCAAAAATGAGAGAAAAATTAACTAATCTGAATAAATTAGCAATGGATTTTTGCTAATTTGATATTATATAGAACTTTCAAATTTAAATTGCTGTGGAAAGAATTATTACTAAATCATTTGCTAGATTAATGGGTCGAGGGACTCATAGAGGTTTTATAACCCACGAAGAATTAAGTAAATCACTTGGCAAAAGAAACTTATCAGACGAAAATTTATCTCAAGCATTTATTCATATTCTAGATGAGGGAATAATATTAGTTGAAAAAAAATCAGATTTTAAAGTTTTAAGAAAAAAAGAAAATTCTTCAAAAGAGGAAGGCAAAACGATTGAAAAAAGTGATGATCCTATCAGGATGTATTTGAGAGAAATGGGTGGAGTTGAATTACTCTCAAGAGAAGGTGAAATAGCAATTGCAAAAAGAATAGAGGCAGGAAAAGATGTGATGTTAATCGCACTATCCCAAAGCCCTATAACTGCACAACAGTTTTTTGAATGGGATGAAAAATTACAAAAAGATGAAATTCTTGTAAGGGAGATAATTGATATAGACACTAATTATATGGAAGATGAAAATACTGGTCCGAGTGCTAAACAAAAAAATGCTGGAGAAGATGAAAAAGATGAAAGCACCTCTGATGAAAGTGATGATGATTTTAACCCCACACTTGCTGCAATGGAATCTGAGATTAAGCCAAAAGTTTTAAAAACTGTTCATTTGCTTACAAAAGAATATCGTAAATTAATAAAATATCAAAAAGAGAAATTAGATTGTATTTTGAATTCAAAAACTTTTTCAACTTCTAAGGAAAAAGGTTATGAAAAAATTGTTAATGATATTCTAGAAAATATAAAATCTTTGCAATTGTCTCCTTCAATTCTAGAAGAACTTGTGCAAAAACATTATGTTGAAAATAAAAAAATTATTTCACTTGAGGGAAATCTTTTAAGATTAGCTATGGATCAGAAAATACCGAGAAATGAATTTATAAAATTTTATATTGGTAATGAAATAAATCCAAATTTAAAAAAATTTTTAGACACAAATACTTTATGGAAACAATTTTTTAACAAAAATAAAGATGAGTTTAAAAATATTAGAGAAAGACTAATAGAGATAAGCCATAAAATTGGAATGTCTGTAACTGATTTTAAAAAGTTAGTTAGCAGGGTTCAAAAAGGTGAAAAAGAGTCTAGAATTGCAAAAAAGGAAATGGTGGAGGCTAATCTAAGATTAGTTATTTCAATTGCAAAGAAATATACTAATAGAGGTCTTCAATTTTTGGATTTAATTCAGGAAGGTAATATTGGGTTGATGAAAGCAGTTGATAAGTTTGAGTATAGAAGAGGTTATAAATTCTCAACTTATGCAACTTGGTGGATTAGACAAGCAATAACAAGGTCAATTGCTGATCAAGCAAGAACTATCAGAATACCTGTTCACATGATTGAAACAATTAATAAAATAGTAAGAACACAAAGATTAATTTTAAGTGAATTTGGTAGAGAGGCAACCCCAGAGGAATTGGCAAAAAAATTACGTATGCCATTAGATAAAGTTAGAAAGGTTTTGAAAATTTCGAAGGAACCTGTTTCCTTAGAGAAACCAGTAGGTGATGAGGATGACAGTAGTTTAGGAGATTTTATAGAAGATACCAAAGCCCTAGCTCCTTTAGAGCAAGCGATTAAATCTAATTTAGGAGAGGCAACAACAAAAATATTGTCTACGTTGACACCAAGAGAAGAGAGAGTTCTGAGGATGAGATTTGGTGTAGGAATGAATACAGACCACACCTTAGAGGAGGTTGGGTTACAATTTTCAGTTACAAGGGAGAGAATAAGACAAATTGAGGCAAAAGCCTTAAGAAAACTTAAACATCCAAGCAGATCAAAACAATTGAAAAGTTTTCTTGAAAGTTAAAGGGCCGTTAGCTCAATAGTAGAGTACTGCATTGACATTGCAGGGGTAGTTGGAGCGTAACCAACACGGCCCACCATATTTAAAACTATCTTTTCATTTCGTTGAATATTTTTTTTATCTTTAGATTATCAAATATGTTAAACAAAAAATTTCTATAAAATATTTTTCGAGTTAACCTTCTAAAAAAACTTCTTTTGTTCATAAGTCCGTATTGCTTATCAAGTTTATCTTTAATTCCTTTAAAATATTCATTATGTCTATAATCAATAGCCCATTCATTTTTGGCTTTGTTATTTACTTCTTTATTTAAAAAACATTTTTTAGAGTCAACAGAAAAAACGACAATTGACTCAAAAAAATCAACTGAAAAAATTTTTTTTGAATAAAAATTTAAGCTTTTATTTAATAAAGGTGATCTCCTATGGATAATATCAATTATATTTTTGGAGTAATTAATAAATGAATATTTTGAGGGATTATTAAACTCTTTTTTAAGGAAACTTGTACCTGTATCCTCGACTACGATCTTTCCTCCATCTTTTATATATGGTAAGGAATGATGAACTGTACTAATTTGTTGTAAGTTTTTGTGGCCACCATCATCTAAAACTATATCAATTTTTCCCTCTTTTTTATAAAATTTATTCCAGAATTTCTTATCACTTTGACTTCCAATATAGATTTTAAATCCATACTTCTCTAATTTTTTTGCATTAGGGTTAAGATCAATGCCGATTATTTCAGCTTTTTTGCCAAAGTAATTTCTCCACATAAATAACGAACCACCATTTGCTACTCCAATTTCAACAAATTTAATTTTTTTGTTTCTATAATTAGAAAAAATTTTTTCATAAACCTGAAAATATCCACTCCATTTAACTGAATATTTTTTAGAATTTAGGAATAATTTATATATTGTAAGTTTCTTAATATTCTTATCCATATATTTTCAGATTAAACTATTTTAAATCTTAAATATAAATATATCTTAACTTGCGTAGTAAAGTAAAACATTGTAAACATCATCAATTATTTGGGCCTGTAGCTCAGTTGGTTAGAGCAGTACACTCATAATGTATTGGTCCCAGGTTCGAGTCCTGGCGGGCCCACCATTTCATTAATTCTAATTTTGTGAAAACTCTTTTAAGACTTTAAATAAAGCTTCAATGTCATCATCATTTGAATTTAAAACAGAGGCAAATTCCTCTTTTTGAGTTCTTGCTAAACTTAAGCCCTCTATTATTAAATCTCTGATTAATGGATTTTCTGGATCTTTAGTATATATTCGCCAATCAATTTTTATCTCTGGTCTTTCATTAGTAGCTTTTAAAATACTATTTACGATAGTGTAATTTTCGTTAAGCTTTTCTTTATTTTGAACATCAATTTCAGGATTAGTATACTCCGCTAATCTGCTTGAAAAACTTTTTAAAAAATATCCCTCAAATAATTCAGCATATCTTTTTTTTTCTTGTTCGTTTAAAGATTTTCTTTTCTTTCCAAGTGTATAAAATCCAATACCTCTTATATCTACAGTTTCTTTTGCAATTTTCTTTAATTTCTCAATTTTTTTATTTTTTGAAATATTTTCCCCAAGTAATTTAGATGCCCTATTTACAGTGGATTGTACAAAAATATCAGGCTCTATAGAAAATGAGTTAAATGTAGTCGAAAAAAAAACAATTAAAAATACTAACAATTTCTTTTTCATCATTATGTAATGAAATTATTGTGTTTCTATTTCTTCCCAATCACTATCATCTTGAGTTTCAATAATTTTTTGACTATTCAAGATTCTTTGTTGCCTATCTTGTAAATAAAGACTTTTTACAGATGCATAAAAATCAAGTGAGTTTTTTTCAAGATTTTCAATTGAGTCGAAATTTTTGGCCCTAAAATCAATTCCACTTGTAACTTTAGATGTATAATAATCTACATCTCTAAAGTATTGAGTGTCATTTCTTACAGTTACATTATACCAAGCATCACCACCAAAAAAGTTAGCTAGTGAAGCAACAGTATCCCTAGCAGTGCTAGGTCCTAATACTGGGAGCACCAAATAGCATCCAGGCCCTACACCATGTACTGCAAGACTTTGTCCATAATCTTCTTTTGTGTATTCTTCAAATCCTATATATGATGCAATATCGAACAAACCTAAAATTCCAACTGTAGTGTTAATTATAAATCTTCCAGAGTTTAATCCTGCCAAGGCAAACTCTCCTTGTAAAAGATTATTTGGAATTGTAACTAAATTGCCAAGATTATTTAATGAATTACTTACCCCAGTTTTTACTGGTGATGGCATTAATCTGTAAACGCTTGCTACCGGTTTAAATATTACTTTGTCTAAACCTTGATTGAGTGCAAAAGAAGCTTTGTTAAAAGTTTCTGAGCAGTCTTTAATTTTAGATGGCTCATTTTTTTTTAAAATTAATTCACCGTCAGAACCGGCGTGCAAATTTGAAACTAGCGCAAAAGTTGCAATTATTATAACTATAATTTTCTTAATCATTATTGATCCTATATATTACAATGAGAAACAAAATAAAATAAGAATTAATCAAAATTATAGCTTAAATGTGGCTTAAAATAACAAGTAATTATTCCCCAAACTTTAGTACACCTAAAAGACAAAAAAAAAACATTAAATATATAATCATCCATTACACAGGAATGAAAGATGAGTTATCAGCTTTAAATAGACTGACTGATCTTAAGTCAAAAGTAAGTGCTCATTACTTTATAAAAAAAAATGGAAAAATACTCAATTTAGTTCCAGACCTTTATGAAGCTTGGCATGCAGGAAAATCTAAATGGAAAAATATTAAATCTCTAAATCGATACTCTATTGGAATTGAAATTCAAAATCCTGGTCATGAAAATTTTTATAAAAAATTCTCTATCAAGCAAATGAATTCATTAAAAAAACTTTTAAGATTTTTGATAAAGAGATACAAAATAAATATTAAGAATATTTTAGGACATTCAGATATTGCTCCAAATCGTAAAAAAGATCCGGGCGAAAAATTTCCTTGGGAAGAATTGGCAAAACTTAAACTTGCGTATTGGCATAAACTTGATAAAAAAAAACTTGAAAAGTACAGATTTAAAAAAATTAAATCATCAGATAGAAACAAATTTTTTATTAATCTTCATAAAATCGGTTATGTAAAAGTTCAATCAACAAGCCCCCTTAATAAAAAAAAACTTTTAGTCAAAGCTTTTCAGCGAAGATTTCGACAGGGTCTAGTAAATGGAATTTGTGACCAAGAATGTCTTATTTTGACTAAAAATTTGCTAAATTACTAATTAATTATTGTTGAAAAAATTCGATTTAGTAATAAATTGATTCTGCCAGATAAACGACTTATCGCTTTAAGCAATTAAAGAGGAAAGTCCGGGCTCCGCAAGGATACAGTGCCAGGTAATACCTGGCGGGGGCAACCCTAGGGACAGTGCCACAGAAAATAAACCGCCATAACATGGCAAGGGTGAAAAGGTGTGGTAAGAGCACACCGGTTCTATTGGTAACAATGAACGCTGGAAAACCCCACTGGGAGCAAGACTAAGTAGAGGTGACATTGTTAAATAACTAAAAGCCATCCTTGGCTAGTCACCTGGGTTAGTCGCTTGAGTTTGGAAGAGATTTCAAACCTAGAGAAATGATAGGTTTAAATGACAGAACCCGGCTTATAGTTTATCTGGCAAACTTCTCCGTCTAAATAATTCATTTATTATAATCTAAATCACGTAAATATGTTGATTAAACTATAAATTGTATGTATTGACACTTAGCCCTAAAACCCATAATATCCCAAATATTCCCATATTGAGGGAATAAAGGAATTTATGTTTTATGTTTTTATCAACATACGAAAACAAATTAGACAAAAAAGGAAGGGTGTCAGTGCCTGCAAGCTTTAGATCTTATTTATCTAATTTAGGATACAATGGTGTTATTTGTTATCCTTCATTTAATAATCAATCAATAGAAGCATGGCCACAAGATAGAGTTGAAAAAATTTCGAATTCGATAGATACCCTTAATCCATTTGAGGAAAAAAGAGATTTTTTTGCCACATCAATATTATCAGAAAGCATCAATTTACAATTTGATAGTGAAGGAAGAATTTCACTTACGCCAAAATTATTAAAACATGCAAAAATTAAAAATAGCATGGTATTTGTTGGTCAAGGCAAGACCTTTCAGATTTGGGAACCAACAATTTTTGAAAAATTTAAGGTCACTGCAAGAAAAAAAGCAAATTTAAATCGTGCTGGTCTTAAATGGGAGCATTAACTAATAAATAACGTGGGGATATAAAAATGACAATTAACTTTAAAACACCGGAGATAAGAGAGCTACAACCAAGACTTTTAGTAATGGGAGTTGGTGGTGCTGGGGGAAATGCAATTAATGAAATGATTGAAAATGGAATGCAGGGAGTGGAATTTATTGCTGTCAACACTGATGCACAAGATTTAAAACATAGTAAAGCAAAATCAAAAATTCAAATTGGTTTAAATTTAACCAAGGGTTTAGGTGCGGGTGCAAAAATTGATATAGGTCAAGCCGCGGCAGATGAATCTCTAAATGATATCGTAAATGTTTTACAAGGTGCAAATATGGTTTTTATAGCTGCTGGAATGGGCGGTGGAACAGGAACTGGTGCAGCGCACGTAATTGCAAGAGCTGCAAAAGAATTAAATATCTTAACAGTTGGAGTTGTAACATTACCATTTTTATATGAAGGTCCATCAAGAATGAGAAGAGCCCAGATCGGTCTTGAGGAGCTAAGAAAACATGTAGATACGATAATAGTTATTCCTAATCAAAATTTGTTTAAAATAGCAAATGAACAAACTACTTTTGAGGAGTCCTTTAATCTATCAAATAATGTTTTAATGCATGGGGTTCAAAGTGTAACAGATCTAATGGTAAGACCAGGAATCATTAATTTAGATTTTGCTGATGTTGAGACAGTTATGGCATCTATGGGTAAAGCTATGATGGGTACAGGAGAAGCTGAGGGCGAAGGGAGATCCATGAAAGCTACGGAGATGGCAATCAGCAACCCTTTAATTGATGACTATACTCTAAAAGGTGCAAAAGGATTATTAGTAAATATTACTGGTGGCAAAGATCTTAAGTTATTTGAAGTTGATGAAGTGGTTAACAAAATAAGATCTGAAGTTGAGGCTGATGCAGAGGTAATTATAGGCGCAATAACTGACCCATCTCTTGAAGGTAAAATTAGAGTATCAATTGTTGCGACTGCTTTAGATGGACAACAACCTGAGACAAAATCAGTAATAAATATGGTCCATAGGATTCAAAATAGAAATCCCGGATATTCCGATTTTTCAAATTTGGGATCTAATACCTCTTTTAATTTTTCAACTAGCACACCAATTTCAAGCGGCGCTAATGCATTAAAATTAGAAAATGAAATTACAGCCGAAAATATTAGTGAAACTGCAAATGAAAATATTAATGAAATTAATGATCAATATCATGAGGAATTATTAAAAAACCAGCAAGTTGAAAGTTTTGTTGAGAACACAAACGAGGATCAGGAAAATTCCTTCACTCATGAAGCTATAGTTGAATCAACTAATGAAGATAAGATAAAAAATGATTTAAAAGAGTTTGGAGTAGATAGTGATGCACCAGACTTATTTAGTTCTCAAGAAGAAACATCTTCAACAGAAAATCTTTTGTCCCAAGAAAATGAAGATCAAGAGGACGATTTAGAGATACCAGCATTTTTAAGAAGACAAAAAAATTAATGTTCTTCGTAAAAATAAATGGAAGCCACCATAGTACAGGATAAAACAAAACATTATCCAGTACTGCTAAAAGAAATTATTAGCATTATTACCCCTCAATATGGTGGCACATTTATCGACTGTACTTTTGGTCAAGGTGGTTACACTCGAGAAATTCTTAAGAATAAAAACAACAAAGTAATTGGGTTTGATAGAGACTCTGAAAGTTTAAAAATTGCAAAAGAAATTGAAAAAGAATTTCCAGGAAGATTTAGCTTTAAAAATTTAAATTTTAGTAAATTAGGAAATTTAAAACTCAAAGATGAAAACGTTCGAGGTATTTTATTTGATCTAGGTTATTCATTTACACAGATTAAAGATCAAAAAAAAGGATTGTCTTTTAATTCTAGAGGATCGTTGGATATGAGGATGGGTTTAAATGAATTTTCAGCTAAAGAAGCAATAAATAAATTAGATGGAAAAAGTCTTATTAAAATTTTTAAATTTTTTGGTGACGAAAGAGATTCAAAACTAATCGTTAAGAATATTCTTAAAGACAGATTGTTAAAAGAAATAGATACCCCTCATTTAGTAAAAATTATTGAAAAATCAAAAAAAGGAAATAATAAAAAAATTCACTCTGCAACTAAAGTTTTTCAGGCGTTAAGAATTTTTGTTAACAAGGAAATAAGTGAGCTAATTTATGGAATGATATATGCAGCTAAAGTTTTAAAAAAAGATGGTCTTTTGGTTATTGTAACTTTTCATTCTTTAGAAGATAAAATTGTAAAATATTTCTTTAGAAGTCTCTCAGAACACAAAAGTATATCTAGATACCAACCCGATAAAATATACGAGGAAATCTTATTTAAATTACATCAAAAAAAGCCAATAGTGCCATCGACTCTAGAGCTTAAAGAAAACCCTCCTTCTAGGTCTGCAAAATTAAGGTGCTTAATAAAAAAGGAAAATATTTACGATTTTAAAACTGATATTTTAGACAAATTTAAAGATTTAATTGAAATTGAAAATCTTGGACATAACTTATGAAAAAAATTCTAACTATTGGTTTAATTTTTTCACTTATTGTAATTACCTCTTTTATAAAAAATTCTACAAAGAAAATTGATGAAGAATTGTTCAGTCTAAAAGAGAATATATTAGATTTAAATTCAGAATTAAAAAATATAAAACTTGAATTTGATTATTTAAGCTCTCCAGAAAAACTGATTAGTTATCAAAATCTTTATTTTGAAAGTAAATTAACCCAAAAGAGTATAAATGAAATTGGTATTATTGACTTCACGAGAGAAAAAATTCTTACAAACGATGTCAAAATTATAGATAGCGAAAATTAATATTATGAAGTTTATTCTCCAAGAAAACAAAGAAGAATTTGAATTTAAAAGTGACAAAAAAAACTTTGATATTAAGTTTAATAGAGTTGCATTTATTTTTTTTATTTTTTTCCTAATTTCTTTAATCTATTGTATTCATCTTACTCATCTGGGATCAAGAGATTTAAATTCCAATATTTCAAAGAATTATGGCTCTTTTAAAAAAATTCAGAGAGCAAATATCTTAGATCGAAATAATCATTTTTTAGCAAAAACTGTTAATTCTATTGATATTGGAATAAATCCAGTTGAAGCGATAGATAAAAAAAAATTGCTACTTAATCTAAAATACATTTTTCCTGATAAAGATTTTGAATTAATTAATTCAAAACTTTCAAAAGATAAATTTTTTTGGTTTGAAAAAAAAATTTCAGAGGAGAACTATGAGAAAATTATGATGTTGGGGGATAAATCAATAAAACCACATGAAAATCTTATCAGAGTTTATCCACAAAAAAATTTATTTAGTCATATAATAGGACAAATAGATGATGATAACCTGGGGATTTCTGGGTTAGAGAAATCATTAGATGTAGATTTAAAAAAAAACGATAAATCTATTCAACTTACTGTCGATAAAGATATTCAGTTCCTGATAAGAGAAGAGTTAATAAGGTTTAATAAAATATTTAAAACTAAAGGTAGTGCCTCAATTTTAATGGATATTAATAATGGTGAGATATTATCGATTATTTCGCTGCCTGATTTTGACCCTAATCAAAGAGCAAATATTACAGATGTGAATTATATTAATAGAGCAACTAAAGGTGTTTATGAATTAGGTTCTGTTTTTAAAACTTTTACTTTGGCTGCAGCTTTAAATGAAAAGATAATAGAGCCAAATACTGAATTTAAAAATTTAGAAAAAAATATTATTTGTGGAAAAAATAAAATAAGTGAATATGACAAAAAAATTCCTTCCAACTTAACTGCTGAAGAAATATTAATTCGCTCAGGCAACATAGGTTCGGTAAGAATCGGCCAATCAATTGGGATTGAAAAATATAAAAAATTTTTAAATGATCTTGACTTAATTAACTCAATACAATTTGACATAGAGGAAATGGGTAAACCAATACCCTTTAATTGGGGAAAGTGTAAGCTTGCAACAACTTCATATGGACATGGAATAACCACTACAATTTTGCAATTAACTAGCGCTTACTCTACTATTGCTAACGGTGGTTTTAGGATCAATCCAACTCTTATAAAAAAAGAAAAATATGTTAAAGGAGAAAGAATTTTAGAGGAAAATGTTTCATCAAATCTTGTTTCAATATTAAGAAAAATTGTAACTACAAAAGAAGGTACAGCAACTCTAGCTAATGTAGATGGTTATGAGGTTGCAGGGAAAACTGGTACCGCAGAAAAAATTTTAGAGGGTGGATATTCCCAAAAAAAAATTAATACTTTTGCCTCAGTATTTCCAGCCTCAAATCCCAAGTATAGCTTAGTTGTGATGTTGGATGAGCCTAAAACAAACAGTGAGTACGTTTATAATTATAGAGATGGATCAGGAATAAAATACAAAGGAACTCCTTTTAATACTGCGGGTTGGACCTCAGTCGAAGTTGTTGGTCAAATTATAGAAAAGATTGGGCCTATTTTAGCCACAAAATACTCGCAAATTAATTAACAATGTTATTAGGCAATTATTTTACCAATATAGATAATAGTAAAAAAAAAATTTTTTTCTCAGGGATTTCATTCAATTCAAAAGATATTAAAAAAGATAATATTTTTTTTGCTATAAAAGGGAATAATTTTGATGGAAATAAATTCATTTCTATTGCAATAAAAAAAGGCTCTAAAATTATTATAAGCGAGAAAAGAATTACAAATCCTCAAAAGGATATTTTATTCATTCATACTAAAAATATAAGAAAACTTTTAGCAGAAATCGCTTTTAAAATTTATAAGAATAAACCAAATAATTTAATTGCTGTAACTGGAACAAATGGAAAATCATCTGTTTCAGATTTTTATTTTCAATTGTTAAAACTTAATAAAACAAAAGTCGCCTCAATCGGAACATTAGGTGTAAAATCGAAAAATATAAGACGAAATTTACAAAATACTACGATAGACCCAATTCGAATGGGACAAATATTATCTAAATTAAAATCTCAAAAAATTAATAATGTAATTATGGAAGCATCCAGCCATGGTCTAACTCAACATAGGTTGGATGGTCTAAAGTTTTCATCTGGTATTTTCACAAATTTATCTCAAGATCACCTAGATTATCATAAAAATTTTTACGAATATTTTAAAGCAAAACTGTACCTCTTTGAAAATTTGATAGGAAAGAAAGGAAATGTAATAACAGACGAAACATTACCAGAATTTAAAAGAATAAAAAAAATCGCAATTTCTAGAAAATTGAAATTGCAGGTTTTAAATAATAGCAAAAATCAATTTCAAATTTTATCTCATAGTTATAGAGGTGAGAAGCAAATATTAAAGATTAGATACTATAATCTTACAAGAGAAATAAATTTAAATCTTATTGGAAAAATACAATTAAAAAATATTTTAATGGCTATTATTGCAGCAAAAAATAGCAATATAAGTTTAATCAAGATTCTAAATGTTTTATCACAACTTAAGCCAATAGATGGAAGACTTGAAAAAATAGGTAAAATCAAAAATAGGTCTAAAGTAATACTTGATTATGCACACACACCAGATGCACTTAGAATGTGTCTTTCAAACCTTAAAGAGCAATTTCCAAATAAAAAAATAATTTTACTCTTTGGTTGTGGTGGAAATAGAGATCAAAATAAAAGATTTAAAATGGGAAAGATTGCAAGTGATTATTCTAACGAAATTTATTTAACAGATGATAATCCTAGATTTGAAGATCCAAGAAAAATAAGAGATGATATTAAAAAGGGTATTCAAGACACTTCTATAAAAGAAATTCCTGATAGAAAAAAAGCTATTTCTGAGGCCATTAAAAATTTAAATACAGGTGATATTTTGTTGGTTGCTGGAAAAGGTCATGAGAAAACTCAAGATTTTGGTAAAAAGAAAATTTATTTTTCAGACAAAAAAATTATTTTAGATTGTATTAAACTTAAGAATACAAACTTATCAAAAAACTTTAAGATAAATATTATTAAAGAATTATCGAAAATCAAAAATAAAATTCCTTTAGTAAAAGCAGATAAAGCAAGAATTAACTCCAAAGAGGTAAATAAGAATGACATCTTTTTTGCTATTAAAGGAAAAAAAAATGATGGAAATAAATATATTGGAGAGGCATTTAAAAATAAAGCATCATTAGTTGTAGTAAATAAAGTTCAAAATAAATTTAATAGTAAATGTCAGATAAAAGTAAGAAATACATTAAAATTTATGACTGAAATTTCAAAAATATTTAGACAAAATATCGATACAAATATTATAGCAATTACGGGAAGTTGTGGAAAAACTACTCTCAAAGAATTATTGGGCAATGTGTTAGGAAAGATTTCTAGCGTTAGTATTTCTCCAAAATCATATAACAATAAATTTGGAGTTCCATTAAGTTTACTTAATTTAAAACATAGTGATGAATTTGGAGTTTTAGAGGTTGGTATGGATAAAAAAGGGGAAATAGATAATTTAACAAATATTATAAAACCGAATGTTGGCTTGATAACTAACATAAATTATGCACATGCAAAAAATTTCAAAAATATCAAACAAATTGCTTTAGCTAAAGCAGAGATAATTAAAAATATATTACCCAATGGTTTTATTGTCTTGAATGCTGATGATAGTTTTTTCAAATTACATAAAAAAATTGCTAAAAATAATAATATTAATGTGATTTCTTTTGGGATTAAAACTAAAAAAGCAAATGTTAAATTGTTTAATATTAAAAAAGTTAAAAAGGCATTTAAAATTAAAGTTAAATTTAATGATAAGTTTAAATATTTTAAAATTTCTAATAATTTTCAAAGTAATATTTATAATATTTTAAGCGCTTTAAGTGTAATAAGTATTTACAAGGATGTGCTTAAACTTAATGAAAAAATTTTCTTAGATATTAGAAGTCCAGCAGGAAGAGGAGATCATTCTACAATAAAGATAGGTAACAAAAAAATAAACTTAATTGATGAAAGTTATAATTCTAATCCTCTATCTTTAAAATCAGCCTTAAAAAATTATGACAATATAAATACAAAAAAATATCGTAAATATCTTTTGCTTGGAGATATGATGGAACTTGGTTCACATTCAAAAAAACTTCACCAATCAATAGTTCCTTTAATAAACGAGACAAATATTGATAAAGTATTTGTTATGGGAAAAATGGTTAGAGAAATATTCGATAATATTGTGAAAGTAAAAAGAGGAAGAATTTTAGAAAATAAATCAGGAATTTTTGAATTAATTAAGAAAGATTTAAATAATAATGATTATTTAATGATTAAAGCCTCAAATGCGACAGGTTTCAACAGTATAGTAAATAACTTGAAGGGTTTAGATTAAATGCTTTATCAATTTTTACTAAATTTTGTTGATAGTTTTAGTTTTTTAAATGTATTTAAATATCTAACATTTAGGACTGGTTTATCTTTTTTTACTTCATTAATTATTGTTTTAATTATTGGAGGAACTTTTATAAAATTTTTTTCAAAACAAAAAATTTTAAATCCTATCCGTAATGATGGTCCTGAAGATCATATAGTTAAAAAAATAGGAACCCCGACTATGGGTGGAGTAATTATTTTGATTGGTTTGTTAATATCAGTACTATTCTGGGCTGATTTATCGAATTTAAATGTTTTATTTTGTTTATATATCGCAATTTCTTTTGGTTTGCTTGGGGCATTCGATGATTATAAAAAAATAAAGTACAGTAACTCTTCAGGTATCTCATCAAAGTTAAAATTAACCTTTCAAATAATACTAGCAATAATTGGTGTTAGTTTTTATGTTTACTTTAATGACTATCAAGATTTAACTAATCTATACTTTCCTTTTTTTAAAAACCTCATCATTAATCTCG
Organism: uncultured Pelagibacteraceae bacterium; assembly: GCA_902576375.1. Lineage (GTDB taxonomy): Bacteria > Pseudomonadota > Alphaproteobacteria > Pelagibacterales > Pelagibacteraceae > Pelagibacter. Next base: position 258,642 of record CACGUZ010000001.1, read on the forward strand.
GATGGTTTTTTATACCTTTTTCAATATTTGTAATTATTGGTTCATCGAATGCTGTAAATCTCACTGATGGATTAGATGGGTTAGCAACAGTGCCTGTTATACTTGTTGCAGCTTGTTTTGCATTTATAAGTTATGTTACAGGAAACATTGTATTCTCAACTTATTTACAAATTCCTTACATAGAGGGAACTGGGGAAGTTTCAATTTTTTGTGGAGCAATCATTGGCTCTTGCTTAGGCTTTTTATGGTTCAACGCACCTCCAGCAAAAATTTTTATGGGAGATACTGGATCTTTGTCTTTGGGTGGCTCTCTAGGAGCAGTTGGTATAATAACAAAACATGAAATAGTTTTAGCAATTACTGGAGGTTTATTTGTTCTTGAAGCAGTTTCAGTGATTGTGCAAGTAATATCATTTAAACTTACTGGTAAAAGAGTTTTTAAAATGGCACCGATCCACCATCATTTTGAGAAGAAAGGTTGGCCTGAGTCAACAGTTGTAATTAGATTTTGGATAATTTCTATTATTTTAGCAATGATAGGACTTGCTACATTAAAACTAAGATAATGAGTGACAATTCACAAATTTTCTTTAATAAAAAAATTTTAATTTATGGATTAGGAAAAAGTGGACTTTCGTCATTCAATTTTTTAAGAAATAAAAATGATGTTTATTTATTTGATGACAACCCAAATCTTAAAATAAATAAGTCGATTAAAAAAAAAACTCTCAATTTTAAAAAATTATTAAAAACCAAATTTGATATAATTATATTAAGCCCAGGAATTGATATAAAAAAATGTAAGTTAAAAAATTTACTTAGAAAAAAAAATAAGAATATCTATACAGATCTAGATGTTTTTTACTCATTTTATAAAAATGTCTCATTAACAATAACTGGCACAAACGGAAAGTCCACCACATGCAAACTTCTATATGATATCTTAAAAGATCAAAAAAAAGACGTAAGATTAGCAGGGAATATTGGTACACCAATACTATCTATAAATAAGATCTCAAAAAAAACAATTTTCGTTATTGAGGCTTCATCCTACCAATTAGAATATAGTAAAATTTTTTCATCAAAATTTACCGCTATCCTTAATATTGCTCCAGATCATTTGGAGAGACATGGTAATTTAAAAAATTATATAGAGGCAAAATTTAAAATTTTTAATAATCGAAAAAGAGGAGCAATTGGATTTGTAAATAAAAATGATCATTTAATTCAAAAAAGAATTAAAACAATAAAGCCTAAATTAAAACTGGTAAATGTAGATACAAAATTGAACAATCTAATTTTGAAAAAAATTATAAACAAATATTTTTTATCAAGATCAAATCAAGCAAATCTCTCATTTGTTTTAGAAATGATAAAAAAATTTAATATAAAACCAAATAAATTATTAGAAAGCGTAAATAAATTCAAAGGATTGAATTATAGGCAGAAAATTATTTATAACAAAAATAAATTAATCATCATTAATGATTCTAAATCAACAAGTTATTCTTCTTCAAAAGAATTACTAGAAATGTACAAGAATATTCATTGGTTAATTGGTGGTATTCCAAAAAAAGATGACAAAATATCGTTATCAAAAAAATATTTTAGAAATATTAAGATTTATGTCTTTGGTAAAAACTTTAAAAAATTTTCAAAAGATTTAAAGAAAAATGCGGAACTTAAAACTTTTAAAAATTTAAACCTTGCAGTATCAGCAATTTTTAAGAATATTCATAAAAAGAAACACTCAAATAATACAATCTTATTTAGTCCAGCCTCTGCATCATTTGATAGTTTCAAAAATTTTGAGGAAAGAGGATCATATTTTAATAAGTTGATAAAAAGATATATTAATGAAAGAAAAATTATTTAGTTATATTTCTTTTTATCAATGGTGGAAAAGTATTGATAAACCTATTCTATCATTGATCTTAATTTTATTTTTGGCAGGTTTATTCTTCTCATTAGTGTCAACTTCCCTAATTGCATCTGATAAATTAGATACGAATACTTATTTCTTTTTTTTTAAACATACAGTTTTTGTTTTTTTTGGCTTTTTTTTAATTTTTATTTTATCTTTTATATCTGAAAAAAAGATTTATAGAATTTCACTAATATTTTTCTGTTTATCATTAGTTTTGTTGTTCCTGGTTCCTATAATTGGAGTAGAGATTAAGGGTTCCAAGAGATGGATTGATTTGTTGGTATTGCCAAGAATACAACCTATTGAGTTTGTAAAGCCTTTTTTAATAGTGATAATGAGTATGATAATTTGCTCTCAAAAATATACCAATTTTAATTTGAAATACTTTTTATCTTTTTTGTTAACTATATTGATATCAAGTCTTTTGATACTTCAACCAGATATTGGTCAAACTCTTTTAATCGGTTTTAGTTGGTTAGTTTTGATTTTTATTTCTGGTATTAGTATATTTTTTTTGAGCTTAGTTTTTTTTATCTCTCTAGCCACGATAGCATCTATCGTTAGTTACTTTCCACAATTTAAATACATAAAAGATAGACTATTTTCTTTTTTTAATCCTGAAATGGGTACTCATAACTTTCAATCAGATAAAGCATTAGAAGCTATAATAAATGGAGGTTTTTTTGGAAAAGGCATTGGAGAGGGAACATTAAAAAACAGAGTTCCTGAAGCTCATACAGATTACATTATTTCAGTAATTTCGGAAGAGTTTGGAGTAATCTTCATAATGTTAATTTTATTAACCTACCTGGTATTAATATTTTCAGTTCTGAAAAAAGTTTACAAAGAAAATGACAAAAAGATCAAACTAATCCTAACCGGATCTATTAGCTTAATACTCATGCAAGCAATGATTCACATAGGAGTAAATATTAGATTATTCCCAACTACAGGAATGACTTTACCATTTTTAAGTTATGGGGGTTCATCGATTATAAGTATTTCTATAATGTCTGGTATAATTTTGAATTTAACAAAAAGAAAAGTAACTGAATGAAAAATGTATTAATTTCAACAGGAGGATCAGGGGGACATGTAGTGCCAGCAAAAATTCTGAGTGAACATTTGCATTCAAATTTTAATGTTTTTATTTCTACTGACTTAAGAGGGCTGAAATATCTAGATGATGAAAAAAATGATATTATTTTGATAAATACTCCTAAATTAAATCTTAATATATTTTTTATATTTAAAATATTCCAAGTAATTTATTTGGTGATTAAAACAGTTTTATTATTAAAAAAAAATAAAATTAATGTCGTTTTTTCAACAGGAGGATATATGTCATTACCTGTTTGTTTTGGTGCAAAATTATTAGGAATAAAGATATACCTACTTGAACCCAATATTGTTTTAGGTAGAGCAAACAGACTCTTTTTAGGTTTTTGTAAAAAAATTTTTACTTATACAGAAAGCTTAAAAAACTTCCCTGAAAAACTTAAACATAAAATTCAAATAATAACTCCACTAGTTAAAAAAAATTTTTATGAGAAAAGAGACATTAAAACAGAAAATAAAGCATTCTGTCTTTTGGTTGTTGGTGGCAGTCAAGGAGCAAAGATTTTTGACAATGTGGTAAAAAATGTAATCGTTAATTTGTCGAAAAAAAATAAAATTAAAATCATTCAACAAACTCATAAAAGTAATACTGATCAATTAAGAAGTATTTATGATGAGGCTAAAATTGAAAATACCATTTTTGATTTTGAGGAAAATTTGGCAGATTTGATAAATCAATCAGACCTATGTATTACGCGTGCTGGTGCGTCTACCTTAGCAGAATTATCAATCATGAATAAACCGTTCCTAACAATCCCTTTAGTTTCAGCAAAAGATAATCATCAATTTGAAAACGCAAATTTTTATCAAAATTTAGGTTGCTGCTGGATTATGAATCAAAAAGACTTTAATGACGTTAATTTAGAAAAATTTTTAAATCGTATAATTATGAATAAGTCCGAATATAATATAAAAAAAAATAACTTAGAAAAACATAATTCCCAAAACTCATGGAATAATATAAATCAAAAAATATTGGAAATTATAAATGAAAATTGAATTAGCTAAAAAAGAAATTATCCATTTTATAGGCATTGGTGGAATAGGTATGAGTGGTCTTGCATTAATTATGAAGGCAAAAGGTTTTCAAATTCAAGGTAGCGATATTAATAAGAACAAAAATATCGAAAAATTAAAAAAACAGGGTGTTAGAATTTTTATTGGTCAAAAAAAACAAAATATAAAAGATGTTACAATTGTAGTGACTTCCTCTGCGATAAAAAAAAGTAATCCAGAATTACTAGAAGCTAAAAGAAAAAAATTACCAGTAATTAAAAGAGGGAAGATGTTAGCAAATCTTGTTTCTTTAATGAAAAATATTGTCGTAGTTGGATCTCACGGCAAAACAACAACGACATCTTTAGTAAGTTCTATTTTTGAAAATACAAAGTTAGATCCTACAATAATCAATGGAGGCATAATAAATTCGATAAAGAGCACTGCAAAATTAGGTAAGAGTGACTGGTCTATATTAGAGGCAGATGAGTCAGATGGAAGTTTTATTCATATTTCTCCAACATACTCAATTATTACAAACATAGATAGAGAACACATGGATTTTTATAAATCAATGAAGGATTTAAAAAATCATTTTCTACACTTTATAAAAAAAGTTCCATCATTCGGAAAAACTTTTATTTGTATTGATGATAAAATTAACAATGAATTAAGTAAAGATATTAAAAATAAAAATTTTTTTACATATGGAATCAAGTCTAATGCTAATTTTCTTATCAAAAATATAATTCAAAACAAACTTTTCTCAAAATTTGACTTATCTATAAATTTACCAAATAAAAAAAGAACAATCTTAAAAAACTTTCAGATCCCATTATTAGGTGTTCATAATATAAGAAACTCTACAGCAGCAATTGCAGTTGCTCTTACTGTAGGAATTCCAGTGTCTAATATTAAAAAAGGTCTGAAAAACTTTAAAGGTGTGCAGCGTAGATTTAATAAGATATTTACATTTAACGGAGTTGATTTTTATGATGATTATGCACATCATCCTACTGAGATAAAATCTGTTTTAGAGGGAGTAAAAAAAGTTTTTGATAAGTGTGAAAAAGTCTGTGTTTTTCAACCACATAGAATTTCAAGATTAAAAGATTTAAGAAATGAATTTACTCATTGTTTCAGAGATGCAGACACAATTATATTATGTCCCATTTTCACAGCGGGAGAAAAAATTAAATTAGGTTTTCATTATAATGATTTTGCAAAAGAAATAATTAAAAATTCAAAAGTAAAACTATTTATGATTAAAAATAATATTGAATTAGCAAAATTTCTCAAACAAAATATTTATGGAAATAAAATCGTCATAGGAATGGGTGCTGGTACAATCTCAAATTGGATGAAAAAATTACCTGAATTAATGTAATGCAGATACATCAACTTAAAGATTTGTTAAAAGACTTTGATAAAAATGTAATTTACGATCAAGATTTAAAAAAAAAAAGTTGGTTTAATATTGGAGGAAAGTCCAAAGTTTTTTATAAGGCGGAAAATTTAAAAGATTTAGTTAAATTTCTCAAATTACTCGATAATAAGGAAAAAATCTTTATCATTGGCGCAGGATCAAACACCTTAATCTCAGATAATATTTTTGATGGAGTCGTGATAAAGCTTAGTAAAAATTTTAATAGAATATCTTTATTAAGAGAAGACGTAATAATTTCTGGAAGTGGCGTTTTAGATAATAGCCTATCTAGTTTTGCTGCTGAAAATAATTTGAGTGGATTTGAGTTTTTATCATGTATTCCAGGATCTATTGGTGGGGGAATTAAGATGAACGCTGGATGTTTTGGAAACGAATTTAAAGATATTCTTCTTTCAATTCAAGCTATAGATCAAAAAGGGAATTTAATAACAATTCCATCAAAGGAAATAAATTTTGGTTATAGAAAAAATGATTTATCTGACGATCTGATTTTTTTAAGTGCTTCTTTCAAAGGAGTTAAAAGCACTTTCAACAAAGTTAATAGTGAAGTAATAAAAATGAAATCTTTAAAAGAAAAAAATCAACCAATGAGAATTAAAACTGGTGGAAGCACTTTTAAAAATCCAATAAATCAAACGAATAAAAAAGTTTGGGAGTTGATAAGAGAATCAGTTCCTATTGATACTAAGTTTGGTGATGCACATATCTCAGAAAAACATTCAAACTTTTTTGTAAATAACGGTAATGCAACGTTCAATGATATGAAAAAATTAATTGATTTTGTTTCTAAAAAAGTTCTAGAAAAAACTGGTATAAAATTAGATAAAGAAATTAAAATATTAGAATAAATTGAAAAAAAAAATTTTGATAATCTCAGGTGGTATTTCTAAAGAGAGAATTATCAGCTTAGAGACAGGAAAACAGGTTGCTAAAGAACTAAAAAAAAATAATTATCTGGTAAGAACATGCGAACCAGATAATTATTTATTATCAATAATAAAAAACTTTAAACCTAATTGCATTTTTAATGCTCTACATGGTCAGTTTGGTGAAGACGGATACATACAAACAATATTAGAAACAATAGGAATACCTTACACTCATTCGGGTGTTATTGCCTCTGCTAAGGCAATGGATAAAGAAATTTCGAAAAAAATATTTTTAAAAAATAAAATTTTGACACCCAAATATTTTATTTATAATTTTGATAAAACTAATAAGGAGCTTATAAGTTTTGTTAAAAAAAAATTCAATTTTCCAGTTGTAATTAAGCCAACTAATGAAGGCTCAAGTGTGAATGTGTATATCTGTAATGAAAATGATTTATCAAAAAAATTAAAATTCTTAAAAGATTACAAAAAAGTAATGATTGAACAGTTTATTCCTGGACGAGAAATTCAATCAGCTATAATTGGTAAGAAGAAACTTGGAGCAATCGAGCTAAAACCTAAGAGAAAATTTTATGATTATCAAGCAAAGTATAATTCTAATGCTAAGACAGAACATATTATTCCAGTAGATTTACCAAAAAGAAAATACAAAGATCTTATGAACATAACTTTAAAAGCACATAATTTAATGGGATGTAGAGGAGTTACAAGATCAGATTTTAAATATTTCAAGGGTAAATTTTATCTTTTAGAAATTAATACACAGCCCGGAATGACAAAACTATCTTTAGTTCCAGAGATATCAGCGTATATTGGAATTAATTTCATAGATTTAATTAAATTAATTTTAAAAGATGCATCTATTAATAAGTAAAAAAATTATAATTTACTTATTGTTATTTTGTTTTCTTGTATCAATAAATAATATTTCATTGATGAATTTCAATTTTCCAAAAATAAATAAAATAGAGATTATTGGTCTAAATCTAAATGAGAGAAAAAAAATTGAAAGTATTATTAATGATGCAAATTTTAAAAATATTTTTTATTTAGATAAACAATATTTAAAAAAAAAGATTAATTCGATTAATATTATTGAGCATTTTGAAATATTCAAAAATTATCCCTCAACTTTAAAAATATTTATAAAGGAAACAAAAATACTTGCACAAACAAAAAAAAATGGTTTCAATTATTTTATAGGATCAAATGGAAAATTAATTCTGAATGATTATTCAATTTCTGATCTACCATTTGTGTTTGGTGATTTAAATGTTGAAGAATTTCTAAAATTTAAGAATGAAGTTGATAAATCAAACCTTGATTTTAAAAAAATAATAAATCTATATTATTTCAAATCAAAAAGATGGGATATTGAAACATCAGAGGGATATTTGATAAAATTATCGAGAAATGATGTTAAAAAAGATCTAAACTTGTTTGTTCGTTTATCTAATGAAGATGAGTTTAAGAATAAATTAGTAATTGATTTCCGTCAAAAAGATCAAATAATATTAAATGGTAAATAATTTAGAAAATAAGATTTTTCTTTTTTTAGGAATTAATAAATTTACGATTGTTGCAATAAATTCTACTAATGAGTTTGTTTATAAAGAAGAAAAAGTAAGAAATAATCAGAACAATCAAATCGAGTTGGAGTTTTTAGATAATTTCCTTAATGAAAATATTTTTAAGATAGAAAAAAAACTTAATGAATTTGTCAAAAATATTTTTTTGATTATTGATCATCAGAATATTTTTCCGATTTGTTTATCTATCAAAAATAAATTTGATAATATCATTATAGATTCTAATTCTATACATAAATTAATATTAGAGGCAAAAAGTTGCTGTAACAAAACTCTAGAAGATCTTGATATTCTTCATATGAAGATTGATAAGTTTTATATTGATGGAACTTACTTTGAAAACTTACCAAAAAAAAAAGATTGTAATAATCTTTCTATTGAAGTCAGTTTTATATGCATACCTAAAAGGATCTCAAAAACTATTGAAGATGTTCTTAATAAATACCAAATATCTTTAGATAAAATATTGAGCTTAGATTACTTAAATAGTTTTTTAGATAATAAAAATGATAATTTGTATGTGATGGCACAAAAAATCTTAGATGGTTTTAATGAAAATGAGGTCCATATCACAAATAAATACTCAAAAAAATTGGGATTTTTTGAGAGATTCTTTAATTTTTTCAATTAATTTGTATTTTCTTGTAATATTAGTTGTTTTCAAATTTAGACATTTGCAGATTAAAAGTTCTACGTGTCTTTATTAAATCAAAAAACTATTAAAAATTCTGTATCTTTTTGTGGAATTGGTCTTCACTCTGGAAAATCAGTTAAGATTTGTGTCAAACCATCAAGTCCAGACACGGGCATTGTATTCAAAAGAATAGACTTAAAAGATAATAATCTAGTTTATCCAAATTTTATGAATGTGAGTAACACTGCTTTGAATACTACTATCAGTAATAGTAGTGGTGTGAAAGTTTCAACTATTGAACATTTAATGGGGGCTTTATTTGGAATCGGTATCGATAATGCATTGGTTGAAATTGATAATGAGGAAGTACCAATTTTAGACGGGTCAGCTAAAGCTTTTATCGAGGAAATATTAACAGCAGGTTTAGAGCAAAGTAATAAACCTATAAAAATAATTAAGATTAATAAAAAAATTGAATTTAAAAATGGTGATAAATTTATTTCAATTGAGCCTTCAAAATTAAGTTTGGATATTGATTTTGAACTAAAATATCAGAATCAGATTATAGGAAATCAAAGAAACAAAAAAAATGTTTATGAAGACGATCTAACAGAAATTTTTGAGTCAAGGACTTTCTGTCTTTATGAAGACATAGAGAAAATTAAAAAAAACGGTCTTGCCAAAGGCGGAAGTCTAGAAAATGCTGTTGTTGTAAAGGGTGAGGAAGTATTAAATTCAGAGGGTTTAAGAAATTCAAAAGAATTCGTTAATCATAAGATACTAGATTGCATTGGCGATCTTTACACATCTGGATACAGAATGATAGCTAGTATAAAATGTTCTCAAGGTGGTCATTACCTTACTAATAGCCTTTTGAGAAAACTGTTTGAAAATAAAGACAATTTTTCTATTATTGAAATTCAAGAAAGAACTCTTCCACATACATTAATTAACAAAAGTCTACTTAGATCAATAGCTTAATCTAATATTCATCTTTATAATTTTTTTTTAGGAATATATAATTAATATAATGTCTAAATACAAAATTATACTAATATTCACTTCTTTATTATACATAACCGCTTGTAGCACGGAAACTCAAAATGTTCAGTTAATTAAAGAGACAAATCAAAAAGAGGAAATGATTTCTAACTACAAAGCAGGTGTAGATTTTTTAGAGATGGGTGACTATTTTGCTGCAAGTAAAAAGTTTTTAGAGGCAGAGATATTGTTTCCACAATCAAAATGGGCACCTAAATCAGTATTAATGGCGTCTTATTCTTATTTTTTACAAGGTTATTATACATTAGCTATTGAAAACATTAAAAGATACTTAAAAACTTATCCAAAGGATGAGAATAAACCATACGCTCATTATCTTTTAGCCATGTGTTATTATGAAACTATTGAAGGAGAAAAAAAAGATTTAGCGCCTTTGATACTTTCTAAAAAGGAATTAAACTTTATAATAAAAAATTACCCAGACACAGATTTTGCATACGACGCAAAATTTAAAATTGATTTGATTAATGATAGGCTTGCCGCAAAGGAAGTTTATTTAGGAAGACATTATATTAAAAAGAAAAAATGGATTCCTGCTTTAAATAGATTTAAAAATGTTTTAAATGAGTATGAGACCACGGTACATGTCGAGGAGGCAATTCATAGATTGGTTGAAATATATTATAATTTAGGTATGGAGGAGGAATCTCTTAAATATGCGTCATTATTGGGTTATAATTATAATTCTGGAGAGTGGTATAAAGAAACTTATAGAATTTTTAATAAAAAATATAAAGTTTTACCGTCAAAAAATAAAAAAGAAAAAAGTAAAATTTTAGATAAAATTAAAAATCTTTTTTAAAATGATTGATGAAAAAATTAATCAAAAATATTTGAAAAAGATTGAATTATTTCAAAAATATAACAAACATTACTATAATCTTAATAAGCCATTAGTTGATGATACTGAATTTGATAAATTAAAGTCAGAAATAATTAACTTAGAAAAAAAATACAATTTCTTAAATCATAAGGAGTCTCCATCAAATTCGGTTGGTTTTAAACCTTCTAAAATTTTTAAAAAAGTAAAACACAAAACAGCTATGCTGTCTTTGGGTAATGCGTTTAGTGAGGAAGATCTAATAAATTTTGAAAAAAAAATTTTTAATTTTCTGAATAATGAACCAGGATTAAATATTGAATATAGTGCTGAGCCTAAAATCGATGGAATTTCAGCATCTTTATTTTTTAAAGATGGCAAATTTGTAACTGGTTTATCCAGAGGTGATGGAAAAGAAGGCGAAGATATTACAGAAAATTTAAAAACAATTGCAGATATACCGCTTAAAATAAAATCAAAAGATTTTCCAAATGAAATTGATATAAGAGGCGAGGTATTCATTCAAAATAGCGACTTTAGAGATCTAAGAAATAAATTTGCTAATCCAAGGAATGCCGCCTCTGGTTCTTTAAGACAAAAAGACCCAAAAGAAACAGAAAAAATTCCATTAAAATTTATTGCTTACACTTTTGGCTACGAGAAAGGTCTAGAAGTTTTTTCTCAAGAAGATTTTCTAAAAAAATTAAAGGAATGGGGGTTTAGAACAAATCCATTGAATAAGATGATAAAAACAGTAAAAAATTTAATGAAAAATTACAAAGAAATCGAAAAAAGAAGAGATCAAATAGATTTTGATATTGATGGAATTGTTTATAAAATTAATGATTTTGGTTTACAAAAAAGATTAGGAAATGTTGCTAATGCTCCAAGATGGGCTGTTGCACATAAATTTTCTGCTAATAGTAGTATTTCGAAAATAGAGAACATTGAAATTCAAATTGGTAGAACTGGTGCTTTAACGCCTGTAGCAAAAATAAAACCGGTAAATATTGGAGGAGTTGTTGTTTCGAACGCAACGTTACACAACGAGGAGGAGATAAATCGTAAAGATATAAGGATTGGAGATACAGTCACAATTGAAAGAGCTGGAGATGTTATACCTCATGTAATTTCTGTTGATTTGAAATTGAGAAATAAAAATTCAAAAAAATTTAATTTTCCAAAAAATTGTCCATTTTGTGGATCAAAAACAGTAAAAGATTTTAATTCAACAACAAAAAAAGAAGATGCTGTGAGAAGATGTTCAAGTGAAGGTTATGAATGTGAAAAAATGGCTATAGAAAAAATTAAACATTTTGTTTCTAAAGAGGCTTTTAATATTGATGGTCTGGGAAAAAAAATAGTTGAAAATTTTTGGAATTTAAATTTGATTAAACTACCACAAGATATATTTAATCTTGATTATTTAAAAATAGAAAGTTTAGAGGGGTGGGGGAAACAATCTGTTGCAAATTTAAAATATTCGATTAATCAAAAAAAAACTATTTCTTTTGAAAAATTTATTTATGCATTAGGTATTAGACATATAGGTTTAGAGAACGCTAAGATTATATCAAAAAATTTAAAGTCACTAAAAAACTTTATTTCTTTATCAAAAGAAAATAATTTTGATAATTTAATCAATATCGATGGAATAGGTGAGACTCAGATTAAATCAATAAAAAATTTTTTTAAGAATAGTACAAATTTACATGTTTTAAAAAACCTGGAAAGTTTACTCATTGTAAAAAATACTGAAAATCAAAAAACAAATGGGAAATTAAACAATAAAACTTTCATGATCACTGGCAAACTCACAAATATGAGTCGGTCTGAGGCAAAATCCTTAATAGAACAAAATTCTGGATCAATAGTTAGCAATGTTACAAAAAAACTCGATTATTTGATAGTTGCAGATAAACCAACAAAAAGAAAAGTCGATGCTGCAAAAAGTTTAAAAGTGAAAATTTTAGACCAGGGTTCTTGGTTAAAAATGATCAAATAAAATTAGCTAACCATTTTTTTTCTTGTTTATTAAGAAACGGAGATAATTTGGAATAAACTTCAAAATGATACATAAAAATATAGTCTTTTTCTTTTTTTGTTAACAGTTTAAAATTGATTAAATCTTTTTCTATCGGTGCTAAAGTTAAATTTTTAAAAATTAAGTTATTTCCAACTTTTTTTGCATAAATTAGATTTTCAATTCGTATTCCAAATTTACCCTTTCTATAATAGCCAGGCTCATTACTCAGTATCATACCATCTTTAATTTTAACTGAATTTTGGCTTGATATAGATTGTGGACCTTCATGGACATTCAAGAAAAAACCAACACCGTGTCCTGTACCGTGGTTATAATCAAGACCCTTTTTTTTCAGAAATTTTCTTGCTTCTGTATCAATCAATCTTCCAGTTTTTTTTTTATTTAGATTAGTTTGAACAACAGCTATGTGTCCTTTTAAGACATAAGTAAAAATATCTTTTATTTTTTTATTTTGATTTGTGAAACAAATAGTTCTTGTAACATCTGTTGTACCAAATTTATATTGTCCACCAGAGTCACATAAAAATATTTCATTTTTTTTTAAAAATTTCGTATTATTTTTCATTGCTCTATAATGAACTATAGCCCCATTTTTACCACTCCCGGCTATTGTATTGAAGCTTGGGAATAAATACTTTGGATTTTGTTTTCTAAAATACTCCAATTTATTTTGCGCATCGACTTCAGTAATATTAAATTTTTTTTTGTTCTTTAACCAAAAAATAAACTTTGTTAATGCAATTCCATCTATTAAATGAGTGTTAATCATATTATCAAGTTCAACTTTATTTTTTATTGATTTCAAAAAATAAATTGGGTCTTCTTTTTTTATAATTTTAAATTTTTTTGCTAAGATTTTTTCAAAATATATAGAACATGTTTTTTTATCTATTAATATATTTTTTCCCTTTAATTTTTCAAAAAAAATAGTTACATTTTTTGGATCAATAATTTCACTTTTTTTTAGTTTTTTTTCTTTTAAAAGATTTTTTGATTTTTTTTTATTTACTATCAAATAAATTTCTTTTTTTTTACTCATTACTAAATGACAATTTGGTATTGGACTTGTTGGACTATCATATCCCCTAATATTTAATAGCCATGCCACATTTTCTGGAGCAGAGATAAATATAAAATCAAATTTCTCTTTTTTTAAAAATGATGAAATTTTTTTTATTTTTTGATAATGATTTTCACCAGTGACTTTCTTATCAAGAGAGTAAAAAGGAATTAGTTTTTTATTCTTTGTTTTAAAAATTTTATCTATAAGATTTTCATTTATAATTGTTATTTTGTTATTTTTTAAGAAAAACTTTTTTATTTGATTTGATGTAAATAATTTTGGATCAATTCCTAATTTCAAATTCTTAAATAATTTTGTGTCTAAAATTTTTTTATAATCAATAATTTTAAAATTTTTACCACTCTCTATTTTTGCCTGAATTGTGTATCTACCATCCACAAATAGATAGTTCACATTTTTTAAAATTACTGCATACCCAGCAGACCCTGTAAAATTAGATATAAACTTTAGCCGATCTATATTTGTATATTCTGAAAAAAATTCATCATTTTTTGGAATCACGTAACCGTCAATATTGTATTTTTCAAATTGCGCTCTAAGCTTTTCAATATTTTTATTAATCATTTAATTCTTTTTTGGTATCTAATCCATCCCGGGCTTTTTTTAGTATCATTATCTAGCTCAACGTCTTGATTAAATTCAAATTCACTAAATACCTCGTTACTTTCGTCGTAAAAAGAATTTTTTTCCAAATTTTCCTCTGGAAGTTCATCAATAAATCTTGACGCCATACTGTCAATCCAATCGCCTTGGTAGAATCTATTCATTGAAAAAGAAATAATAGTTTTTTTTCTGGCTCTAGTAATACCAACATATGCCAATCTTCTTTCCTCTTCCAAACCATCGTGACCTTTTTCTTCAATTGATTTTTGATGTGGAAATAATCCTTCTTCCCATCCAGGTAAAAAGATAACATCAAACTCCAAGCCCTTAGCAGCGTGCATCGTCATCATATTAATCTTTTCGCCCTTCCAATCCTGATCAATTGAGGTTGCAAGAGATACATGATCTAAAAAACTTTCTAAATTATCAAACTCTTTCATTGCACTTAATAGTTCCTTTATATTTTCTAGGCGATTTTCATTCTCAAGATCTTTTTTATTTTTTAACATTGCAGAATATCCGGACTCATCTAAAACAATCTGTAATAATTTTACATGATTAAATTTTTTAATTTTTAAATCATTTCTCCATTTCAAAATTAAATCTAAAAAAAAATTTAGACCTAATTTTGCCTTTGGTTTAATTAAATTTTCATCCATCATTTTTCTTGATGAATTTTCTAAACTTATTCTATTTTTTTTTGAATACTCATGTATAGTTTTTATTGTGCTATCTCCAATTGATCTTTTAGGATTATTTACTATTCTTTCAAAAGCTAAATCATCCTGATCTTGATAAATTAACCTTAGGTAAGCAACACAATCTTTAATTTCAGCTCTTTCATAAAATTTGATTCCGCCCAAAATTCTGTATGGCAAGCCAATCTTTAAAAATCTTTCCTCAAATTCTCTAGTTTGAAAAATCGCTCTAACTAAAATTGCCATATTATTTAGTGAAAAATTATTCCTAATTTTTTCTACTTCATCTGATATACCTAAAGCTTCATCTTTTCCATTTTTGAAACAATTTAATTTAATTAAATCGCCTTCTTCCATTGTTGACTTTAATGTTTTACCAACTCTATTTTGGTTATTAGAAATTAAACTGGAAGCGACTGTTAAAATATTTTTTGTAGATCTATAATTGTGTTCAAGTCTTATTACCTTTGTATTATTGTAAGTTTTATCAAATTCTAAAAAATTTTTTATCTCTGCACCTCTCCAACTATAGATTGACTGGTCATCGTCACCTACACAACATATGTTTTTATTTTTTTCTGCTAATAAATTTAGCCATTTACTTTGTATAAAATTAGTATCTTGATACTCATCAACAAGAATATATTTAAAATTTTTAGAGTAAATTTTTCTTATATCTTCATTTTTTTCTAAAATTTTAACCGAGTGTAAAATTAGATCTCCAAAATCACAGGCATTTAATTCAATCAGTTTTTGTTGATAAATCTTATAAACTGGTAAAATGGTTTTTTCATAAATATCTTTAAAATTTATTTTTACCTCATTAGGGTAAAGATTTTTATTTTTCCATTTATCAATTATTGCTATTATATATCTTGGTGATAGTTGTTTAACATCAATATTTTCAGCTTTACAAATATTTTTAATTAATCTGATTTGATCATCGGTATCAACGATTGTGAAATTTGATTTTAAATTAGCTGCTGAGGCGTGTTTTCTAAGAAGTTTAGCACAAATAGAATGGAATGTTCCAAGCCAAGATAACCCAACAGCTGATGATCCTAAAATTTTACTTACTCTATCCTGCATTTCTTTTGCAGCTTTATTGGTGAATGTGACTGCAAGAATTTGATTAGGAAAAGCTTTCTTATTTTTAATAATATGAGCAATCCTGCTAGTTAAGACTTTAGTTTTACCAGAACCAGCACCTGCAACAATTAATAATGGCCCCTCCAAGGACAATACAGCTTCCTTTTGTGCTTCATTAAGATTTTTTAGATAATCAGAGTTTACCATTTGAATAATTTAATTATAAGTCTGAACAATTTATGTTTAATTTAAATTTTTATAAAAAAAAATTTCGAAAATTATTATTACCAATAAATAAGATTATAGATAGTTTTTTTGCTGAATTGAGTAGGTCAAAATATCCAAAAAATAAGAGCGCGCCCATAAAAAAAAATTTTATTCGTCTGGACCAAAAGATTGAAAGTTTTTTCAATCAGTTTAAAGAATTTAAAAAATACAATCAGAGCAAGAAAATATTCAATATTTTTGAACATAAAAAATCACTAATCTTAGTGATAATTTTCTTGCTCTCATCTACTTATTTTATTTTACCCTCTTTTTATAACAAGGAGGAAATTAAAAATTTACTGAAAAATCAAATTTCTAAAAAGTATGAGATAGATGTTAGTTTTAATGAAAAGATTGGTTATAGTTTATTACCTAAACCATTCTTTTATACAAAAAATTTAGATATTGTTTACAAAGAAAAAATTCTGGGAAAATCTGAACATGTGAAGTTTAATATTTCTTTATCTAATTTATTCTCTTTAAAAAAAATAGTTATTAGAGATTTAATTTTTAAAAAAACAGAATTTGAAATTAATAATGATAATATAAATTTTTTTAAAAAAACTTTAAATAATCCTGAAAAAGTTGATCAGGTTTTTTTTAAAAACTCTAAATTTTTTTATAAAGACAAAGAAGATGAATTATTATTTTTATCAAAGATCGATGAATTAAAATTTTTTTATGATGAAAAAAATAAATTAAAAAAGGTAAAATCTTTTTTTGAAATTTTTAATATTCCATTTAAATTAGATATCTCTAAAAATATTGATGATAATAATAAAAATTTTAATTTAACATCAAAGAAAATTCGATTAAATATCGAAAGTTCAATTGAACACATCAATCAAGAAGTAAGTGGTATTTTTAATATAGAAATAATTAATAAAAACAATTCATTTAACTATATAATAAAGAATGATAATTTAAATTTTTCATCAAAAGATAAAAATTTTAATGGAGAATTAAATTTTAAACCATTTTATTTTACGTCCGATTTAAATTTTGATTATATAAGTCAGAGAAAAATATTTCAAAAAGATTCTTTAATACTCGACTTATTTAATTCGGAATTATTAAATAATCCAAATTTAAGTGCAGAAATGAATATCCTTATAAAAAAAATTGATAAATTTGAGTACTTAGAAGATTACAATTTAAAAATAGAATTTGATGGTGGAAGAATTTTTATAAATGATTTTAATACAAAGTGGAATAAATCAGTCTCAATTAACTCAAATGACATCGAATTAACTAATGATGAAGATGGAAAAAAAATAATTGGGGAAATTTTATTTGATTTTGAAGATTTAGAAAAATTTTTTAGATATTTTCAGATTAAAAGAAATTACAGAAATGTTTTTGATCAAATTAAAGCTGACATTAATTATGATTTTATTACAAACAAATTGATCATCAATAATTTGAAAATAGATAATGTGTCATATCAAGCTCTGGATAATTACATAGAAAGCTTTAATAAAGATGATAAAAATTTATTTAATAAGGTTATATTTAGAAACTTTGTAAAAAGTTTTTTTCAAATTTATGCAGGGTAAATCATTTTTTTTGGATTAACGATCCTATCATAATCTTTTTCATTTATTAATTTTGATTTAATTGCTTCGTGTTTTAATGTGGTGTTATTTTTTAGTGCTAACTTTGCAATTTTTGCACAATTATCATATCCAATATGTGGGGCTAGTGCTGTTACTAACATCAAAGAATTATCTAAATAACCTTTTATTTTGTTTTTATCAGCTTTTAATCCTTTTACACAATAAAGTGAGAAGTTTTTGATACTATCAGCTAATAAATTAATTGATTGCAAAATATTATGAGCAATTAAAGGCTTGAATACATTTAATTCAAAATGACCATGAGAACCGGCCATAGTAATTCCGTTATGATTTCCAATTACTTTAACGCAAACCATTGTAACAGCTTCTGATTGTGTAGGATTAACTTTTCCAGGCATAATTGAAGAACCTGGTTCGTTAGCTGGTAAGATTAATTCTCCGTAACCTGCTCTAGGTCCTGACCCTAAAAATCTTATATCATTAGCGATCTTCATTAAACTCACAGCAGTAGTATTTAATGTGCCTGAAAAATTAACAATCTCATCATGTGCTGCAAGAGCCTTAAATTTATTTTTTGTTGGTTTAAATGGCAGTTTTGTAATCTTTTTTATTTCATTAATTATTTTTTTATCAAAATTTTTTCTGCTATTTATACCGGTGCCTACAGCTGTACCACCTTGTGCTAAAGAATAAATCTCTTTCAAAGCTTCATTAATTCTTTTAGTACAATCTTCGATTTGTGATTGATAACCAGAGAATTCTTGACCCAAAGAAAGTGGAGTTGCATCTTGTAAATGAGTCCTTCCAATTTTGATAATATTTTTAAAACTAGATGTTTTTTTTTTAAGCTCTTTGTTTAGCAACTTAAGAGATGGCAAAAGTTTATTTTTTGTCTCAATCGCTATTGCAATGTGCATTGCAGTCGGAAAAACATCATTTGTTGACTGAGATTTATTTACATGATCGTTTGGGTGCACTGGTTTTTTTGAACCTTTTTTACCTCTTAATATCTCTATAGCTCTATTTGATATCACTTCATTTACATTCATATTAGTTTGTGTACCTGATCCTGTCTGCCAAACTTTTAATGGGAAATGTTCATCAAGTTTACCTTTTATTATTTCATCTGATGCTATGATTATTGCTTTTGAAATTTTAGGTAAAATTTGCTTCTCTTTTTGATGTACTTTTGCAGCAGCTTTTTTAATTATGGCAATAGACTTTATTAAGATTGGTCTAACTAAAAAGTCTCCTATATCAAAAAATTTTTTAGATCTTTGGGTAGAAGCTCCCCAATATTTATCATCAGGGACTTTAATTGAGCCTATACTGTCAAATTCTTTTCTAAATTTCATTAATAAATGATAATTATATATATAATAAAATCTAAATAACTTACAGGAGCAAAATGACAAATTTTGACAAAGTTGGTATATTTATGAAAACTTTTGGTCAAGAAGTAAAAGATGAACCATCATTTAGTTCTGATAAAATTAATCAACTGAGAATAAGTTTGATAAATGAGGAACTGAATGAATTAATAGAGGCAATGGAAAATAAAGATTTATTAGAGGTTGCTGACGCTTTAACTGACTTATTATATGTTACTTATGGAGCAGGACATGCTTTTGGCATAAACTTAGACAAGTGTTTTGCAGAAGTGCAAAATTCAAACATGAGTAAATTAGGAGAGGATGGTAAACCGATCTATAATGAATATGGTAAGGTTATGAAAGGCCCTAATTACTTTAAGCCAGATTTGACTAAGTTTATCAAATAAATATTTATGTTTGAGAGGGGCGTTCTGTTGCCAGGTGCCCCGAACTTTGTTTCAATAATCCTTATATTGCAACAATCAGCAATAATCAAATCACACAAATTATAGAATAATGCCGACCAAATGCCGACCAAAAATCTGGTCGTCACAGGCTTCATGATTTGATAGCCTTGGATTATGAAAAAGCTTTTAAAATATTAATAAGGAGGTTCATATGGGAATACTAGTTAAAGGTGAAATTACAATTACTAAAGGATTTAAAACTTGGAAAGAGATGGTTTATGCTCAGGATGGAAAATTAAAAGAACATGGAATAAAGTTTATTTTTGCAGGCACACAAAAAGATGACCCGACAAAACTTCATACAGTAATGCAATTTCCAAACATGGAAGCACTCCAAGCTTTTAGAGATGATAAGGAACTTACTGAGAAAAGAAAGGAAGCAGGAGCTGTTATAGAAAGTGCTGTAATGATACCAATTTCAGATGAGCATTTAACCAACTATCCGGATGCATACACAAATCATTAAATGAAAAAACTTTTAGGGATCGTGGTTCTGGGTTTGTTTTTAAGCATGAATGCTTATGCTAAAATTGTCAACAAAACTTTTCAATTTAACTGCAATAATGTGTTTGATAGTGAAACTAGAGCAATTGTAACAATTACTTTTGATGATAAGACTGGCGAAATTAAAAAGGGGAAAGCTACATTATTAAGAGGAGATAAAAGATCTGATTATGAAAATTTAATCTCAGATAGCTCTTCTATCGGTGGATTTGAGAACGATCTTTATAGCGCAACATTTATTGAAAAAAGTAAAACTCATATATGGGGATTTCAAATAGAAGGTTTCGACAAAACGAGTTATGAACTTTATAAATTTCAAGTTGGTGATTATAAAACCAAAAATCCTTATATTCTCACAGGGGATGCAACTGATCGTTTAAAGTGTATAATGTTATAGATTATGAAAAAAATTTTAGGGATTATGTTTCTGATTTTAATTATAACATCTAATGCTTTTTCTGAAATAATAACATTAAAATGTGATGGCAAATATGCCACAAGATATGCAGTAATTGATTTAGATAACAAAAAATTAGGATTTGAAAAATCAATGCCAAGAGATTTAAATTGGGAAATTGTAAATGTATCTAATTATGAAATTGTAGCAGAAAAGTTATTTATGAGAAAATACACAGATGGCCATATTTATAAAAGCACAAATATATTAATTATCAATAGAATTAATGGACAAGTTACTGACGATAGGCGAGTTGAACAAATAAACAAAAATCCAGATGCAAATTACGATTCAAGTGGAATACCTGTAACAGTAATACCCAAAGTTGTTTGTGAACCATTTAGTGGAGAAGCTAAATTCTAATATCTTTATTTAAACAAAATTAAGACCTAAAAAAAACAATCAATAGTGCCAATATTTATAATGCGTTTATTAGTAGCTTTCTTATTAATGTGCTCGAACTCATTTGCTGATCAAGGTCTTAAAATCTCCTGCCTTAATATTTTGACTGCAATTGGTGAAAAGCACGAACATGAAAATTTCACTTTAGACGTAATACATTTTGAATTCTTAGATAAAAAAAATAATAGCTTTAAAAAAATTCAAACTAAAGATCTCATAATTGGTGATAATTATTTCACAGCAAAATTAAATGATTATGAAATGACATTTCAGAATATGATTTTTAAAGATGATCAGAAAGAGAGAATGATGATGAGTAAATATGATATAAAAAATCATAAATATACAGATCATTATTTTTGCGATTACTCATTAGCAGATATAAATTAATGCCGACCACAGGCCGACTCACTCAGTTGTATTTTTTAAATAACGTTGATACTGCAAACTAAATTAACAAATGAGAAGGGGCGTTCTGTTGCCAGGTGCCCCGAACTTTGTTTCATTATAGCCAATTATTTTTCCAAAACCACGTAAATTTAATGTATCAGGACGAGTAGAGTACGAGTGAAAATCGACTCGTCACAGATTATTAGATTTGGTAATCTCAGATTATGAAAAAAATTTTTTTAATATTGTTTTTTTTTATTTTTGTTTCTCAATCGTTTGCAGATGAAATGACAATAAATGGTCTATTAAAACAGGGATATAAAATTAAAGACGAAACAATTATTAAAAATGGTCCAGGAAATTTTGATCAAAAAATTATTACATTAATTAGTGGCAAAAACTATGCTGTATGCACTATTCAAATTAGCGCTCTCCAGGGTCCAAAATTTCAAAAATGTATAAAACCATAAATTATGAAAAGAATTTTAAGTATAATATTTTTTATAATACCCTGGATCTTTTTTACTTCAATTATTTCAGCTAAAGCAGAGCTTATAAAAGCTAATTGCTTGATAGATGAATTTTATCTTCAAGAGCAAAAAATTGATAAATCAGAACAACAGGTTCTGGCCGGAAAAGTTATTAAGTTGGAAGTAGACACAAATAAAAAATTAATCTTTGATAAATCAGACTTGAAAAGAATTATTATATTAACTGGTATTCCTGAAGAGGGAATTAAATACGAAGGCACCTCAAGCATAACTTATCAAAATGAATTAAAAGTAATTGATCAAGAAAATGATAAAGAATTAAAATATATTTATAATAATTCTATATTATTGGAGAATAATGAAATATCTCAATTAAATATTAAAATTGATCAAACAGGAATATCATTAAATAAATGGAAATTTTTTATTAAATGTAGATCAGGTGAATATACCGATATTGAAAAAAAAATAGCTAGAAGAACTCTGCCCCCAGATAAATCATTAGTAAAACCAAAATATAAACTTGATGAAAATGGAAAACCAATTCTCTTTCTTTTTGAAGCCCCACCTAAAGTAAATAAAATGCCTAAAAATTTTATTTTAGATGCAGACATTAGTTCAAACCCTCCCATTGAAGATATGATATATGAGCTTGAGATTAAGAATGCTGAGGATCTTTTAAATTATTATAAAGCAAAATTATTCGACAATAATAAAAGAGTTTCTCTAGAGCTTTCAAGGCAATTTATGACTTTTAAAAAAGGTGAGAGAATTTCGTATGAAAATATAAAAGATCTTGAAGAGAAAAAATTTTTTAGAATTCCTTTAAAGGATGATATGGAAAGCCATATGCTAAAGTTTTATAAGAAAGAATATTACAAAGAAAAAAAGAAATTATAGTTTTCATGACGAGTACAGGACGAGTCATTAGGTTGTATTTTTAAAATAACGTTGATACTGCAAACTTTTTTAATAAAAGGAAGGGGCGTTCTGTTGCCAGGTGCCCCGAACCCCGTTTACTTAATTAACAAAGTTAATTAAGCAGCAAGTGCGTAACTTTCGTTAGCAATTATAAAATAGCCCTTTTCGGAGGAACAATTCCGAACGAAAGAATAGCTTTTAGTCACTCGTCGAATCTAGTTCACCCCCATAAGTTGTAAATGGTGGAGGTGGTGGGTACTGCCCCCACGTCCGCAATGGTTATTACGAAATTCGTTTATCGTCATAGTTGGAAATCCAACTTTATTAATATAAAAGGAAATGCAAGAGATTCAATAACATTCATGAAATTAACAAAAGAACAACAAGAAGATATTAAAAATCAACAAACACAAAGCAATTCAACAAAAAGAGTAACTTCGCCTGAATTAGAAAAAATTCTTTATGAGGCTTTTCCTGCTCTTGATCATGGTTTTGTGAGAGTTGTTGACTATATGGGAGATGATACCTCAATCGTACAATCAGCTAGGGTTTCTTATGGTAAAGGTACCAAAAAAGTTTCTACAGATGCAGGGTTAATTAAATACTTAATGCGCCATTGGCATAGTACACCATTCGAGATGTGTGAAATAAAATATCACATCAAACTGCCAATTTTTATTGCTCGTCAATGGATTAGACATAGAACAGCTAATGTGAATGAATATTCAGCTAGATACTCGATTTTAGATAAAGAATTTTATTTGCCATCGAAACAAAATCTTGCAGCTCAATCAACATCTAATAGACAAGGTAGAGGAGACGTCCTCGAAGGAGAACAGGCAAATGAAGTTTTGAAGCTTTTAAAAGATGATGCAGAAAGAACATATGCAAATTATGAAATGATGCTCAACGAAAAATATAATGGATCTACAATTGACGAAAATAAAAAAGGGTTAGCTAGAGAGCTTGCAAGAATGAACTTAACATTAAACACTTACACCCAATGGTATTGGAAAACAGATTTGTTAAATCTTATGAATTTTTTAAGATTAAGAGCAGATCATCATGCACAATATGAGATTAGAGTATATGCAGATATTATGTTGGATACATTAAAAAGATGGGTTCCAATAACATATGAGGCTTTCATGGATTATAGAGTTGGCGGGACTGAAGTTTCAGCTAAAGGAAAAGTAATCATTCAAAAACTCATGAAGGGTGAAAACATTTCTATGGAAGATTCTGGACTATCCAAAAGAGAATGGAATGAATTAATGGAAGCTTTTGATCTTAAAGATAAATTGATTTAATCTTATTAGCAAAATCTAAATAAATCTTTGATATTTGGTTATTAGGATCTTCTTCAACAATAGGCTTACCTCTATCCCCTGACTTTCCAACTTTAGGATCAATTGGAATTTCCCCTAAAAATTCTTTATTAAATTCTTTAGCAGTGTTTTTAACTCCACCTTCTCCAAAAATATTATATTTCTTATTATCATCTCCGACAAAGTAAGACATATTATCTACCAAACCTAAAATTTTAACTCCAAGTTTATCAAACATTCTTATTCCTCTTTTTACATCCAATAAAGCAACTTCTTGTGGAGTTGATACAATAATTGCACCATCCATCTTAATCTCTTGAGAAAAAGTAAGTTGAGTATCTCCAGTTCCTGGAGGCATATCAACAATTATAAAATCTAAGTCTTTCCAATTAACTTTTTGAGTAAAAGTTCTAATTGCGCTCGTCACCATTGGTCCTCGCCAAATCATAGGTGTTTGTTGATCAGTTAGGAAACCAATAGACATACACTGAATATCATACTTGACTACTGGATCTAATTTTTGTCCATCACTTTTTGGTTTCTCACTAATCCCTAGCATTTTAGGAATAGAGGGACCATATATGTCTGCATCTAACAATCCTACTTTACAGCCAATTGTTTTCAGAGCTAAAGCCAAGTTTGTTGCAAAAGTGGATTTTCCAACACCTCCTTTTGCACTTGAGATTGCAATTGTAAACTTTGTGCCTTTAATTGGATTTTTCTCAGGTAATTTTCTACTCATTTTAGCTCTCATTGCGTCACTTAATTCTGGTTTTTCCTTTGGCATGATCGGATCTTAACTTGTTTTTCCTCATAAAGACATTATATAGATTGCCATATGCCAGATGATTTTAGACAAAGTGGTGGAAGTCCATGGGGAACACCTCCCGGGGGTGGTAGTGGTGGAAGCGGTAATGGATCTGGCCGAGGCCCGACTCCCCCAGATATAGATAAAATTATTAGAGAGTTTCAAGAAAAAGTTAAGAAATTTTTGCCAGGAGGTAGTTCTTCAGGTGGCAAACAAGTAATTTTAGTTTTAATAATTTTAGGTTTTGTTTGGTTAGCTAGCGGACTTTATAGAGTTTTACCTGATGAACAGGGTGTAGTTTTAAGATTTGGCAAGTTTGTAAAAACAACTCAACCAGGATTAAATTATCATATACCTTTTCCAGTAGAGTCAGTGTTAACTCCAAAAGTTACGAAAGTTAATAGAATAGATATTGGCTTTAGATCTGAAAGAGATAGTGGTTTTACATCTCAAGGTGGAGTGGCTGATGTACCGCAAGAAAGCTTAATGTTAACAGGAGATGAAAATATTGTTAATATCGATTTCTCAGTTTTCTGGGTAATAAAAGATGCAGGAAACTTTTTATTCAAAATCCAAGATCCAGAAGGAACAGTTAAAGCAGCGGCAGAAACAGCGATGAGAGAAGTAATTGCAAGATCTGATATTCAACCTATTTTAACTGAAGGTAGATCAGTAATAGAGACAGACACTCAAGAAATTATCCAAAAAATTTTAGATGAATACACTAGTGGTATTCAAATTACGCAAGTACAAACACAAAAAGCTGACCCACCAGATCAAGTTATTGATGCCTTTAGAGATGTACAGGCTGCAAGAGCTGACATGGAAAGATCTAAGAACGAGGCCGAAGCCTATGCAAACGATGTCATACCAAGAGCCCGTGGGGAAGCAGAAAAGATTTTACAAGCTGCAGAAGCCTATAAAAAGGAAGTTGTAGCGAAAGCTGAGGGTGAAGCAAGTAGGTTCTTAGCAATTTATAATGAATACAAAAATGCAAAATCTGTAACACAAGAGAGAATGTATTTAGAGACAATGGAAAAGGTTTTAGCTGACATTGATAAAGTAATTATAGAAAAAAATGCAGGTTCTGGTGTGGTGCCATATTTACCGTTACCTGAATTACAAAAAAAGAAGATGACAAATTAATATGAATGCAGGAAAAATTACAGCCGGAATTATTGTTGCTTTAGCAGTAGTTGCATTCTTTTCAATTTTTATTGTTAAAGAAGTTAACCAAGCTATTGTTTTACAATTTGGTGATCCAAAAAGAATAATTTTAAAACCTGGATTAAATTTTAAAATCCCGTTTA
Source organism: uncultured Pelagibacteraceae bacterium (assembly GCA_902576375.1). GTDB lineage: Bacteria > Pseudomonadota > Alphaproteobacteria > Pelagibacterales > Pelagibacteraceae > Pelagibacter. Next base: position 284,942 of record CACGUZ010000001.1, read on the forward strand.
TCCAAAACGTTGTCTTTTTAGATAAAAGAATACTAAATTTAGATACACCACCAGAAGAAGTAATTGCATCTGATCAGAAAAGATTAATAGTTGATGCATTTGCAAGATTTCAAATAGTTGATCCACTTAAGTTTTACATCTCAGTTGGAAATGAGAGAGTTGCAAGATCAAGACTAGCTACAATTATTAATTCAAGAATTAGGAACGTTCTTGGACAACAAGAACTTCAAACTTTACTTTCAGAAGATAGAACTAAACAAATGGCTTTAATTCAAGAGGGTGTAAATAATGAAGCAGAAAATTTTGGAATAAAAATAGTTGATGTTAGAATTAAAAGAGCAGATCTTCCCCAAGCAAACAGTGATGCAATTTTTAGAAGAATGCAGACTGAAAGGGAGAGAGAGGCAAAAGAATTCAGAGCAAGAGGAGCTGAAATGGCAGTAACAATTACATCGACTGCTGACAAAGAAGTAACTGTAATTTTAGCTGAGGCTCAAAAAAAATCTGAAATTATGAAAGGTGAAGGCGACGGGAAAAGAAATAATATCTTCGCTGCAGCGTTTGGACAAGATCCAGAATTCTTTGCATTTTATAGAGCTATGCAAGCATATGAAAAAGCTTTAATAGGTGGAGAAACATCTTTAATTTTATCTCCAGATAGTGAATTCTTTAAATTTTTTGGAAATATAAAACCACAAACAGAGTAAACTTTGATGAAAGAATTGATCATTGCATTTGGTCTATTCTTTTTTATTGAGGGAATTTTATATGCCTTATTTCCATCAAAAATGAAGAATATGATTAAAAAGCTTGAGTTAATCAAAGATAGTCAATTACGTACTGGTGGATTAATTTTTGCATTAATAGGATTTATAATTATTTATTACGCAAAAAGTTAAAATGATTAAAATAAAAGCAATATTTCTCTCTTTAATATTAATATTTAATCTTTCATCAACATCAAATTCTCAAAACATTCCTAATTCATTTGCAGATTTAGCTGAAAAATTAATGCCTTCAGTAGTGAATATTTCAACAACTCAAACAGTTGTGACAAGAAGTAATCCATTTCCAAATTTTCAATTTCCACCAGGATCACCATTTGGTGATATGTTTAAAGAATTTGGAACACCTCAAGAAAGACAATCTTCGGCATTGGGCTCAGGGTTTATTATTGATGAAGAGGGAATAGTAGTAACTAATAATCACGTAATTGAAGGAGCAGAAGATATTGTTGTTCAAGTCAATGGTGAAAAAAAATTTAAAGCAAAAGTTATTGGTGCTGATCCACTTTCAGATATTGCAGTTTTAAAAATTGAATCAAAAGAAAAATTTTTACCTGTGAGATTTGGTGACTCTGATAAAGCAAGAATAGGTGATTGGGTTATAGCTATTGGAAATCCATTTGGGTTAGGTGGAACAGTTACCTCAGGAATAATTTCTGCAAGAAATCGATCAATTGGATTATCAAGGTATGAAGATTATATTCAAACAGATGCTTCTATTAATTCTGGAAACTCAGGTGGACCTTTATTCGATATGAACGGAGATGTGATTGGAATTAATACTGCCATTCTTGGAAGAAGTGGAAATGTTGGGATAGGTTTTTCAATACCATCCAACAGTGCAAAGATTGTAATTGATCAATTAATTGAATTTGGAGAAACGAAAAGAGGATGGCTTGGAGTAAGAATTCAAGATGTAACAAAAGAAATTGCAGAAGTTGAAAAATTAGATGAACCTAGAGGAGCGCTGGTAGCGAGTGTTGCACCAAATAGTCCATCAGAAAAAGCTGGGGTCAAAAGTGGAGATATTATTTTGGAATTCAATGGTGAAAAAATAAATCAAATGAAAGAACTTCCTATAATTGTTGCAAGAACTGAAGTTGGAAAAAAAGTAAAAGTTAAAATTTGGAGAAATAAAAAAGAAATTATTAAAACAATTACACTTGGAAGATTGGAGACATCAGAAGATTTTAAAATTTCAGAAAAAAAAGATGAATTACCAAAGGAAACTTTAATTGAAAATCTTAAAATAAAAGTAAGAAAACTCTCTGATCAAGATATTAATTCAAGAAATTTACCAAACCAAACTAATGGTCTTGTTATTACAAGTATTGAAAAAGATAGTCCTTTAACTGGTTCGATAGAAGTGAATAGCATCATTCTTGAAGCTCAAAAGAAAAAAATAAGAAATATTGAAGACTTAAATCAAGTACTAAAACAAGTTTTGAATAGTAACCAGAAGACTATTTTACTTGTGATCTATAACAGCCAAAATCAAAAAAGATATATAGGCGTAAAATTAGATTAGTTTATGGATTTAAAATCCAAAATTATTTTAATTTATGGACCTACTGCATCTGGCAAATCTAAATTTGCAATTAAATTAGCAAAAAAAATTTCAGGTCAGATTATAAACGCTGATAGCATGCAAGTTTATAAAGAATTAAAAGTTTTAACAGCAAGACCCTTTAAAAAAGATTATCAAAATATCAAACATCATTTATATGGATTTCAAAATGCTAAAAAAAATTTTTCCACGGGAGACTGGCTTAAATTGGCAAAACAAAAAATTTTGCATTGTAGAAAAATAAAAAAAACACCAATATTAGTAGGAGGTACTGGTCTCTATTTTAAAGCTTTGACAGAGGGCTTAGTAAATATTCCTAAAATTCCTATCAATTTTAGAAATAAAGTAAGAAATTTACATAAAAGGATAGGGCAAAAAAAATTTTTTCAAAAACTATTGCAAATAGATCCTATGATTAAAGATCAAATTAATTCTCTAGATGTGCAAAGATCTTTAAGAGCATATGAAATTAAATCATTTACAAAAAAATCTATGATTAGTTGGTTTAAAAACACAAAGTCAGATTATGACCATAATGATTTTTTTAAAATTTGTATTGATTTTCCAAGGAAAGATTTATTAGACAGAATAAACCAAAGATCTGAAAATATGATTAAACTAGGTGCAATTTTAGAAGTTAAAAAATTTATCAAATTGAGAGTTCCAAAAAATAAAAGCCTTAGTAAAGCAATCGGAATAAGTGAGATTAAGCAATATCTTCAAAAAAAAATCCAAACAGAACAATTAATCGAGAAAATATCAATAAAGACAAGGCAATATGCCAAAAGACAGAGCACCTGGGCTCGAGGACATATGAAAGATTGGAATAAAGTTAATCCGACAGGTTTGGAAAAGCTCTTAAAAAAAATTTAGATATTCTCTACTTAGTCTTGACCAATTAGCACAACTTCAGCTAGATTGCTTGAATGTCTAAATTATATACCGGTGCAGAAATTGTATTTAAATGTCTTGAAGATCAAGATGTTGAATACATTTTTGGTTATCCAGGTGGAGCAGTTTTACCAATTTATGATGAACTTAAAAATCATTCATCGATAAAACATATACTTGTAAGACATGAGCAAGGAGCAGGTCATGCAGCAGAAGGTTATGCAAGATCATCAGGAAAACCTGGAGTAGTTTTAGTAACATCCGGACCAGGTGCAACAAATGTTGTTACAGCATTAACCGATGCTTACATGGACTCAGTTCCTTTAGTTTGTATTTCTGGACAAGTGCCTACTCACTTAATAGGCACAGATGCTTTCCAGGAGTGTGATACAACCGGTATTACAAGACCTTGTACGAAACATAATTGGTTAGTTAAAGATATTAAAGAATTACCAAAAGTTATGCACGAGGCTTTTAAAGTAGCAACAACTGGAAGACCAGGACCTGTTCTAATCGATATCCCTAAAGATATCCAATTTGCAAAAACAAATTATACAAAATTTAAAAAAGAAAAAAAATTAAATGGGAAATCACATAATAAGTTTTCTCAAAATGAAATTGATCAATTAATTGACCTAATTTCAAAAGCGAAAAAACCAGTTATTTATACTGGGGGTGGAGTAATAAATTCAGGCCCTCAGGCAAGTGAAACTTTAAAAGAGTTTGTAAGATTAATCGGTTTTCCAATCACATCAACTTTACAAGGATTAGGAGCATTTCCAGGGGATGATAACCAATTTATTGGAATGCTAGGTATGCATGGAACTTATGAAGCCAATAATGCAATGCATGATTGTGATTTGTTAATTAATATCGGTGCAAGATTTGATGATAGAATAACGGGCAAGATTGATGAGTTTTCGCCAAAATCAAAAAAAGTTCATATTGATATTGATCCATCGTCAATCAATAAAATCATAAAAGTAGATTTGGCAATAGTTGGAGATGTCAATGAAGTAATAAAATTAGCGATCAAGAAAATAAATAAAAAACAAAACGGATTAAAAGATTCTAATAAACAAAGAATTTCAAAATGGTGGGAACAAATTCAAAAGTGGAGAACGAAAGATTCTTTAGGTTTTGTCAATAGCGATAAAGAGATCAAGCCTCAACATGCAGTAAAAAGATTATATGAGCTAACAAAAAATCAAGATACATTTATTACAACTGAGGTAGGACAGCATCAAATGTGGGCTGCCCAACATTATAAGTTTAATAAACCCAATAGATGGATGACATCAGGGGGCCTTGGAACCATGGGATATGGTCTTCCAGCAGCAGTAGGTGTTCAAATTGCTCATCCAGATAAACTTGTGATCGATATTGCAGGTGAAGCATCTGTGTTAATGACCATGCAAGAAATGTCTACAGCAGTTCAATATAATCTACCTATCAAGATATTCATCCTGAACAACCAATACATGGGTATGGTTAGACAATGGCAAGAACTTCTGCATGAAAAAAACTATTCAGAAAGTTATTCTGAAGCTTTACCTGATTTTGTTAAATTAGCTGAGGCTTATGGATGTAAAGGTATCAAGGCTGATAATCCTGATGAATTAGATGATAAAATTAAAGAGATGATCGATTATAATGGTCCTGTAATATTTGATTGTCATGTAGATCCTAATGAAAATTGTTTTCCAATGATACCATCTGGAAAGCCTCATAATCAGATGATTTTAGGTCCAAGTGATAAAGAGGAAAATAAGATTACAGGTAAAGGAAAATCATTAGTTTAATGTCATCCCCAAAATCAGCATATAGTATACCCACTAAAAAAGGTAAATTAGATACTCATATATTTGTTGTTTGGGTTGATAATGAATCCGGTGTGCTAGCCAGAGTAGTTGGTTTATTTTCAGGAAGAGGTTACAATATAGAGTCTTTAGCGGTTGCAGAAGTTGATGCAACAAAAAATATTTCAAGAATTACCATCGTAACTACCGGAACACCACAAGTTATTGATCAGATTAAACTTCAGCTGAAAAAACTTGTTCCGGTCCATAAAGTTGCAGATTTTAAAAGAGAAGACAAAAATGTTATTTTTAAAGAGATGGCATTATTGAAGATAGTTGCACAGAAAAAAAAGATAGAAAAGTGTCTTAAAGAATGCAAAAAATTTAATCCTGTAGTTCTAGATAAAACGAATAAATCAGTTGTCGTACAAATAACCGCTTTAAGAAGAGAAATTGATAAAATGAGTAAAAAATTAAAACCCTATGGTCTTACAAGCACTTCTAGAACTGGGGCAATAGCTATGACCAGAGGTGCTCAAACATTTAAATAAATCGATAAAGGAGAAAAAAAATGAAAATGTTTTATGAAAAAGATGCTGATGTAAACTTAATTAAAGATAAAAAAGTTGCTATTTTTGGTTATGGAAGTCAAGGGCATGCCCATGCTCTTAATTTAAAAGATAGCGGGGTTAAAGAAGTAGTCGTTGCTTTAAGAGAGGGTTCAGCTAGTAAAGCAAAAGCTGAGTCAAAAGGTTTAAAGGTAATGAACTTATCCGATGCAGCAGAATGGGCTGACGTTTGTATGATTTTAACTCCTGATGAACTTCAAGCAACCATATATAAAAATCATATCGAACAAAGAATCAAAGAAGGTACAAGTTTAGCTTTTGCTCACGGCCTAAATATTCATTATGATTTAATCAAAGCTAGAAAAGATTTAGATGTATTTATGGTTGCTCCCAAAGGACCTGGACACCTTGTAAGAAGTGAATTTGAAAAAGGGGGTGGAGTTCCATGTTTGATGGCAGTTCACCAAGACGGCACGGGTAAAGCGAGAGATTTAGCTTTATCATACGCATCAGCTATTGGTGGTGGAAGATCTGGAATTATTGAAACCACTTTCAAAGATGAATGTGAAACAGACTTATTTGGTGAACAAACAGTTCTTTGTGGTGGTCTTGTAGAATTGATTAAAAATGGTTACGAGACACTAGTTGAGGCAGGATACGAGCCAGAGATGGCATATTTTGAGTGCTTGCACGAGGTAAAATTAATTGTAGATCTTATTTATGAAGGTGGAATTGCAAATATGAATTACTCAATTTCAAATACTGCAGAGTATGGTGAGTATGTTTCAGGACCTAGAATTATAAATAAAGAAGAAACTAAGAAAAGAATGAAAGAAGTGTTAGAGGATATTCAATCTGGAAAGTTTACCAAACAATGGATGGATGAGTGCAAAAATGGTCAGAAAAATTTTCTAAAGACCAGGGAGGAATTAGCAAAACACTCTATAGAAACTGTCGGTACGAAACTAAGAGCTATGATGCCTTGGATTGGTAAGAAGAAATTAGTAGACAGCGATAAGAAGTAAAATATTGATCCAAATTGGGCAAAAATAATTATTTTATTTTGCAATCTAAACGATAGGTTGTATATTTCGATCACTAAAATAATTATATGGCTGAGAAAGATAAAGTATTTATTTTCGATACAACTATGAGGGATGGTGAACAATCACCAGGTGCTTCTATGAGCGTTGAAGAAAAAATTCAGATTTCAAGAGTTTTCGATGAAATGGGAATTGATATAATTGAGGCTGGCTTTCCAATATCATCTCCTGGTGACTTTGAAGCCGTTAGCGCAATAAGTAAAAGTGTAAAAAATTCAATTCCTTGTGGTTTAGCAAGAGCTACAAAAAAAGATATAGATGCTTGTCATGAGTCTTTAAAATTTGCAAAAAGATTTCGTATCCATACATTTATTTCAACAAGTCCAGTTCATATGAAACATAAACTTAATATGACAGATGAACAAGTTTTAGGCGCTATAAAAGAAAGTGTGACTTATGCTAAAAAATTCACAGATGACGTTGAGTGGTCATGCGAAGATGGCACAAGAACAAATTTAGAATTTATGTATAAAACAATCGAGCTTGCTATTAAATGTGGTGCAACAACAATTAATATTCCTGATACGGTTGGTTATTCAATACCTGAAGAATTTGCAAAAACTATTACATCAATAAAAAACAATGTACCAAATATTGATAAGGCTATTCTTTCTGCGCACTGTCATAATGATTTAGGATTAGCAGTTGCAAATGCTTTATCAGGTTTATCTGCAGGAGTTAGACAAATTGAATGCACTATAAATGGGATAGGTGAAAGAGCGGGTAATGCAGCACTTGAAGAAATTGTAATGGCGATAAAAACACGAGATGACTTATTACCTTATGAAACAGGAATTAAAACTGAACTTATTAGTAAAGCATCTAAAATTGTATCTAATGCAACAGGTTTTCCAGTTCAATTTAATAAAGCGATCGTTGGAAAAAATGCTTTTGCACATGAGTCAGGAATTCATCAGGATGGAATGTTAAAAAATAGAGAGACCTATGAAATAATGACTCCAGAAAGTGTTGGTGTAAAAAAAACATCTTTAGTGATGGGAAAACATTCTGGACGTCATGCATTTAAAGATAAATTAAGTGATTTAGGTTATGCTGATGTCACAGATGATGTTGTCCAAGCAGCTTTTGGAAAATTTAAAATTTTAGCAGATAAGAAAAAACATATTTACGATGAGGACATTGTTGCATTAGTCGACGATAGTTTAATTATTGATAATAAGATAAATGCGATTAACTTAAAATCATTAAAAGTATTTGCCGGGACTGGTGAGCCCCAAAGGGCCGATATGACTCTAGATGTTTTTGGAGAAGTTAAAAAGACTTCTCAAACTGGTGATGGTCCAGTTGATGCAATATTTAAATGTATTAAAGAACTTTATCCTCATGATGTAAAATTATCTCTTTACCAAGTTCATGCAGTTACAGAGGGAACTGATGCACAGGCAACCGTAAGTGTAAAAATAGAGGAAAATGATAGAACTACAGTGGGTCAGTCAGCTGACACAGATACTTTAGTAGCATCGGCAAATGCTTATTTAAATGCTTTAAACAAAATGCTTATTAAGAGAGAGAAAAAATCTTTATATAAAAACATCGAACCGAAAAAATTAAAGGAGAGTATATAATGGGAATATTTGATAGTGTTAAAAAAATATGGAGCCAAGATATGGCTATCGATCTTGGAACTGCCAACACATTAGTTGTTGTTAAAGGACAAGGTGTAGTTTTAAATGAGCCATCAGTTGTAGCGATTGTAGAGCAAACTGGAAAAAAACAAGTTTTAGCTGTAGGGGATGAGGCAAAAACAATGTTAGGAAGAACACCAGGAAATATAAGTGCAATTCGACCTTTAAGAGACGGTGTTATTGCTGATTTTATAGTCACTGAAGAAATGATCAAACATTTCATCAAAAAAGTTCATAAAGGCAGAACATTTGCCAATCCAAGAATATTAATTTGTGTACCTACTGGCTCTACTCCAGTTGAGAGGAAAGCAATTCAAGATAGTGCTTTGGCAGCAGGGGCTAGAAGAGTTCAATTAATTGAAGAGCCTATAGCTGCAGCAATTGGTGCAGGTTTACCAATATCAGAAGCGACTGGATCAATGGTTGTTGATATTGGCGGTGGAACAAGTGAGATTGCTGTTATGTCATTAGGAGGTTTAGTTTATTCAAAATCTCTAAGAGTTGCTGGCGATGCGATGGATGGAGCTTTAGTTAATTATATGAGAAAAGAATATAACCTTATGATAGGGGATAGCACAGCTGAAAAAATTAAAAAAGAAATTGGTACCGCTATTCCATCAAATAATAATACTTATGCTGTCAAAGGTAGAGATTTAAGATCGGGAACTCCAAAAGAGGTCAATATTACCGAAGAAGATACAGCAGAAGCATTAGACGGTATTTTAAGAGAAATGGTCAATGGTATTAAAGATGCGCTTGAGGCCACACCACCTGAATTATCAGCAGACCTTGTTGATATGGGTCTTACTTTGACCGGAGGTGGAGCTTTACTAAAAAATATAGATAGAAGATTTTCTAAAGAAACAGGATTGCCAGTACATATTGCTGAGGACCCATTGTCATGTGTTGCTATTGGAACTGGTAAAGCTCTGGATCAAGAACAGACATTCTCTACGATGCTGACCGAATATTAAGAAAGATGGCCGAAAGCAGAGATGATTTTATAATAGCAATTAGATCTGCTTTTTTAAATAAAAGTACAAAACAAAAATTTTCTCTATTAACTTTAGTTTTTTTTTCAGTTGTTATTATTGTTTTATCTAGTTTTAATTTCAAGGCGATAACTGTAACAAAGTCAGTAATAAAAGAAATTGTCTATCGATCTTCATTTATAGTTTCGATCCCAGAAAATTTTATCAAATCTTCTTATTTAAATTTTAATGAATACACTAATTTTTATAAAGAATATAAACAAACCAAAGAGGAATTAGATCAGTTAAAATCTGAAAATATTTCAACAAAAATTATCAAAAGTGAAAATGAAGAACTCAAAAGTCTTATTGATGGTTATACCATTACTTCTAATAAGATTTTAGCGAAGGTAATTGTTGATCATGAAAGTCCTTTTTTAAGATCTATTATTATCAACAAAGGCAGTAAAGAAAAAATTAAGATTGGAACAAATATTTATGATCGAAGCTATCTTGTGGGACGGGTCATCGAAGTAAATTATACAAATTCAAGAGTATTGTTATTAACTGATTTAAATTCAAATATTCCTGTTTCTATAACACCTGGAAATGTTCAAGCAATTGTTGTTGGTAATGGAGATAAAACAGGTGAAATTAAATATATTAAAAATGATCTTATAAACAAAATTGATGATCAAGGAATTGCATATACATCAGGAACTGGCTCAATTTTCAAAAGTGGAATTCCTGTCGGAACGATTGATTTAAAAAATGAAAATGAAAAAATTTTGATCAACTTTTATAGTGATTTTAGTCAATTAAAATATGTTTTTGCAGAGATTGATGAGTTAATCCCCACACCTGTTGAGAATGAGGAAAATGATCAAACACAAGTTTCTTCAAATACTGAGCAAATAAAATTAGACTTAATAAGTGATGAATTACAAATTTTAGAGGATAGTAACACTAAATTTTTAGAGGAAAATAAAGAATTAAATACTTTAACAAACGAATTAAATAAACAAATTGAAATATTAAAGTCAGAAAATGAGTTTCAAAAAAGTGTTATTCAACAGCATAATTTAGACCAAGAAGAGCTAGAATTCTTAAGATTAAATTTAATTTATAGTTCAAAATGTCAATCCAAAAAACTTTTCAGTACTGGTTTTAGAGTAGGCACTGAAGAATATAAAGAATGTATAATGCGAAAAGGAAAGATCAGTGATTAGATTTCAAAAGAAAAATTTATTTTACAAGATATATACTTGGTTACCAATTCTTGCTTTATTTATATCTGTATTTAATGAATTTGATTTTAATTATTTAAACATTGATTATTTTTCATTTAATTTTCCATTTATTTTAATTTTTTATTTCGCTTTAAAAGCATATCAGCGATTTGATTACTTTTTAGTTTTTTTAGCAGGGTTATTTAATGATACTGTTGTGGGTTTACCCTTAGGCATAAGTTCTATGTCATATATCTTAATTTGTATATTTGCCACTTACCTAAGAAATATAACAATTAGTCCAAATTTAATAAAAGATTGGTTCTATTTTTTGTTTATTATTAGTTTGATAAATTCAGTCAATTTTTCAGTTTTATTTTTATTTTTTTCTTATGAATTGGATATTACACTTTTTATTGTGAACAATTTTTTTACATTTTTATTTTACATAATATTTTCAATATTTTTTAAGAGGTATTTAAAAAGTTTAGATGATTAATATTAATATAAGTGACAGCGCGACTAAGTTAAATTCATTAAATCGAAGAATGTTTATTCTTGCGACAGCTAAAATTATAATTCTAGGTGGAATAGTTAGTAGATTATTTTTTTTACAAGTTAAGGAGAATAAAAAATACTTAACTCTATCTGATAAAAATAGAATTCGAGAATGGAAATTACCTCCTATTAGAGGAGAATTTCAAGACTATTTTGGAAATACGATTGCTGGAAACTTTGAGGCTTATCAACTCCATATCATACCAGAAGAGGTGGAGGATTTTAGATATGTAATTTATCGTGTGAAAGAATTATTAGAATTAAGTGAAAAACAATTTAAAAAAATCGTAAAAAAAAAGAATGAAATAAAACCTTGGGAAACATTAATTGTAGCTGATAATTTAAGTTGGGAAAAATTTTCTAAAATTAATAATCACCTTTATGATCTTAATGGTGTTAAGCCAGTCATTTCAATATCAAGAGATTACCCGTATAAAGAAAATTTCACTCATGTTTTGGGTTATGTTAGCCAGGCTAATGAAAGCGACCTTTTAACAAATGAAAATATAAAAGAAAAATTTGTACCTGGATTAAAAGTTGGAAAAACAGGTTTAGAAAAATCATTTGAACAAAAGTTAATTGGATCAAATTCTGTAGAACGATATGAGGTTAATGCTTATGGTAGAAGGATTAGTCAATTAGCATTTCAAAAAGGAGATAAAGGAGAAACAATCAAACTTACAATAGATACAAAAATTCAAGAATTGACTAATGAGTTACTAAAAGAAAAAGCAGGATCGATATGCGTAATGGATATTTATACGGGTGCAATAATTGCTATGCATTCTTCTCCCTCCTTTGATCCCAACTCTTTTGTCTTTGGAATAAGTCAAGATGAATGGCAACTGATAAGAAACAATCCAATGAAACCTCTAGTAAATAAATCATTATCAGGAAATTACTCACCAGGATCAACTATAAAACCTATAGTTGCCTTATCCGCTTTAGAAAATGAAATTATCAAACCAGATTTTACAGTTCAATGTAAAGGACACAAAAATCCATTGGAATTGTACGGGCAAACTTATCATTGCTGGAAAAAAGAAGGACACGGATTTGTAAACTTAAGAGAAGCGATGAAGCAATCTTGTGATACATATTTTTATGAAGTCGCAAGGCGATTAGGTGTAGATCGATTAAGTGTTACTGCAAAAAAATTTGGATTGGGGCAGAAAGTTTTTAAAGACGTATTCGAAAATGAAAAGAAAGGCTTAGTTCCTAATACAGAATGGAAAAAAAATGCATTGGGAAGAAATTGGGTGCTTGGTGAAACAATAATTACTGGTATTGGCCAAGGATTTATTCAAACAACTCCAATACAATTATGTTTGATGACTGCTCAAATAGCTAATGGTGGATACAAAATTTATCCTAAAATAGTGGCAAATGATGATAATCAATATGCAGATAAGTTTACGCCATTATATAAAAAGTCTCGAAATATTAAGATTGTTCAAGATGCAATGTTTAGTTCTACAAATGAAGTGAGAGGAACTTCTTACAGATCTCGTTTGGATGATCCTAAATACCGATTTGCTGGAAAAACTGGAACTTCACAGGTCAAGAAAATAACTGAACGAGATCGTGAGTTAGATCTTAAAACATTTCAAATTCCTTATGAAGAGAGGGATCATGCTTTATATGTAGCATTTGGGCCTTATAAAAGTCCAAGGTATGCGTTAAGCATAATTATAGAACATGGTGGTTCTGGTGGTACGGTTGCAGCTCCATTAGCTAAAGAATTATTTAAAATGATTGTTGATAGACATGAAATAAGAAAAAATTACGACAACAAAAAATATTTGGATATCTAATGTACCAATACAGAAGATTTAATAATAAAAATGGTTTTTTCCAAAAATTTGGAAATTTAGACTATATCCTTTTATCATGTCTTCTAATTCTTGGATTTGTTAGTCTTACAACAATGTACTCTACTGATGGAGGTGAAATTTTATTTCATACAAGAAGTCATTTCATAAAATTTGTAATTTTCTTCTCAATGATGCTTGTGATTTCATTCATTAATATAAAATTTTGGTTTTCTCTTGGGTATTTATCTTACGCAGTTATTTTAGGAATGTTAATTTGGACTATGAATTTTGGTATCACTGCATCAGGATCTAAAAGATGGATTGATTTATATTTCTTAAATATTCAACCATCTGAATTAATGAAAATTTTTATCATTTTATGTTTAGCAAAATATTTTCATAGAATGAAAGCGCAACACGTAAACTCTTTTTATAGTATTTGTTTCTCCTTAATAATTATTTTTGTTCCAATGAGTTTAGTGATTATTCAACCAGATTTAGGTACTTCTTTACTTATTGCACTTAGCGGTATTGTTGTATTGTGGTTTGCTGGGTTAAATCACAAATATTTTTTTTACTCTTGTTTATTATCAATCATTTCATTGCCAATTATCATTTCTTTTCTAAAACCTTATCAAAAACTTAGAGTATTAACTTTTCTAAATCCAGATAGAGATCCTTTAGGAGCTGGTTATCAGATTATCCAATCTAAAATTGCCGTTGGATCAGGAGGTTTCACTGGCAAAGGTTTTCTAAAAGGAACACAAAGTTATCTAGAATTTCTACCTGAGAAACATACAGATTTTATATTTACCCTTTTTTCAGAAGAATTTGGTTTTATAGGGTCAGTTTTGTTACTTTTAGTTTATAGTATAATAATCTACCGAGTTATCAGAATAGGTGCAATTTCCAGAAGTTACTTTGCAAAATTATTTTGTTACAGCTTTGGAACATCAATCTTTATATATGTTGTAATAAATATGAGTATGGTTCTAGGTTTACTTCCTATTGTAGGTTCACCCTTACCGATAATGTCATACGGTGGTTCATCAATGTTAGCCACGATGATAGGATTTGGAATTGTGATGAGTGCCAAAACTCATAGTCAACAATCCATTGCATAAGTATAATTTGTCGCTTAATCTTAATTGATATTTCATTATATAATCTTCTGATGAATAAACTTAAGGTAGGTATAGTTGGAGCTGGTATTCAAGGTATTTCCAATGCTTTATTTTTGCAGAAAAAAGGTTTTGATGTAACGATATTTGATAGAGAAAATCCAGGAAGCCCTGTAGCATCTTACGGAAATGCTGGTCATTTTTCTCCCTATGCTTCATTGTCTTTAAATAGAACTGATATTTTACTGGATGTTCCTGCAATGTTAATGAGCTCAACAGGACCTCTTGCTCTTAAATGGAACTATGTTCCAAAAATGATCCCTTGGTTTATGAAATTTATAATGAACACATCAAAAAATAAAATGATGCATACTGCCAAAAATATGCATCAAATTTTAGATTTGGCACTGCCAGCTTATGATGAATTATTTGATGAAGTTGATATTGAAGGTTTAGTTGAAAACAAAGGAATTTTATATATTTGGAACGATCAAGATTTGAAAAGCAGAGAATTAGAAATTAATGTTAGAAAGGAATTAGGAGTTCAGCAACAACTTGTAAATAAAAAAGAAATTCATGATTTAGAGCCTAATATAAAACCTTTTTATCATGCTGGTGTTTATTATCCTTACGCGAGACATGCAAGAAATCCAAAAAAAATTCTGCTTAAATTTTTTGATTTATTTCTTAAAAAGGGCGGGCAATTTAAAAAAACGGATATTAGAAATATAGACTTTCAAGATGAACAACCAATATTAAAAACGGAAAATGAAAAATTTTTATTTGATAAAGTGGTGGTAGCCTGTGGAGCTTTTTCAAAAAAATTGACTGATAATTTAGATGAAAAAATACCTTTAGATACTGAGCGTGGTTATCATGTTCACTTTAAAGATTGCGACCATCTTTTACAAAGACCAGTTATTTTTTCAAATCGAGGATTTGGTATTACTCCAATGGAACAAGGTTTAAGAGTTGTAGGCACAGTAGAGTTTGGTGGATTGAAAAATCCTTTATCAAAATCTCGTATTAAAAATCTGATTAATAATGCAAAGTACATGTTGGGAGATTTACCCGATCATGAAGATGAATGGTTAGGATTTAGACCAACATTACCTGATTTTTTACCTGTTATGGGTCCATCAAAAAATCATAAAAATGTATTCTATTGTTTTGGTCACCATCATTTAGGATGGACATTAGGACCAATATCTGGAAAGATTGTCTCCGGAATGATAGCTAAAGAAAACACCAATTTAAATTTAGCCCCTTATAGCTCAACAAGATTCAATTAGTATAATGCAAAATACTAAAGCATATATCATGCTGGTATGTGCTACCTTATTTTGGGCTGGCAATTTTATGGTTGGTAAGTATGCTTTCTTGGTTGAGATACCTCCTCTAACTTTAGTGTTTTATCGTTGGTTACTTGTTTGGATTATATTGTTACCTTTTACTTTAAAAGAAATAATTAGATATAAAGAAACAATTTTAAATAATTTACCTTTGTTATTTTTTTTAGGTTTTACAAGTGTTGGTTTGTTTAATTCTTTTACTTACTTATCTTTAATTCATACCCAGGTCATTAACGCATCTCTTTTTAATACGGCTATTCCAGCTATAATAATTTTACTTTGTTTTTTATTTAAAGTTGAACAAACTAATAAGTATCAAATTTTAGGCCTTATTATTTCAGTGATTGGTATTCTAGCGATTATCACCAGGCTTAACTTAGACATTTTATTATCCCTCAATTTCAATAAAGGCGATTTGATAATGATAGGAGGTGTCATCACGTGGGGGGTTTATTCAACTCTCTTAAAGAAAAAAAAATTTACTCTTCCATTATTAACTTTAGTTCATGTTATTTGCACATTCGGTTTGATAACTGTATTGCCACAATTTTTATATGAATACTCTAATGGAGAATTAATTAAGCTCGATATAAATATAGTCTACACCTTGATATTTCTAGCTCTTTTCCCAAGCATAGGATCTTACTATTGTTGGGCAGGTGCTGTTTCTATCATTGGAGCAAATAGAGCAGGCATCTTTTTATCTTTAATTCCGTTGTTCAGCACAATAATGGCAATATTATTTTATAATGAGCAATTTAAATTTTTTCACTTGATTGGAGCAATTTTAATTATATTAGGTTTATTTTTATCAAATAAGGAAATTAAAAATGATTAAAGTTGCTATTTTAGACGATTACCAAAATGTCTCTCAACAATTTGTTGATCTTGAAAAATTAGCAGGAAAGTACGAGATCAAAATTTTTAGTGAGCCTTTCGAGGATGAAGCAGATGCTCTTGATAAATTAGCTGATTTTGAAGCTTTATTAATTATGAGGGAAAGAACTCCGATTACAAAAAATTTAATTGAAAATTTAACTAAATTAAAATTTATAATTACTAGCGGATTAATAAATAAGTCCATTGATCTTGAAACTGCAAAAAAAAGAAAAATAATTGTAAGTGGTACGGATAGTAATCAAAACTCTGTTCCTGAACTAACTTGGGCATTAATTCTTGGATTAGCAAGAAATTTAAAAGAAGAAATTGATAATATGTACCAGGGTTATTGGCAGACTACTATTGGAGTAGAATTAAAGGGAAAAATTCTTGGTTTGATTGGTTTAGGAAAAGTTGGATCGCAAGTTGCTAAAATTGGAAAAGCATTTGGGATGCAAGTGATGGCGTGGAGTGAAAATCTCAATTTAGATACCTGTAAAGAATTAGATGTTTTACCTTGTAGCAAAGAAGATTTAATTAAGAACTCAGATTTTTTATCAATTCATGTTCAAGGTGGTGAGAGATACAAAGACTGTATTACAATTAAAGAGATGGATAAAATGAAAAAATCTGCTTTTTTAATTAATACTTCAAGAGGACCAATTATAAGCGAGGACGATTTAATTATTGCATTATCCACAAATGAAATAGCTGGAGCAGGGTTAGATGTTTATGAAAAGGAACCTTTGCCAGAAAATAATAAACTTAGATTTTTACCTAATGTATTATTAACTCCTCATATTGGATACGTGACTGCTGAAAATTATCAAATCTTTTACAGTCAAATGATCGAGTCACTTGAAGCTTGTGTAAATGGTAAACCAATTCGTGTCATTGAATAATAATGGAATTACCAGTCGTTAACCATAAAGATTATTTTGCAAAAATTGGTGATGATCATAAATTTCCAATTAACAAATTTGGTGATCTTGCAGATTATTTAATAAGCAAAAAAATTGTAAAAAAATTTCACGAACCCTACCCATGTTCAGTAGAAACTTTAAAGAGAGCACATTCAGAGGAATATATCAATCACATTAAAAATAAAACTTTAGATGAAATGGGTGTCAAAAAAATAGGATTTCCATTAGTTGATAGCGTAGTTCAAAGATCTTTTATAGCAACTGGTGGTACAGTATTAGCCTCCAAGTTAGCAATAAATTATGGTGTAGCTTGTAACACTGCAGGCGGCAGTCATCATGCTAATTACCAGGGTGGTGCTGGTTATTGTGTTTTTAATGATGTTGCAGTGGCGTCACAATATTTATTAGATAGAGGGTTGGCTGGAAAAATCCTGATTGTAGATTTAGATGTTCATCAAGGCAACGGTAATTCAGATATATTTAAAGATAATAGAAATGTTTTTACTTTTAGCATGCATTCTAAATCAAATTATCCTGCAAAAAAATCTATTAGTGACTGTGATGTAGAGCTCGAAAACGACTTAGAGGATAAAGAATATTTAAAGATACTAAAATTTTATTTAAATCAATTAAATCAAGAAAATTTTGATTTTGTTTTTTATATTGCAGGAGTTGATATTCATTTTAACGATAGACTTGGAAAACTAAAAATTTCTGATGAGGGGGTTAAAAAAAGAGATGAAATTGTTACCGAAAACTTTTTTTCTAAAGGAATACCTCTTTGTGGTGTTTTAGGTGGGGGTTATAATAAAGACTCTAAAAAGCTTGTAGAATTACATTCTTATTTACACCAATCATGTGCTAAATTAGTTTAATAGTATGAGCAAAAAGAACTCAAATTTAACTGCAGAACAAAAATTAGTAATGTTTGAAGATGGTACTGAACCAGCAGGCTCAAGCGAATTAAATAATGAAAAGCGAGAAGGAAGTTATCATTGTGCAAATTGTGATGTGAAATTATTTGACTCAAAAACTAAGTATGAAAGTGGATCCGGTTGGCCATCATTTTATCAATCACTGCCTGATGTATTTGAAACTAAAACTGACCATTTAATAGGCTATGCAAGAATAGAGTATCACTGTAAAAATTGCAATGCCCATCACGGACACATTTTTGATGATGGACCTTTACCTACAGGAAAAAGATACTGCAATAATGGTATATGTTTAGTTTTTAAAGAGACTAAGTGATGTAAAATTAAAATGAGTAAAATTAAGTTTATTTTTTATTTAATATTAGCTTTTATTGCATACAAAGGTTTTGTTGCTTTTAAAAATTTTGAGATCGGTGTTGAAAATCGAGTAGTAGAAATAGAGGAGAAAGCAGGTTTAGAGAGAGAAGATGAAGTAATTGGCCTTATGATGTATTTGGGTGATCCTCCAGAATTGATAGAACATTTGTTTACAGAAAACAGATCAAAATGTTTGGAGATGAAAGAAATAGCAGAGGAAAGTTCGTTTGCTTATTATGAGTGTGCAAGAGTTAATGCAGTAATAAGCGGCAAAAAGATTGTGAGTATAATTGAGGAGCTTGAAGTTATTGAATAATTACCAATTTAATTGATAAAATGCATAAAGTAGCAGTTATTTAATCATAGTTAAGAGATGAAAATTTAGTTTAAATTTAATATAAGTTTCGTTTATGCAAGAATTTTTTAAAGCCTTTGCAAAAGTATTCTTTTTTACAATATTATGTTGTAGTTCTGTTTATGCAGAAAATATTACTGGGTCAGGCAACGAAGTAGCCGAAAACACAGACGAGCAACAGAATATTGCTGGTGATGATACTGATGTAACTGTTAAAAGCTCTTTTACACTTGAAAGATCTACTGGCGCCATTAAGACAAATAATCATGAGAACACAACTATAGTTGTTGAATCTGGAGCAACAGTTTCAGCAACAAACTCTAATGCTATTCAAGCTGCTGATTCTGAAAAAGGGCGATTACTAATTAGAAATTCTGGAACTATTAAAGCAACTAGTTCTAAAGCAATAAATTTAAAGGATGCCCAAAAAGCTACCATAACAAATTATAGTGGTGGTATCATCCAAGCTAATACAAACACCATCTCTATGCTGGAGGATACTGGTGATGTAGTCAACGATATTATTATTAATAACTACGGAACAATTTTTGCAACCGACTCTAGTAACGTTGGAACTAATACAGTTAAAAGTGATGATGACTCCACCAATGTTACTGTAAATAACTTTAAAGGTGGACATATTTACCATACTTCGGAAAGTGCAGTAGTTGTAGTGGGTGGTTCAGCAACTTTAACTAACAGTGGAAAAATTGAAAATAAAGATGGTCCATCTCAAAATGCAATTACACTGTCAACTGGTGGAGCTACTGGAGCAACATTAATCTTAAAGGATAGTGGTATTGTTATCGGAAAGATTAACATTACAGATTCTGGTCATACGATAAAAGTAAACCATGGTATGGGACAATCGTATTATTATGATACCACCGGTGGAGGGGGTTATGATTTAGAAGATCTTGATGGAAATATTATAGTCAAAGGCTCTGTTGGTTCAGTGGGACAGGGAGGAAATGAAATTTTAGATGAGTTACTAGGACAAAAATCAATTAATTTAAGAAAATCAATCAGTAAATTTAAAAGAAGCGAACAATATTTAAATCAAGAGGATGCATGGTCAGAGGTATTCTCATCTTTTGAGAAAAGACAAGGCAAAAAAAAAACGTTGAGATTAGAACATAATAATTTAAGAGCTGGAGCAAATATCATTCAACCTGGAGAAAACTCAAATCAAATATTTTTGATTGAAACTGGAAGACAAGAATTTTCTAAAGATCATAATATAGATCGTATCAGTATCTCAGGTGGTTTGCTTACTGATGAAAAACAATCTAAACTTAATTCCAATTCTGAAACCTTTTTTCTATTAGGTGTAACTTATAATAATAGTAAGAGAAGAATTCTTACAAACACAACCACCAGCGGATTATTAGACATAGAAGATGAGTATTTTAGTTATGATGCTCTTTTAGGAACTAAGTTTTTAAATGATATGACACCTGACATTAGCTATTCCATAGGTTACAGCTTAACTCCTTCTCACGAAGAAAGCCACTATTACAAATGGGAAAAAAAGGATTTTATAAATGCATCAGTTGCATTAAGTGATGAATATTTGATCTTAAGTGATGATAAATCAAAATTATATTTTAATTGGCTTGCCGATTATAGACAAGTAGTTTTAGAAAACACCCAAGAGTTTAAAGTCAATAATGTTTCAGCTAGCTATAAACCAGATGATGATTTATCAAGAGAAATAATCCTTACTGTAGGTTTAGATTATGAGTTTCAACCTCTAGAAAATAATTTATTTTCTGTAAATTTGGATGGTCTTTATTCAAGCCAAGAAACTTATGGTGCTCAAGCTAAATTATATTACAAATCAATATTTTAACTTAAGACAAATCTATAAGATATTCTAATTTTTTTGGCAATTTATATCTTCTTCTTAATCAAAATTTACGCCTTAAATGAAAGGATACTTCATCGTATTCTTCGGGACGCATTAAATCATTAGTCAATTTTAAATCAATATTATAATCATTAATATTTTTACTTAGAACATAATTCGATTTAAAATTATCAGCTCCGTCTATTGAAAAAGCAAAATTTGTTTCCTTATTAGGCAAATAACCCAATGCAATATGTAATTTATCTGTGTGCCCAGAGCCTAATGCTTGATTACGTTCATATATTAAAAAAATACTAAATCTGTCAGGTAAAACAATATCAATACCAATTTCACCACTAATGTTATGTAAAGCTCCTGTGTCCAAAGTGTCATTAAAATTTACACTGCTATCACCGACGTAGGTATATTTAAAATCAGAAGACCGATCGATATCTGCAATGTATTCGATTTTACCATGTCTTTTTATATCGTATTTATCATTGGATAGATCCTCAACAGCTGCAAGACTAGCTCGAATTTTTTTAGAAGTAATATTTTGTCCTTCAACATCAATACCACCTAATCCACTTTCTTTATAAGACTTTAAGTAAGTATGACCGATATCAAATCTACCTGAAGGGATTAAAGTAAGTTTATCTTTTTTTATCTCATCCTTTATTCTAATCGTTCCATATATCTGACGACCATCTCTTTCAGCTGTTAATTTTTTTCCATCAAGCACAGTTAATAAATCAGAATCTAATTTACCAAGACCAATTATACTATCTAAGAACTTAGTATCATTTTCAATTGGTGAAGTTGAATAAAAGGTAATGTTATAAGTATCAGTATCTAAATTACTTCCAGCAGTTCCAACATCAACATTATTTCTACCAATTCTAAATGCCCATCCTTTAATTCCATTTCCATCAGTAAATTTATCTGCACCAATTGTAATTGCGTCCGTGTCAATTTTTTTGGTAGAAGAAGTACTGGTATCTCCAATTCTGCCAATTGCTATACTGCCCTCGCTCCAATAAAATACATCTTCCTCTTTATTTTCATCTTTTTTTTTCTTTTTATTAGCAGAAGTTTTAACAGCTTCGGTTAAAGAGGCTAATCTTTGATTAGTAAATTTAAAGTTAATATTTAAATTAGTTAAATTTTGTTTATTTTTATTTCTTCTAATCCACTTAAGTCTATTAAGAGCAGTATCAGTTGAATGATCGATAGTTCTTTTAGCAATTTCTATTTGAGCTAATGCAATACTATGTCTGTCATTATTCTCAGTAATTGAAGGACATTTACCAGCTATAATATTAAAAGGACAAACTAAATCATATTCAATAACTTGATCAAGACCAGCATCAGGATTTGTGCTTCTATCCTTAGTTACATACATTTTTAATCCATTTGAGCTAAATGCAATCCCTCTTGGTTGTGAGTTTCCATAGGCTGATAAATTATCAATATCGAAACTACCATCTATTACAAATGATGATGTATCAAAGGCATTTGTCAAAGAAATTTGGAGTACTCTTGAAGTTCCACCATGAGCATGATTAACAATAAATAATCTTTTTCCATCAGGTCTAAATCTTAAAGAAGTTGGTCCATGTGCACCAGTTGAGTCATTTTCACTTAATTGAATTCCAGCTGTAGTAACAAGAGATAAAGACGACTCTGATAAATCATATGGAGTTGAGAGATTATATTCTAATAATCTACCCCCAACACCATCAGATCCATTATTATCTCTATACATTAAAAATAATTTAGTACCATCATTATTTATTTCGATACCTTCAACCAAATTATTTGATCTACCGGTGTTATTATCAGTTCTATTTCCAGCTAAACTACCGTTTTGAAAATCATTATGATCAAGATCATTAGTTGCTGATGCACGAGTACAAGAAGATATATCGTAAGGTGAAGTTAAATTCAGCACATACGCTTTGTCGAAATCTCTATTTGCAACATTACGTCTAGAAACTACTAAAATTTTCATTCCATCGCTAGTTATTTCTAAGTCATATAATTGTTGGCCTTGATCTCCTGTATCTAAGTTAAATACACATCTCTCACTGTCACCTGCAAAAGTTTTTGTGGATATGTCGTATGGTGTGGATAAATTAAATGTAACTATATGTCTTGGAACTGTTTCCATAGCATCTACCTGAGCATAACTTACAAACATTTTTGTTCCATCTTTATTAAACTCTATACCCGCAGCTAGTCCATAGTCATCATCATCTGAACCAGTTCCCGAACCACCAGTGCCTTTAGTGTTGACAGTTGTTCTTTGATTAAAAGTTACCATTGCTGCAAATGTACTAGAAGCGTAAAACAACAGAAAAAAAATAATGAGTATTTTTTTTAAATAAGCCATCCGAGTTTTTTACATAAATTTTTCTAAATTTTCATCATGCTTATCACCTAAAATTTGTTGAAAATCTTCAGTTTTTTTAACCATATTGAGCAATAAAGTTCTTTGGGAAACTATAAAAAAGTATAATCTTGTCTTTAAATAAATTTCTAGATAAAAATATTAATATGTTTGATAAATTAGAAGAGCTAGCAAAAAATAATAAAAAAATTTCAGATTTTCACATTAGATCAGGATCACCATTAGCATATAGACAAACTGGAGAAATCGTAATGGTAAAGGATGTTGTGGTTAAACCACAGGATCTCATCGATATGATGACTACGAATTGCAATGAGCATGAAACCAAAAAATTTCAAGACACTCATGAATTAGACTCTGCTGTAACTATAAGTGGATTAAGATTTAGGGCTAATTTTTATAAAACTTTAAATGGTCCAGCAGCGGTATTAAGACGTGTAGAAAGTAAAATACCAGAGATGGGCCAATTCGATTTGCCGGATGTTCTTTATGATATAATTGATATGCATAAAGGATTAGTATTAGTTACTGGACCAACTGGATCGGGAAAATCAACTACACTTGCTGCAATTGTAAATGAAATCAATAAAACAAGAACTGCCAATATTATAACTGTAGAAGATCCAGTAGAATTTATTCATACTGACCAAAAAAGTATAGTCTCGCATAGAGAAGTAGGAAAACAAACACAAACATTTGCAAGTGCATTAAAAGCTGCTCTTAGAGAAGACCCTGATGTTATATTAGTAGGTGAGATGAGAGATTTAGAAACCGTAAGCTTAGCTTTAACTGCAGCAGAAACAGGACATTTAGTATTTGGAACACTTCATACTAGTGGAGCACCCAATACAATTAACAGAATTATTGACGTATTTCCTCCAGAGCAACAAGCTCAGATACGTGCACAATTATCAACATCACTTAAAATGGTAGTGACCCAAAGATTACTTAAAACAAAGGACGGACTAGGTCGAGTAGGTGCTTTTGAAGTCATGAAATGTAATGCTCCAATTCAAAACTTAATTCGAGAGGCAAAGATACACCAAATACCAAGCATCATGCAGACTGCAGTCAAAGATGGAATGATAACGATGTCTAAGTCATTAGAAAATCTAGCACAGGCAGGAAAAATAGATGCAAATTCAGCAAAAGAAAATTAAAGGCTTTTCATTATTAGAATTACTTGTTGTTGTAATGATAATAGGATTAGTGAGTTCACTAGCATTTTTACCTTTTCAAAAATGGAGAAGTGATAGAATGGTAAAAGCTGTAGCTGTAGAATCAGGATCAGTGATCCAAAGTATTTTTTCACAAGTTCAAAGAGGGCATTACTCTTTTGTACTTTTTAGAGTTCATAAAGGTATAGGTGAAGATTCACAAAAATGGTTTTTATCTTCATATGGCATGGAAACTGAAAATTTTACAACACTTTTAAGAAATAAATATACAGGTGATGTAAAAAGACCATTTCATGTTTTTGAAACAAGGTGTCAATCCAACTTAACATTCGATGGACAATTAATGTGGAATGATCAGGGATATCCAATTAATTCTTCAGATGAAGAAAGTAAGAAATTAACAGTAACTAGTATTGAAATTGACGATAAAATTTCATTAGGAGTTCCAGGTGTTACTACTTTGTCAGAGGGCACAGTCTGTTTCTCAAACGATGGGTCATACTATGCTGTTGGTGGGATGTTTTTAAATCCATCAAAAGATGAGGAAAGCGAACTTATGGGGTGTGAGGCTGAAAGTGGCAGTCCTTGCCCATCAAATGATGATGTAACAATTGTTGAAGAATTATTTGTGTGCCAAAATGATGGTACTGATACACCATGTAGTGTTGAGGCAGGTCAGAAAAATTTTTATTCAGTTAAATGGGGTAGATTTGGTAATGTTGAAATGCAGAAATTAAATTAATTTTAGAATTAGGATGTAAGGTGAAAAATATAAATAAACCAAATAGAATAATTAAAAACTACAAAGAAAAAGGCCTTACTTTATTAGAGGCATTAATTTCTACTGCAATCGTTGGCATAGGATTTATAGCTGTTTTTCAATTGGTTAATTTTTCTGTTAATTCTATTAATGTTTCTGCTGAAAGAACTAAAATTAATTATATCACAACTATGATTGCTGAAGATATTTTAGGTTCTAGAGACTCACTGATGAATACAAATCCAGATAGAAATACAATTGCAATAAATGAATATGGTGAGCCAGTGAACCCTGATGGCTCAAGAGCAAGTAAAGTAAAATTTCCTCAGTGGTTAGAGAGCACAGGATGGACTGCAGGACAAGCAAATGCAGTTTGTAGTTCAAACAAAGGCAAGTTTTTAAAAAAAGCTGATATTGAAAGTGTTTATTTAAATTCAAATGTGAATTTAGGTTCACCAGAGAATAAAGTATCACGATGGAATCAAATCATCGGAGAAGATAGATATTTAAAATGCCAAAATAATAAAGATATTAAATCTGTCAAAGTATATAAGATATGTGATTCCGGCACAGGTTGTTTGGCGCCTCCGAATGCTACAGTTAATGATGAATTATACATTGGTAGAGTTCAAATAAATACTAGTGGAGGAAAAAAGAGGAAATTTTTATATTTTCAAGCAGATTATATCTTTAAAAGATGATGAATAAAAAAAATATAAAAGGTTTAACATTAATAGAAATTTTAATCGGTGTAGCAATAACAGCATTGATGATGGGTGCTATGTTTGCAAGTTACTCAGTTGTAAACAATAGTTACAATCAGGTAACTGATAAAGCTAAAGTAAGTAGATCATCTAGAGATATAGTTGGTATGATTATTAAAGACATAAGATTAGCAGGTTTTAAATATTATTACGGTGCAAATGATGAAGGTATAGAGCAGTTTCATGATCTAGAACATATATCAGGTTCTGAAAGTGACAGAACAGTCAATGATAGTCATGATCCCATAATAGTTTTTAAAGATACATTAGGTTATTCTACAGCAGATAACGCTGACGGAACATCTGAACCCCCCACAAGACACCAAAATCATCCTGATCAGTGTTGTGATCAAATCCGAATTGTATATGGAGATTTTGTTAAAGCAGATGATCAGAAATATAAAAAATATAGACTAACATATTATGCATTGCCAATGTCAAAAAATGAAAATGATAAATATTACGGAATATATAAAGCAAAAGAAAGTTGGGTAAAAAATGATGAATATGAGAGAGGCGCATGGATCAGTACTTGCGCAGAGTGTTACAAAGACCAATTAGTCAGATCACATTTAGTTGATATGGAATTTCTGTTATTTGATGAAAATGGCAAGCATCTTTTCAATACTGAAACGCAAACATATCCTCGTCCAGATAATATTAGTAGTGTTGATCTTTATAGGATTGCTCGAATTGACTTAAGACTAAGCTTTAGATCAAAAAAAAATTTTTATCGAACAGTTGGTACAGATGATAAACCGAGATTAGTTTTGGGTCTTGGATCAGATAAAGCTGCAGCTCAATATAAAGACAAATTTTTAAGAGACTCTACAGTTTCTAGTGTAACTGTCAGAAATATAGGGATTGAATGATAAAAAGAAAAAAAAAAAATGGTTTTGCTTTAGTATTGTCTTTAGTTTTATTGATGGTTATGTCATTGATGGGAGGCTCTCTAGTTGTTATTTCATCAACTGATCATAAATCAAATAATAGTAGCGATGAGTATCAACAAGCATTTTATGTTGCTGAGACTGGACTGCTTGAGGCTGAAAAAGACTTGGTTAATTATTTTATGGGAGATTGGGTAAAAGTTGAGAAAGAGGGAGTGGTTTCATATGAAAGATCAACTACTAAAGGTATTCCTCCAACTAATTCGGCTGTGCCTGATACATCCACGCCATGCTATAAAAGTTTTAGAAATATTACAAAGTTCGGTACAGATGCAAGTAACCCTTCAGAGACTATGTTAGTGGTTAAGCATATTAAAGGTGTAAGTTTTTATAATTTAATTGAACCAATATTGAGCAATCTCTCTGCTAGTGAGGCAAGTGCACAAGAAATCGAAAGAGAGAAAAAAGTTTTAAAAAATTATACCTATGAATATTTTATGGTCGATATAGGAAAAGCTCCTTTTACGGAGTCTGGCTCTAGTATAGCCAGTACTTCTGTCGATATAGTAAAAGAGGGAACTGCATATAGAATATATGCTTGTGGGATATTTCAAGCTGATGATGTCGTTATTCCTTTAGAAAGTGTTATTGTATTACCAGGTTAATAGACATTTATGAACAGTAGAATTATTTTTAAAAAAAACTTATTTTATTAACAAAAATGAAAAAATTAAAAATTTTAATTCTCATAATCTTATTTAATTTAGTAACGTTTAAATCTATCCAAGCTTGTGATTTATTGGGTGTTGAAATTGGAGAAAACGCATCGACATTAGAGTTCCTAAGCTCATTTGAGGAAGAGGACATTGATCCAAATGACTCTGTAACAATTTTTGAATCACAAACCACTGCCTTTTGTGAAGATATTGATTTTGATTCAACATTAGTTAAAGCATATCTTACGATGGATGGTATTATTGGTGCAGTTGAAATAGTAGTTCAAAATAATAGGAATAACAGAGCGTCTAAACAAGGTCTTCTAAGAAATTTTGTTAAAGCAAATTTTGGTGATTTTAATATCAATAGTGAAGAATGGCCAGGATACAAAATATGGAATATTGGACCTAAACAAATATTTTATTATTATTGGGAAAGAGAAAATAGACCCACACAAGAGGGTATTGCTGTAACAAGTGAACAATACTCTTACGTATTACTGGTTGATGAATATGAAAATTAAAAAATTAAATATTAAAGATATTTTTTATTTTATAAAAATAAATATTTTTATTTTCTTAGCTATCTTAATTACATTTCCTCAAAGTTATTCAAAACCTATTCCACCAGGATCTGGTGAGGGGGATGTTCCAGCTAACATATTATTCTTATTAGATAGTTCATTAAGTATGAAAAATCCAGTAACAGGTGGAACATATTTAGGACTTTCGGGTGTAGATTGGGCAGTCGAATTATCTGATGGAAACTTAATTGTTGGTGAGAAAGGAGATGGTGCTGTCAAAATTTTAACTGCTGAAAGTAAAAAAGATACCTCATTTGCCAATGGTAACATTAATTTTAATGGCAAACGAAAAGACAATACTTGCGATAATTTCCCTCATAGTGGAAATAATAATCAAAAAAAAAAAATAAATTCAGAGTCAAACAATACTGCTTCGGGGGCTGTTTCCTCGGCTGATATAGTTTGGTTTGGATCACAAGCTACAGGACATATAGTTGGCATCAATAGTGATGGAACATGTAAGGCTGTGCTTCAAACAGATATTGATATGTTTAAAACACTAGAGATTAGAAGGATTGGAGATGAGGATATATTGTTTGCATTTGGAAGAGCTTATAAGAATAGACCTGCATCAAAAAAACAACAACTCGGTTATATGTTGGTAAAAAATTTAGGTGCTAATGGTTCAGACTATAATGGAGCACAAATTCATTGTGATCTTCATAGGGGCTTTGGAGAACCACGAAATAATGAAGATGGTCCAGATAATTCAGGAAACCTTTTTAACACAACAAAAAAAGATATGTCACTGGACATGACTGTCAGCAAAAATGGAGATTACTTTCATTTTTCAAGAAAAGGTAATTTATGGACTTTTAAGGGTGAAAATCAGGGCAATAACTTATGGTGCCCAGTGCCTATTGCACAGGGGGGAGGAGAACTTGCCACAATAAGTCCTGAAAACGAAGTTATGAGAAATAAAGAAAATAATAAAACTACAACTGAAGACAGGGGGTTAAACACTATATATTCGATAAGAGCTTCCTCTGATGATAACGATATAATTTATATAACTGATAAATTTACTCATACCTTGCAAAAAGTAAGACTAGATATTCCAAATGCTGAATATGAAGTTTTAGTGACAGCTGGTAAAAAGGGAATTAAAACTGAGGGTACAGCTGGCACTGTCGCCGCTAGCGATGTAAGCTTTGATGAACCAGGAAGAACAAGTAGTAGCAAAATCGCTGCAAATTTATGGGTAAGTTCGTCCACCATACTAGTTGGAAATAGAAATGGAACTATTCAATTATTTGATGAAGATAAATTCACTGCTGAAAATAAAGATACAAGTTGGCAAGCGCAATATGGTGGAGGCAAAACAACACGATTTCAAGGAGCTAAAGAAGCAATTCTCGAAATTATTTCTGATAGTTCACTTCAGGCAGGTGCAAATTTTGGTTTTGGACATTGGAACGGTGGAGAAGGTGATATGTCCGGGAATGATAGACCTTCTCAAAGATATTGCCACAAAAATCAACATCCAGTTACCAAAATAAAATCGGGGAGTTGTTATTACTACAGAGAAGACACTGGACCAACTGCTGGTCCACAAGAGACCGGC
This sequence comes from uncultured Pelagibacteraceae bacterium, assembly GCA_902576375.1. GTDB lineage: Bacteria > Pseudomonadota > Alphaproteobacteria > Pelagibacterales > Pelagibacteraceae > Pelagibacter. Next base: position 314,511 of record CACGUZ010000001.1, read on the forward strand.
GTTCCCTGGAAAGGTGAGCATCCTGAGGGAACATCAGGTATGTGCACTAAACACTCCTGTCTTAATGTTGCAGTACATAAGAATGGATATAGAGAAATACCAGAAGTCCTTGCTGATTTAGAAATGGCTTATGCCACAGACACTGATGCTTTTGCAGATCTTGCTTATGGTTACTATACAAATTTAGATGGAAAAACCCCAGTAATTAATGATCGGCGACCGTGTCAGCAACATTATGTAATAGTTATAAGTGATGGACATATGTTCAACGAGGATCGTTCAATACCAAACATTAAAGAGTTAAGAACTGAACATTCTGTGAGAACATTGTTTGTGGCGTATGGCGGAGCGTACGACAACGTTAAAGCAAAACCAGTATTTGATAGATTTGCAAAAGCTGGCTCGTGCGATGTTGATGGATCAGCAGAGTGCGTACCAACAATAAAAGCAAACGACCCAGCTGAATTAAAAGCAGAACTTGACACAAGAATTAGACAAATAATAGCAGATAGGCTTTCATTCTCAGCACCATCAATTACTGCTTCAATCCAGGAGGGAGGAGCAATTTACCAAGCGCAATTCAATTATGAACCGAATGGGGAATGGCGAGGTAACCTTATTAGAAAAGCAATAAGACCAGCTGATGACCCAGATGATCCAGGGGGCGTTGCGGATAGTCCTACTTATTCTGACAGAAATGGAAAAAATTGGAATGCGGGAGATGAATTAGTTAATCTTGGATCAAATTCGAGAAACATTTGGACAGCTTTAGATGTAGATCAGTCGCCTGAGGCAAATTATGTTTCAAATTGGAACAATTGGAATGAAACATTGTATCAAGAAATCAATTCATTATTTGAGGAAACAGGTAACATAGTTTTAGATTACCATAATACATCATCTACATGTAAAAATGAAAGTGGGGTGCAGGATGGCACTATCGATGATCAAAAAGGTATCATTAATTTTTTAAGAGGAAAAGATTATTTTGATTACAATGGTGGTTGTAATATTACTGAAGACAGAGGCTCTATACTTGCAGATATCTACCATTCACAACTAGTAGAAGTTGGACCTCCAGGAGCAAACACTTTATTTACGTCTAATAATCAAGAAGCATACTGGAGATCTAGTAAAGGGTATGCGCAATTTAAAAGAGATAAAAATAATAGACCAAGATTAATTTATGCTGGATCTAATGGAGGTATGCTTCATGCATTCAGAGCTTCTAATGGTAGAGAGGAGTGGGCATTTGTTCCTCCTATGGTAGTTCCTCATCTACCTTTATTGGTAAATACAAGTATGGATGGAGCATTTAAAAAAACAATTAAAGCTGGTGGGTCTAATGCAATATTTGGTGTTGATGGTTCGCCGGTTGTTCATGACGTATTTATAAAAGGATTAAATGAAACGGGAACAGCATATGAAACCACTAAGTCATGGAGAACGTTATTAATGATTCCTTTTGGAAGAGGTGGACCTGGCTTTTCAGTTCTTGATGTAACTAATCCAACTATTGTTAAAGGAGAAACTAACGCTGATGGTTCGATTAAAATTGATGAAAGTACTGGAAATGTCACTGGAGGAGGCTCTGGTCCTTTACATATGTTCACAATTTATAATGATACTTATAATAATCGAGTGATAAGAGTAGATCACAATGGTGTATTAAATAGATTTGAATATCAAGATGGAGCATTTAGTTTACAGGACTCCTTAGAAGCAGAACAGGCAATTAATAACCACAGTAAAGCTACAGCAGATGATAATGATAGTGATACAGATTTTACGAACAGAGATAATATTAATGCATGTGAGTCGGACGATGATTTTGATCCAAATTTCAGAACAGCTGGAGATAAATCATGTTATAAAGGAAAAACATTTACATTCTCTAATGTAACTCTACCCGCAGGTTCTTATGATGCAACAACTGGTGTTCTTAAAGATGGAGCTTTAGTTGTTTCAGAAAATTCATCTGGTGATTATAGTACTCTACAATTTGGACCGACTGGAGTTGTTACTGGGAAGTTTAATATGGATTCTGGTAATCCAAGATTAACAATTACATTTAGTTCAGATAAAATTCTTAATGCAGGTACAGGGCCTGAATTATCAAGTAAGATAAGATTTGCGTCTTCTTGCGAAGGTTCAGGTGTCTCAGAAGCAAAATTTGACTATAGCCAACTTGGAGAGACCTGGTCTACACCAAGAATACTAAGAGTGCCGAAATTTGATCCTTCAACAGGTAAATCGACAGGAACCCTCGATAATGATAGATATGTAGCTGTTATGGGGGCTGGATATCCAAGCTCGTCAAAATGTTCTGGATCAGCTATGTTTTTTGTAGATCTTGAGGGTGGTGCAGACGTATCTGCTGAATCTGATGACATTGGAACAGCATTAGAGCACGAGGCTGGTAAATTATATGGAACTGAAATTTTAGGTGGTCCATTAAAAATTGTAGATAGTGATCCAGATGGAAAGAAGCTAGGTCTCTCGGGTACTTATCCTACAAATGCAAGCCCAGTTAAAAACGCAATAACTGCTGCGCCTGTTGTAATAACTGCTGATGCAGTTGGAAATGCACCATGGAGAGGTGGTTTGGTCTACATCAATGATATGGAAGGCAAAATTACTAAAATAAACTTAACATCAGACAAAAAATTATTTGACCAACAAGTTATTATGAATTTAAAAGCAAATGATACAAATAAAAGATTAAGCTTCTTTGAAATGGATGGAGCAATAGGATCTAGCACCGGAAACTTTTGGTTATTTGGTGGTACTGGTGATTTCAATAGGATTTCAGAAATTGATGATGGAATGAGTTTGATGGATAATATAGTTTATGGTATTCGTGACTTTGATTTTCCATATTTTGTACCTCACCCAACTTACCCTTTACCAATAAGTGGAGAAGCAGATTTTGTAAGTAAATCAATGGAAGCATTGGAAGCAGAGGCAGGCGTACCAACTATTGAGGACATGGATTTATGTATTGATACAACTGGTACAAATGCTCCTACATGCAGTCTTACTTCTTCAAAAATTGGATGGCGATATCACTTAGGTAACGCTGACGGATTACCTACTGGTGAAACTGAAAATTTATTTAGAAAAGCTTCAGCAGCGCCTACAGTTTATCGTGGAAAAGTTTATTATCCAATTTATGAACCTGATAAATTTAATAATTGTAGTTTAGGAACGGCTTATGTTTGTGCTTATGATGATGAATGTGGTTATTTAGATTCATTACATATAGATAGTTCAGTTCAAGCAGGAAATTGTTATGAAGTGGGCGCGGGTATTTTATCTAAACTAGTAGTATTTGGATCTAGATTATTTGCTAACCTTGCTGGACCTTCTGAACAAAGTGAGACACTAGTTGAAATATTAGCTAGTGATAAACAATTTAGATCTTATAGAAAATCTTGGAGAGAAAATTTTTAGTTGGAACAATATTTGAAATCCAACTCTTTTTATCAACTTAAATCAGATATCGTGTGATTATATACATGATTACACCGAGGACAATAAATGGACCAAAAGGAATTTGAGAAGATAAATTTTTTCTTTTTTTTATTAATGAAGGTAAAGTTGCCATTAAAGCAATAAAGGATGAAAAAAATAAAATAAATGGTAACGAAATCCATCCAAACCAAAAACCAATCGCTGCTAATAATTTAGCATCACCTAGTCCCATTCCTTCTTTATTTCTTATTTTCTTATATAAAAAAATAATTAACCAGATGATAAAATATCCAGAAATTCCACCAATCAAAGAGTTAATGTAATTAGGAAATAAAAAAAAATTATCGATTTGATAAAAAGATTTTGCAAAACCAATAACCATGAGAGGGTATGTAAGCTGATTAGGGATAATAAAATGATGGAGGTCTATAAAAAATATTATAATGAAAAAAATACTAAGTATTACCAACAATAATGAAGTGATGCTTATCCCATAAAAATAATATATAATTGTAAATGAAAGTGCTGAGATTAGTTCCACAATAAAATATTCAAAGCTAATTTTATTGTGACAATTTCTACATTTGGCTTTAAGTATTAAAAAGGAGAATAAAGGAATATTATCGAACCATTTAATTGTTTTTTTACAATTAGGGCAGAAAGAACGGCTATATATGACACTTTTTTCAATTGGAATACGATGGATACAAACATTTGAAAAACTACCCCATATACAACCGAGTAAAAAAAAAAGAAAAAAAAACACTAATTAAATTTTAAATTGGGAGGCAATATTAATAATACCGTTAATACAATATTGAATAAAAATAACAGCATCCTGAACATGAATATAAAGTCCGGGAGAATTAATTATGATTTCCATGACAATTTAAATTACCAAAAAAAAAGAGGAATTCCAAATACAAAAATGTTTTTTAAACCCAAAAAAATTGAGCCCAATAAAGAAAATCTTTCACTCAATGAAGATCTAGCAATTATTACTAAAATGAATCAAGAGTTCGCAAGATCACTTGATTTAAAAGAAACATTACAAACAGCTCTAGAACTAATCATAAATAGAATAAAAGCCCAAGCAGCAAATATATTTTTAATAGATGATAAAAAACAAGTTTTTCAATGTATTGCATCAAAATATCAATCTTATCTCGATGAATATGAAATACCATTAACACAAGGAGTAATGGGAAAAGCAATACTTCAAAAAAAATGTGTAAGAGTGGGAGATGTTAGAAAAGACGTAAGAGAAATTGCAGAATTTTATTTTGATTTGGATAATAAAACTAATTTTACAACTTATTCTGTTCTTTGTTCTCCTTTAATAGTTGCTAATGAGTGTATCGGAGTAATTCATTGTTTAAATAAAAAAAGTACAGATAAATTATTTCAGGAAGGAGATAGAAAACTTCTTGAAACTTTATCAGGACCAGCAGCTCTAGCAATTAGAAATGCAAAAATGGCAAAAGAATTAATAGATAAGAATAGAATGCAAAAAGAAATAGAGATTGTCGGTGAAATTCAAAAAACTTTATTATCACAAAATAAAGATGACAAATTTCCAATCGCAGGTATAAACATTCCTGCTAAAATTGTTTCAGGAGATTTTTATAATTTTTCTGATTTAGGAAATGGTAAGTACGGTTTTGGTGTAGCTGATGTGTCTGGTAAAGGAATTAAATCTTCTTTGTTGATGTCTAAGGCTTCAAGTCTTTACAGATGTTTAAGTAAAACTATATTTTCACCAGCAGCGTTATTAGATTTACTTAATAAAGAAATTTGTGAAACAACATCACGAGGAATGTTTGTTACAATGTTGATTGGTATATATGATAGTAATAAAAAAGAATTACTTCTATCTAATGCAGGACATGAACCTCCTTTAGTTTTTAAAAAGGATGGAAATTTTTCAAATTATACAGAAGCAGGTCCGCCTTTAGGCATAATGTCTAAAATTAAATACAAAGAGTCGGCAATAAATTTTTCAGAAAGTTCTATGTATGTTTTTACAGACGGAATTACAGAAATAAAAGATCCAAATGGAGAAATGTTAGGTGCTGAAGGTTTTCAAAATTATATAAAAAAGTTTAAGGATGAACCGAGTAACGATAGATTAAAAAAAATTGTGGAAGATATTGTTAAGTCAGGAAAAATTCAAAAGGACGACCTTACAATTGTGGTTGTGGACGGAAAATAACTCTAAATTATTTTTTTTATACAATTAAAATAATAAAAGTTCCCCAAAGAGTTGAAATTTTATAATCTTAATAAAAAAATTTATCTAAAATTCGTGATTGTCGCACTTTTGCAACATATTAGGACAAAATTATTTCACAACTTATAATTTATTTTTAAATTTCGTAAAAAAAATACCAAATTTTCAAGACTCTAACACAAAAATTAAATTTTTCTTAAAATGTAAATAAGTGTTGATTTTATTGAATATTTTTTTTTCTTAAATTTTGGTCAAACTCTAACACAAAACTACCTTTTTTTCTTGTGTTAGAGAATGCCAAAAATCTAAAAAAAACTTAAAAGCAGAGCAAAAAATTATTTAGCTAAAAAGTCAATAAAATCAACAATTTTGGTAAATTTCAGAATTTATTATTTAAATATTAACAATTTTTGTTTGACATTAATCCCTTTTGTGTTAGAGATTCGTTAAATTGTGTTAGAGTAAAAATTTTTTTATTATGTTTTATGGACGATAAAGAAAAAGAAAAATTTGGTGTCATTATAGACAAAGATAAACAACCTCAGGATGAACAACCAAAAGTTGAGGAAAGCACTCCTGTAGATGAAAAAATAGATAACCAAGTCGAAAATAATCAAACTTTAGAACAAAAACAACCTGAAAACGAAAATGTCCTAAAAGAAACTAGTACAGATGATAAAATTTCCGAAAATATTACAAACGAAACACAAAATAATGAAAATGAGTTAAATCAAGATCAAAATTTTGAGAAAAAATCTGAAAATGAGAATGAGGGCATTACTCTTTCAGAAAACAATGATGAAAATCAACAAGAAGAAAAAAAAGAGCACCAGGTAATTCATAAAAAAGATGGAAGACTCCACATTTATGTTCGACAAGATAAATACAAAGGTGAACTTAAATCAAAAAATTGGGTTGGAAGGCTTTATATAGATGGAAAACAAAAAATATCTTCATCAGGAACACCAAATCTTGATGATGCAATACCAATTTTAGAAAAATGGTTTGATGATGTTCACAATCAGAAACAAAAAGAATTAAAAAAACTAGAGGAGGAAGCTTCAAATGAAAAAGAAAAATCTTCTGAGGATTTAGAACAAGTAAATGTACAAACAAACAAAGAAAACACAATTCAAAACGAACCACAAGTATCTATCAATACCGAAAATTCTAATACAGATAATCAAGATGAAGCACAGCCAAAAACTTTTTTAGAAAAATTAAAAAATATAAAATTTAAAACTCCATCATTTGGCAAAAAAAGTTCTGGTTCATCAAGTTTCAAACCTAACACTGGAAATGTTAAAGAAAAATTTAATAATTTTATTAAGTCTAAACTTGGAAAACAAACAGTACAGGGAGAAGAAATTGTAGGGGTAGAAATTACTAATAAAGAAATTAGACTTTCTCAAATTTCATCTAATAAAGGAAACCAATGGGTTCTTGATAGATTTTATGTTCATCCAATTGAATTACCTGATGATGCAACAATTGTTGATCATGCAACAAAAGTAAGTGAAGAATTAAATACAGCTTTACAAAAATCAAAAATTACAACACCAAATGCAGCTATTGCTATTCCTGTAACAAATGCAATCATTCGGGTAGTAACAGCTCCTCTAATGAATGACGAGGAATTAAGAAAAGCAATTGATACAAGTTCTCTTTGGGAAAATCTTGTTCAACTTACAGATAATTTAGATGATTATTCTATATTCCATCAAGTTATAAATAGAAGTCCAAAAGAAAATACTATGGATATTTTATTTGTCGCTTCAAAGTTATCAGACATTAATAATTACACATCAATTATTAAAAATAGTGGATTAAATCCAGTTATCATTGATGTTAAATGTTTTGCTTTAAAATCTGCAGTAGACCAAATTAATCAAATATCAAATAAAACTGATGACGTTAACTTTACTGCTCTTTTAGAATTTGGTCTCGATGAGAATTATGTAATGATTTTATATAATAATAACCCAATAATTACTGACATTTTCTTAAGAGGACAAGATAGGCAGATTTTAAAAGACTCTCAAAACCAAGAGGAAAAAGAAGCACTTGTAAGAAGGTTTATGACTCAAGTGAAGCAAGCAATACAAGATTTTGAAACAAAATACGAAAAAAGAGTGAGAAATATTAAAGTTGTATCGAATTTAGCAAATGTCGAAGAATATTTAGGAAACTTTAGAAAAAGTTTAGTAAACACCGGTTTTAACTTGTTCGATCCACTTGATGGCTTAAAAATTCCAAAACAGCTTGAGGATAAAGTGAATTATGAGAATAGATCATATTTTTCTGCTGTCGTTGGTCTTGCATTTAGAAAACTTGATGTTTTTGGTTATTATAAATTTGTAACCGCTGTTAAAAATATAAACTTACTTCCTAACAGGGAAGGAATGATTAAGCAAAAAAAAATGAAAGCATTTTCGAATTTTGCTTATAAAGGATTTGTTGGCGCTGTAGCTGGAATATACTTAATTTTATTTGGTTTAGCCTTTTGGAATATTTATAGTTATAATAATGAGTTAAAAAATTATAATAACGTTTTATCCCAACACCAAACTGCAGAAAAAAATTTTAAAACAACTGCTAAAGAGCTATCAAAGATTACTACCACGCTTAAGTTAAGTAGCAGTTTAAAGTCTAATAAAGATTTAAGTTATAGAATTCTTGCACAAATTGCTTCAAGCGTGCCTAACAGAATTAAATTTAATCAAGTTGAATATGATGGAGTCAGACAAGTAATAATTACAGGAATAGCCGCAGGTGATAATGATATTTTACAACTAATTAGAAATTTACAAAAAAAAGATTTAATAAAACAAGCATCATTATCTAAAATGAATCTACCTGCAGCAAAAGCTGGAGGTCAAGCAATGAAAGGATTTAAAATTTTTGTTAAGATTAAGGGATAGTTATGGATTTAAATGAATTAAAAAATTTGAATATGGAAGATTTAAAAGCAAAAGTCCTAGCTTTTGCAGACAAGAAAACTCTTATTAAGATTGGTATAAGTCTTGGTTCAATAATTGTTTTTTTAATAATTTATTACGCAATATTAAATCCAATCGTAAAAGACAAAAAAACAAAGATTGATGACATGAAAACTAAACAAGCAGAAATTACTAAATTTAATAACGATATTGCTAATATTAAAAAGAAAATTAAAAAATTAAAACCTCAATATGACAATTACTCGACATTATTTCATTCTAGAGCTGAAGTAGAGGGCTTATATCAAAATCTTAGTGAATTTGCTGCAATAAATGGTCTTGTAATTTCAAAAATTGAAAAAGGTAAACCTAAAGTAGTAACAAAGTCAGAAGTATTAAATCCGAAGAAAAAGAAAAAGGCGAGCAAAAAGAAGAAGAAAGCCTCTAAAAAGGAAGAGATTAAAAAAATTGCTTATTATAAAATACCCGTAAGTTTTGAAATAAGAGGCAATTTTATTGGCTATATTAAGTTTAAACGAGCCCTCTCTTTATCTAATAAAATGTTAAATTTTGACAAAGAATCAGTAAAAGTGGTAAAAAGTACTGATTCAACTGGAGCGATAAATGTATCTGGGGTATTAACAATAGTGGGGTTGGCAGATGAGTTTTACTAAAAGTTTATTTAACTGCATAACATTTTTATTAGTTATGTTTTTATGCGTTGAATTAAAAGCAGATGAAAATAAAAGTAAAGAAGAACCTTTACCGTTAAATGATCCGTTTGTTGGAGACGCCTCTTTAAGTGGTGGCGTCAAAGTATTGTCAGATGGAACAACATCCTCTGAACAAAAAAGATTAGATATATTCACTTATAAATTAACTGGACTAGTTCAATCCGATAGCAATAGTTTCATATCATTAATTAATCAAGATGGAGAAAATGTTACTGTTGAAATTAATGAAGAAGTAAACGAAGGGGTTAAACTTATAGATATGAACCAAAAAGAAGTTGTTTTTTTGGTAGAGGAAACAGACTCTTATTTAATAATGAATTTTAAGAATGAGATAAAGGAGACAAGTGAATACTAAATACTTTAGATTTCTTGCTTTATTAATTTTTTCGTTCGTTTTTTTAAACGGTTGTACCCAAGGTAAATTCTCTAAATCAAAAGATTTTAAACATCCTACCCCTCTAATTAAAGATGATATAAGAAAAAAAGGTAAGGAAGAACTAGACAGAACTGTCGAAATGGGCCCACAACCTGTTTTGGGTGATACTACTAAATTAAAGAAAAGAAAAAAAATTTCATCTCAAACAAAAAGAAACTATTTACTGATTCCTGAGGATTTCAAATCTTTGAAACAGTCGGTCAGTTTTAAATTTAAAAATCTTGATTACAAAGAAGCCATGATGTTGATGGGAAAGATTGGAGAAATAAATATATTAGTTGGTGATGAAGTTGCTGGATCAATAAGTGCAGAATTAGTTAATGTCCCATGGGATAAAGCATTTAATGCTTTATTGGATATGAAAAATTTTGCAGCTGATATTGATGTTGCAAGTAATTTAATAAGAGTTCACTCACCGTCAACATTAACTGCACAAGAAAATTATAAATCTTCAAGAGCAGCTGCTGTTAAGAAAAAAGTAGAATTAGAGGATTCAGTTGAACCAATCGTTTCAGAAATTTTTAGACTATATTATATTGCACCTGCTCAAGCAAAATCCACAATATTAGAATTGTTTGCTAATAAGGATGATAATTTTTCAACCATACAAATTACTGAGGAAATAACAACTAGATCAATTATAGTTAGAGGAAAAAGTGAAGATTTAGATGTTGTAGAAAACATAATTGCTGAAATTGATGTTAGAACTAAACAAGTTTTAATAGAAGCTTTCATCGTTGAAGCTGATTCAGAATTCGAAAAAGCGTTAGGAACAAGATTAGGTGCTGCGTATCAAAGACAAGCAGAGTCCATAGGTGGAATAATTGGAGGAACAACAGCAAACAATGCAATAACATCCTCGAGCGCAGCTCTTGGAGGAGCATCAGACTCGGTTGCTGATTTCACAGCTTCAGCAGCAGGTGCAACAAGTGGGATAGGTATTTTAAAAAGAACAGGTTCAGGAGTATTAAAAGCTGAGATACAAGCTTTAGAGAAAAGAGGTTTGGGTAAAACTATTTCAAATCCAAAGGTATTTACTTTAGACAACCAAGTAGCAATTATTACTCAAGGTGAAGAAGTTCAATTCCAAGCTACTGGTTCTGAAGGAGCCAATACGTCTTTTAAACCTGCCGTATTAAAATTAGAGGTAACACCCAGTATTATTGGTGATGGCAATGTACTTATGAACGTGAGCGTTAATAATGACTCTGTTAATAGAGCAGTTGCAGGAGAACCAGGGATAAATACAATGACAATCAAAACTAAGCTATTAATTGCAGACGGAGATATTGTTGTAATTGGTGGAATAAAGAAAAATAGAGTATTTAGTACAAAAGAAAACCTTCCAGGCATAGCAAACGTACCTGTGGTGGGAAATTTGTTTAAAGGTCAAACAAAAGGCGATAGTATGGATGAATTATTAATATTTATCGCTCCGAGAGTTTTGTAAAATGTTAAAGATAAGTAGAGAAAGCGAAATAAATTTAATCAACGTATTGATTGATAACGACATTATATCTGGAAAAGATCTTCCTAATATAAAAAAAGTAAGTACCGAAAAAAATAAATCACAGATCGATGCAGTCTTTGAATTAAAACTTACTGATGAAAACAAAATTTTAGATGTATTGGTTAAAGAGCAAAGTCTAGATACTATTGACCTATCAAAAGTTCAAATTACTGATGAGATCAAGTCAGTATTACCTTCAAATTATATAAATGTAAATTTTGTTGCACCTTTTAAGGTAGAAGGAAAAGTTTTACATATAGCAATTTCAGATAGCTCAAAATTAGGGCTAATGAGAAATTTGAAAGCTATTACAAAAAAAGATATTGAACTTCATGGTGCCAAAGTTTCTCAAATTTCAGAATTTATACAAAAATTACAAAATGAAAGTGGTGATGTAACTACTGAAACCATTAGAAAAGAAAAAAGAGAAAAAACTAAAACTTTTGACTCGGAATTGGGAGAGGCTGGAGAAGTTCTAGATAAAAAACCTGAGGAAGATGTTGAGGCAATAGAAAACGAGTCTGAGGTTATTAAATTCAGTACTGCGGTAGTAGCCGATGCTATTAAGTTGGGAGTAAGTGATATTCATATTGAGCCATACAGATTTTCTTCAAGAGTAAGGTATAGACTTGATGGAATGCTGCAGGAACAAGAGGAATACAAACAATTTCTTCATGACAATTACGGAGCAGTAGTAACTCGTTTTAAAATTATGGGAAAATTAGATATTGCTGAAAGAAGGTTACCGCAAGATGGAGCTATCAATTTTAAAATTGACGGTAAAGTAGTCGATCTTCGATTATCGGTATTACCAACTGCAAATAATGAAAGAATTGTAATGCGTATCTTAAATAAAGATGCAGGAGATATTACTCTTGAGCAATTAAATTTTGAGGACGTTGATTTACAAAATTTAAGGAAAGCAATACATAGCACACAAGGTCTTATTTTAGTAACAGGACCAACTGGTTCGGGAAAATCAACTACTCTATATAGTATTTTAAAAGAAGTGAGCAAACCTCATTTAAATATTTTAACCGCTGAAGATCCAGTAGAATATGAACTTGATGGAGTTGGACAAGTTCAAATTAAAGACGATATTGGATTAAGTTTTGCATCTGCCTTAAGATCATTCCTACGTCAAGACCCAGAAATTATTTTAGTTGGAGAGATGAGGGACAAAGAAACAGTAGACATAGGTTTAAAGGCTGCTTTGACTGGTCACCTCGTATTTAGTACGCTTCACACAAATGATGCTCCTAGTACGATTACTAGATTACAAAACATGGGAACGCCTGATTATTTAATCAGTGCTGCAACTCAAATGGTTTTAGCTCAAAGATTAGCAAGACGAAACTGTAAAGATTGCAGAGTTCCAGATGATGATGTGACACCAAAAGTTTTAACTGATCTAGGATTTTCGCCAGAGCAAGCCTCTCGTGTGAAAGCAATTAAAGGTAAAGGATGTCCTAAGTGTAAAGACACAGGTTACAAAGGCCGACAAGGGATTTACGAAATTATGGTTATTTCAAAACCAATCAAAGAAGCAATATTAAGACAAGCAACAACACCAGAACTAAGAGAGATCGCTGTAAAAGAGGGCTTTCAAACTATGCAAGATATGGGCAGAAGGATGATAGCTAACGGGGATCTTAATTTTAGAGAGTTTGAAAGAGTTTTATCAAGCTAAAACAAATAAATGGAAGCTTTTACTTACAAAGGAATTTCTGCAGGAAAATATGTTGAGGGAGAAATAGAAGCTCTAAATCAGGAAGAAGCGTCTTTTAAACTTAAAGAGCAAAAGGTCATAATCACTAATTTAATAAGATCCTCAAAGAAAAAAACGGCAGATAAAAAAAAATCAAAAGGCAAAGGACTTTCTCTCTTTGGTAAAAAGAAGGTTAAAGTAGAGGAAATTCTAATTTTTTCCAAACAATTTGCAACCATGGTTAAAGCAGGCCTTCCTATTTTAGAGGTGCTTGGCATGTTAAGAGATCAGCTTGAGGGTGAATCTATAAAAGAAATGATTGAAGATATAAGAAAAAGTCTTGAAGGAGGTGTTACTTTATCTAAATGCTTTGAAAAATATCCGGAGTATTTTGACAATGTATACTGCAACTTAATTAAAGCAGGAGAAGCTAGTGGTAAGCTTGATGTATTTCTTCTTAAAATTGTAGACTCATTAGAAAAAAAAGAAAATATAAAGAAAAAAATTAAAAGTGCTTTAATGTACCCAAGTATAATGTTTACTGTTGCAATTACAGTCAGTGCATTCATGCTTATTAAGGTTGTACCTGTATTTGCGCAAATGTATGATGGAATGGGAATTGCATTACCAAAACCAACAGCAATTATAATGGGAATGAGTGATTTTTTAAGAGGGACTGGTGGTATGGTATTACTTCTTTCTTTAATCGGTGGCTTTGTTTCATTCAGATACTTAACGACAAAAAATGAAAAAATAAAATACATGTGGCATGGAAGAGTTTTAAAGTTGCCAGTTTTTGGGGAATTAATTTTAAAATCATTACTTGCTAGAATTTCTTTAATAATGGGTAATCTTAGTGCTGCAGGTGTAAACTTATTAGAAAGTTTAGAAATTGCAAAATCTGTTAGTAGCAATGTTGTAGTAACTGAAGCTTTAGAGAATGTGAAAAAAGGTGTTTTTTCAGGAGACACTCTTACAAAACTTTTTTTAAAAGAACCATTATTTCCTCCAACATTTAGTCAACTTATTTCAGTCGGTGAGCAAACTGGACAATTGGATGAAATGTTTAACTCAGTTGCAAGCTATTATGAAGCTGAGTTTGATACTGCTGTTGATAATATGTCTAGTTTAATAGAGCCGATAATGATTGTTTTTATGGGACTAATGATTGGTGGACTGATGATAGCGATGTACTCACCAATATTCAATGTTGGTGCCTTAATCGGCTAAATTTTTTTGGTAAGAACTAAGTGGTTAACCCATTTTTGTTGGTCCTTTTTAAAAACAGCATCATCCATAATCTGTTTAATAAAAAAAGTTCCAAGTCCACCTGGTTTTATATCGTCAAGTTTTCTATGTTGAATATTTTCTGGTATAACTGGTTTACCTTTATCAAAAAAACCTATTTCAAGATCCCCATCCTTTAAAGAAATCTTAATTTCCATTCTATCATTAGTGTTTTCAACATCTTTATAGCCGTGTTTAACAATGTTTTGTGCTGCTTCAGCAATAGCTAAAACTAATTCGTCTTTTAAATCTTGTTCCAGTTTCAATTTTTCAAATACTTCTCTAGAAAAGACTCTCACTTCTTTTAAACTTGCTGTGCTGACTAAAAAATCTTTAGACTCTTCTATATTCATTATTCAAGGTTAAGAATCTGCTCAAGTTTCGCCATCATAATAACTTTTAAAACAGATTTGCTTACTTCTTTAACTACAACTTTAGTGTTATTCTCTAGAGCCTTTTGATGACTTTCAATTAAAACAGAAATACCTGAAGAGTCCATGTATGATACATCTTTTAAGTTTAGGTGAACTTCTTTCCCTGTCTCAACTATAGGCAATATAACTTCTTTTGCCTTTTCGGTAACATCCATATCTATTTCACCATTTAAATACACAGTTGAAATATTGCCTTCTTCAGTAACTTTGTAGCTCATAAGTGTTAATTGATAGCATTATTTATAAATTAGTAAAATCCTAATATTAACTTTTGTTGATTTTTCTCTATTTTTTGACCAAAGTTCATACTTTAATAAACTAAAAATTTGTAATATGAATCTATTATAAATTTATTTGGAGGCTTATGAAAAAAAGAGAAAAAGGCTTTACGCTAATTGAATTATTAGTTGTGGTGGCAATTATTGGAGCACTAGCTGCAGTTGGTGTCGTTGCATATAATGGTTACACAGCTGCTGCAAAAAAGAATGCAGCAAAATCTATACACGCAGGTGCAGTTAAATTTGTTGCTGCAGAATTGGCAAAATGCGTTGTAGACGATACTGATACTGTTTTAGGAACTGTAGCTTGTGGTGATACGATGACTGGAGCACTTGTACAAAGTGCTTTTGTAGGTATATCTGAAGATAGAAATCCTTGGGGTGGAGCAAAAGCAGCTACATCAGCAACAACAGTACCTACAGGTGACAGTTTATCAAAAGGATTATTATATGTAGTTGTTACTACGGCCGCGCCTGATGATGTTACACTTGTTATGAATGACGGAGAAAATACATACAATCAGACATTAACTATCGAGTAAGTAGTTAGGCTAATCTATTTTGAGAGATAAAGATTTGTGCAAAATTAATAAATCTGGTTTTTCTCTAATTGAACTTTTGGTGGTGGTGGCGATCATAGGCGCCCTCGCCTCCATTGGTACAATTGCGTATAATGGATACGTTGATGGAGCACGAAAAACTGCTGCACAAAATGCAATGCAACAAATTGCATTAATGCAAACTGAATACTATTCGATAGTTGGAGAGTATTACGGAGAAGCATCCTGTACCCCAAGCGCAGCAAACACATCAGCAATAAATACAAATTTATTTGATGGGGCTGAATCTATTGATGTAGAAAAATATTGGTTTTGTGCTCATGTGCAAACAGAGTCAGGATCACAAGTTGGATACGTAGTCAAAGCCTGTAACGTTAGTGACAATGCTTGTGGCAGTACCAATTTAACCTTAAATGCAAAAGGTGAAAATAATTTTTAATTAACTCATCATTTTAAATGTTGATTCAAAATTTTCAGGAATACTTTAAAAAATTGTTTTCAGGTCAACAATCTAAAAAAATCAAAATTTTATCAACTTTAAGTATAGGCTGGATTATTTTAATAGGATATTTAGTTTGGTGGAATGGCCTTAAAAGCTTAAGCTTAGATAAAGGTTTTAGGTGGGATGAGTGGTTTTGGTTTGGAATTGTACCAGCTATTAGCCCTTATATTTTTTATTTTATTTGGAAAAACAAAACTTCTGATGAATAATTCTCATAAAACTGCAATTTATAGTAGAAATTATTAATTGAAAAAAATCAATATTGTAAATATCCTTCGGTGTTTATGTTTTTAAAGTTAAATAGATTTAAGCTAGTTTTAATATCAACTTTTTTGTTGATTACGACTTCTGTATTTTCTTCTGAAAAAAATATTACCTATATGCAAATTTTACAAAAACCAAATGATTTGGATTTGAATTTAAAATATGCACAGCAACAAGGTAAAATGGGAAATTATAAACAAACGATTTCTACTCTTGAAAGATTAACTATGATTTATCCAGAAAATATTGAAATCAAATTATATTTATTATCTGTTTTAGTCCAAGTAGATTCACCAGAGAAGGCCAACACAATTATTGAAGAAATGAAACTAAGAACAGATCTTAGTCCAGAAGATTTAGAAACTTTAAAAGAAATTGAAGAAGAAATATTAGATAGAGAACCTAGTTTATGGAACATCTCAGCCGATATTGGTTTTGGTTTAAACTTTACTGATAATATTAATAGTGTTTCAAAGTCTAGATTTAAAATGGAGTCTGATACAAAAGCAGAATTTAATTCAGCAAAATTTGATAGAACAGAAAGCGGATCTTTAGGAGTAACTGCAACAAGACCTATTGGAGAAGAGTCATCTTTATTATTAAACTTTGCTCACACAACATCTAATCAATATAAAGAGGCTGATGATGATTTCCAAAGCTATGGATTTACTATTGGTTTAGATACTACTTTAGGAAATCAAAGCTTAAGTCCTTATTTAATAGCCAATAAATCAGATGCTCAACATGATGCTGATAGCTTTTCTTTTATGTACGGAATTGGTGGATTTTTTTCAGTTGGGGAAAGAAATTCTTTTAGTTATGGATATTCATACTCAGATGCCAAAGCAAATCACAATTCCTCAGATACGACAGCACAAGAAACTAATTCAATATCACACAATTATACTTTAGGTTATGATTTAATCATCACCCAAATAATTTCCTCTTCTTTAAGTTTGGGTTACACTGATAGTGATGCTGTTGTTGATGCCGGAAATGATGCTGAGACTTATGATATTGGTCTTGTATTAAATTTTGCATTTCCTTGGGCATTTATATCTGTTGGTAACTCTCATAGTTTTAATGATTATAAAGTAGTGGATACTTCTGTAACCTCAAATAGAGTTAGATCTGATCATTCTATGACTACTGACATTATGGTTACAAAAGCATTAGGAGATTTTTTCCCAGCATTAGATCCAAATAGAACTTTATTTATAAACTTATCTTATGAAAAATTAATATCTGAGGCGAATATATTAAATTACGATTATATTGCAGATTCTTTCGCGTTAAGTTTTACTAAATCTTTAAGTATTTTGAAGTAATGTTGTTATTTTCTTATTTAATAAGAAAAAATCGTTATTTTAAGCCATTTTAAAAAACCCATTTTGAATATAAAATATTTTATTTTTCTGAGAAGTCTGTTATTTTTCAAGCTTATGAAGAAAATTTTAACAATAATTTTGGCTTTATTGTTTTTTGGAAGCTTTAGTGCTAAGTCAAACGAAGAGCTGACTATTGAAAAACAGTTAGTTGGAATTGTTGGAGCTATTTCAGGTACGGTTAAAACTGAAACCAGAGAATTAAAAACTGGTGACAAAATTTATTTAAATGAGACTATTGTTGCGGGTGCTGGTTCTGGTACTCAAATTTTATTATTAGATCAATCAACATTTACAATTGGTGAAGATTCAGAAGTTGTAATGGATACATTTATTTTTGATCCAGCTACTAATGATGGAAAAATAGTTGCAAGTGTAAAGCAAGGAAGTTTAAAAGTAATATCAGGATTAATTAGTAAAAAAAATCCTGACAGCTTAACTGTAGAAGTTCCTGAGGGTACTTTAGGTTCAAGAGGAACTGAGTTCCAAACAATCGTTTCAAGTGGAAGAACTGATACTTTATTAATAGGTCCAGGAAAAAATAATACTTTAGGTATGAGACCTGGAGCAGTTCTTGTTGGAAATAATTTTGGATCTACTTTATTGGATAATCCTTATAGCATTACATCAATGTCAAAAGGTAAAGCACCTGGTCAGGCAAGAAAAATTACTAAAAATCAGTTAAAGAAATTTAATAAGAAAATGAAGTCATTACGGGTTGCAAAATTAAGCCCAGACTCAACAAAAGCTGAGAGAAAAGCGATTAAAAAAGAACTTAAAAAAGAATTAAAAGCTCTAGGATTTGAAAAAGAAGAGATTAAGTCAATTATAAAACAAAATATTAAAAAAGATAAAAAGAAAAAAGTAGCTATCAAAACTGAAAGAGCAGAAAAAAAGAAAAAAGCTAAGAAAAAGAAAAAAGCTAAAGCAGAAAAGAAAAAAGGTAAAAAGAAAAAAGCAGTTAAGAAAAAAGGCTCTAAAAAGAAAAAGGCAGTGAAGAAAAAAGCTTCTAAAAAGAAAAAAGCTGTGAAGAAGAAAGCTACTAAAAAGAAAAAAGTAGTGAAGAAAAAAGCTGCTAAAAAGAAAAAAGTAGTTAAGAAAAAACCAAAGAAAAAGAAAAAAGTAGTTAAGAAAAAACCTAAGAAAAAGAAAAAAATTCAAAAGAAAAAAAGAACAGCTAAGAAAAAAGCTAAGAAAAAGAAAAGAAAGAAAAAGAAGTAATCTTCAGTAATTACTCAATACCATTTACTTTACTATAATTAGAGTTAAATTCCTTTTGTGAAAGCTTTTTTTCAAAAACACACTAATTATTTTACCTTTTTAATCTTATTAGTATTCCTAATATTAATAAAAATAATAAATCCTGCATTTGTAAAATCAATTTCATACTTAAGTTTTGATTTATATCAAAAAGTATTTGCTGAAAAAAAAGACTCGGATGTTGTTATAATAGATATTGATGAAAACAGTTTGGGAAAGTTTGGTCAATTTCCTTGGAATAGAAAAGTGTTCGCAGATATCCTAGACAAAATAAATGAATCCAATCCAAAAGCGATAGGTTTCGATATTTTTTTTACTGAGAAAGATAAACAGTCTCCTGATGAAATTATAAAATCTTATGGTTTAGTTCCGTCCGATATGGCAGAGCTTCAGAATTTAAAAAGTCCAGATGAAATTTTTTCTGAGAAACTTAAACAATCTAAATCAATAATTGCAGTTTTAGGGAGCAATGTTCCTTCACATTCCAATTATGATCGAAAAGCAAAGGCGAGATTTTTATCTAAAGGTGGGGATCCAAAGAAATTTACTTATTCATATCCGTATTCAATCGGTTCACTTGAAGTATTAGAAAAAGATGTGAAAGGCTTAGGTTCAATTTCTTTTTTAGATCAATTAGACGGTATCATTCGATCATTACCACTTGTGGTACAGTTTGATAAGAAAATATATCCAACCATGGGTCTAGAAATGGTTCGGGTGGGTTCGAAACAGAAAAATATTTATGTTGAATTAAACGAAGTAGGCATTCAAAGAATTAGTGCCCGACCATATAAAATTAATTCAGACCCCAATGGTATAATTTGGATTAAGTACAAAAAGTCAGATAAAAATCAGTATATATCTGCTGGTGATGTATATGATGGAAAATTCCAATCTGATTTTTTTACAGATAAATATGTTTTAATTGGTGCTTCTGCGCAAGGTCTTTTTGATTTAGTTAAAACCCCTCTTGGTATAACTATCCCAGGGGTAGAAGTACACGCTAATGTTATTGAGAATATCTTAGATCAATCATATTTAATAAGAAATCCTAATACGTATATATTTGAGCTGTTATTTTCTATTATTGTCGCTCTCATCACATTTATCTTATCTCAAAGAGTAAAACCTAAATTAAGTTTATCCATCTTTTTTGGAAATATTCTAGCGATAATAGTTATCGGTTTTTATATTTATAAATTTAGGTCTGAATTGGTCGATATGAGTTATCCAATTTTTATTGTGACAGTTACATTTTTAACAGGTTTATATTTTAGATTTATTGAGGAAAACAAAATAGCTTTAGATAACTTACAAAAAGAAGCTAAACTTTTAAAAGAGCGTGAGCTTGCAGCTGGAGTTCAAAAAAGCTTATTTCCAGATATATCAAAATTTGAAAACTTCATTTTTGCCAAAAACGTGCCAGCCCGAGATGTATCTGGAGATTATTTTGATGTTGTAAGATCAACACCAGAAGAATACTTTTTTACTTTAGCTGATGTATCAGGAAAAGGGGTTAAAGCAGGTATGTATATGGCAAAAGCATCTTCAATATTTAGAACCCTAACAAATTTAAAGTTTCCATTAGAAAAAGTAGTATTCGGCGTGAATAATGAACTTGTTGAGGCAAAGTTTAAAGGAATGTTTGTTACAGCTGTTTTCGGTAAATTAAACATTAAAACTGGGGAACTTGTTTTTATTAACGCAGGGCATGAAAGTATTTTAACTTTTGATCAAAATAAAAATTATGAATATATCAAATCAGAAATGCCACCCATTGGAATTGTTAAATATTTCACCGAGTCGATGGTTAAATCAAATACTATGAACCTTAAAGACAAAACATTTGTGGTTTACACTGATGGTGTAACCGAGGGTTATTTAAAAAATGGTGAAGAATTAGGGGCCGAAGGAGTTCAAAAAATTATAGATGGCATGTCAGAAGTGACACCAAAAACTATTGTAGAGTCTATCGAAAAAGAATTAAATTGGGGTGCAGAAAAATTAAGAGACGATATTACTTGTATGGCGATCAATATAAATAATACTGAATTAATTAAAAAAAAATAATCCAATATGATGAAGAGGTTATTTTTAATTACCTTTTGTTTATGCTTTGTAATGCAAACTATTCATGCAGAAATAGTTAAGCCTGTTTTCAAACAATTGAAAGATCCAAATTTGGATGGTGAAGATAACGAACCATCCACATCCGGAATAGCGATAACCCCCGATGGAAAAAAATTTTTTGTAATGGATAATTTAGAAGCTGGAGCTACTGATGGGGGTGCAATTTTTATTTATGATTTAACAACTGCATTTGACATCAGCACAATGGATGTCCAAAACAGAACTATAGTAGACACAACTGGTCTTGGTGATGATTTAGGTTTTGGAAATGGTAAAAAAACTATTGTATTTAATAATGATGGAAAAAAATTATTTTTATTTAATACACATGGTCTTGCGCAATTTCATAATTTAGCAAGTCCATATGACGTCGCCTCAATTTCTGCCTCAACATTAATTCCTGATGACGGTCTCAATTATAAAACTGCTTATAACAGTGGTGATCTTGAAATTTCAGCACTTTACGGAGTTACGTTTAATAATGATGGAACAAGAATGTATCTTAATGATGGACATAAAAATGTAACCGATATAACTCAGGTCAATTTATCCACACCATTTGATCCAAGCTCTGGGACTTTTGCATTCAATCTTAATACAGAAGACATCCCCGACCTAAGGGTCAATGGATTTACTTTTGAAATAGCCTTTGATGATGATGGTACAAGATTATATATAAGTGAGGGTCTTAATAACAGCACTGGTGCTCCTACTTTTATGTTTGTTTATAAATTATCGACACCATTTGAGCTTAGTTCTGCAACTTACGTTGGTGCTTCCCAAATAGTTGGAAATGGAAATAATGTTTCAGCAATTGGATGGACTTTTGGGAATAATGGTATGAAGGCTTATATTGGAACAGAAGACGCTAATGCTGACGGAGATGATATAATTTATGAATATGATTTAACTTGTCCTTATGGAATTGTTCTTTGTGAAACAGATGCTGTCACAGCCATAGGGGCTCAAGTAGAAATTGCTAAAAATGTAATTCATCAAAACTCTTCAACAATTTTCAAAAGATTTGATTGGTTAAGAAGAAATGATGAAAGAGCTAATTTAAGTAATCATGAAGTTAAATTAAATTTTCATAATCCAATTTTAGCAGCATTAAAAACAAACTTTGAAAATTCATTAAATAATATTCAATTAACACAAGCATCATTAAAAAAAGAAAATTCTAGTAAAAATAAAAAAAATTGGTCTCATTGGTCTCACGGAGATTTTTCAATTGGAAGAGTTGGTGATACAGCGACTTCTAAACCTAAAGAAGTTAAGACCAAAGGTTTTATGTATGGTTTAGACAAATTAATTGATAACAAGATTTTTGGCTATGCATTTCGATATGGTATAGATGAAGTTGATTTAGAAGATGGATCAAATAATGTATTAGACGCTACCACATTCTCTCTAAATATATACAGTAGTGTACCTTTAGAAAGACAATCCAATTTAAATTTACTATTAGGAGTTAGTTATATAAAAATAGACCAGTTAGTCGAAAATAGAGAAACTGGCAAAAGAAATGGAAAACAAATTTACACATCAATTGGCTATGAAAATGAAAATGAGTATACCAAATATGAATTAATTCCGTTCGGTAAGTTTGAAATGGGTATCACTCAATTTTCAGATTACACTGATTTTGGTATTCTTACCAACAATATTGAAAATCATGAAAGACTTACATTTAGAACAGGTAATGTCTCGGCAGGTTTAAAATTTGATAACATTTTATATTTAAATGATAAAACTTATAGTCGAAATGGTTTTATTGAATATATTTATGAATTAACACCAGATATCGATCATTATGTTAGGAGCCATATCGATAATGTTTCGGTAAAAAAAACCATAAAGACACATTCATTACATAATATAAAAGGAAATATAGGTTACGAATATATGAATTCGAATGGATCAACTATCGCTTTAAATTACGAAAGATTTCAAAGCCTTGATGAGTCTGGTCATAAAGACAGTCTACTCATTAAGCTTGGAACAGCGAAGAAACAAAATGCAAATTTTGATGTGATTTATGATCCAATAAACAATAATAAAACCAAGATTAGTTACTTAAAAAACTTTGGTAACTTCAAACTAAAATTAAACTCTAATTATAGTTTATTTAGTAAAATTCCAGACTATGGGGCAAACATTGAATTTTCAGGTACTTTTTAATAAATCTTGAAGTTTATTTTCTTTTTCTAAAGCTCTAACTTCATCATAACCACCAATATGTTGATCATCGAAAAATATTTGTGGGATAGTTCTTTTGCCGTTTGCTTTCTTAATCATCTCATCCTTTGCACCATCGACCGTTGCAATATTTATTTCTTTAAAGGTAGCATTATTTCGAGTAAGTAATCTTTTTGCAGCATCACAATAATTACAAAATGGTCCTGTATAAATGACGACGTTTTTCATACTTTAAAGATAGTCACCTTTTTTTAATTTACTAGTGATTAGTTTTCTAGAATATTCAAATTTTTTTCTATGCTTGATACTTTTTTGATTAACCCTTTTTCTCCACAATCTAAATGAAGAGGGTTTAATTGACCTTCTCATTATCTTAATAACATCAGACTCCTTGTACCCAGTTTTTTTTTCAATTTCCTCAAAAGTGATACGATCTGCCCAGGCAGCCCAAATGACCCAATCTGGATCTTCGATATTAGGCTCTGGATTTTTAACCCTGGTGACAGGTCTGTGACCTTTTTTTCTCATAAATCCTTTATATTTGAAAAAAATTGATAATGCATTTTTTTTAAAATATGTTAATATGGTTTTGATAGTCCTTTTTAGCCATCTTTAGCTCCCGGTTTTTAAGGACTATCTTTTTTTCTCAAATTTAATCATCTCAATCAAATTTTAATTTTAATAATATCAATTCAATTCTATGAATTTTCTTTATTTCTATTTATTGTGTAATAGCAGAAAAAATCAAAGGTTTTTAAAGTCAATTTAATTATCATATTTGTGAAATTATGGAGCAAAACTTTTTGATTGCTAGGAATAAAGATTGTAAAATTTTAAAATAAAATGCTAAAATAATTATTAATTACCTATTAGGGACTGGACTTTAAAATAGTGGCAAAATTTTCAAAAATTATAGAAAGGAATCGATAAAACCAACAAACGGTTCTACTTTTTTTTATAAATCTACTGATTTACAACTCGGAGTATAAAATCTATGATCCGAAAAAAAACTATGATTTATAATGTTTTTTAAGTGATAATTTTGCAACAATGATCAAAAACATGATATTTTGTCAAAATTTTTTGTTTAATTATAATCATTTATGCTAAAAACCACCGTATATATATAAAAGTTTAATATTAAACAAAGGGACAATAATGAAGAAAATTTTAGCGACTCTAGCTGCTGTAATATTTTCTACTAGTACACTTTTTACTTCTGCATTAGCGTTTGACCAATCACTCCTATCAATCGGGGTTTCTGGTAATTACGGTTTATATGGTGGTAATGGTAAAGAAGAAAATACTAATTCTAGCGGTACATTAGAGAGAACAACTAAAAAAGATGGTGCAGCATTTGTTGACGGATATGCATCAATATTTGCTGAGTATGAAGTAAATGACAATGTATCTCTTGGATTAAGTTTTGTACCAATGGGTATTGAAACTCCTCAAAACGTAAACAGTGGTGAGGGTGGAGATAATCAAACAGACATTAAAGTAAAAGCTGAATTTGAACAGCTGACAACTTTATACGTTATAGCTAAATCAGATTTAGGTATCTATGGTAAGGCTGGTATTTCAACTATGGACATTGAAATTGCGTCTGAGAATGCCGGAACTTATGGAGATTTAGGAAATAACACTGGAATGGAATTAGCTCTTGGTTACGAGCATGAAGCTGGTGATGGAATCGCTGTTAGAGCTGAACTAGCTTATCATGAATTTGATGATGTTTCTGCAAACAACGGTCAAACTGATAAAAACACTATCACAGTTACTGAAATGCAAGGTGTTACCGGAAGAATATCTGTAGTTAGATCATTCTAATTGATTTAAAATTTTAAATTTAAAGGCTGGGTTTATCCCAGCCTTTTTTTTTGTTCAAATAAACATCTCTATAATGTATTTTGAGTTATGAAATTAGGATTTATTGGGACTGGAAATATTGTATCAGATGTAATATTTGGGATATGTAAATCAAAAATTAAAACTAAAAAGATAATTATATCACCAAGAAATAAAAAAAAAGCACTTTACTTAAAAAAATATTTTAAAAGAGTTATTATCGCAAAAGATAATCAAGAAGTTATCAATAAAGCTGATTGGGTATTTCTAGGTATTTTACCAAAAGTTGGAGAAGCAATATTGCCAAAACTTAAGTTTAGAGATAAGCAAATTATAGTAAGTTTTATATCCACCATAAATTATACTAAATTGAAGAAATTGATTAAATCAAAATCTATTATTATAAGAGCTATTCCAATGCCCCCAATAAGACTTGGCAAAGGTCCAGTTGCGATATTTCCTCCCAATAAAAAAGTCAAAAGTTTTTTTGATAAAATTGGGACAACTATCGAAATTAAAAATGAAAAATTGTCAAAAAATTTTTGGACTATCTCAGGAACCATGGCCTCATTTTATGAATTATTAGATGTTTTATCAAAGTGGTTGGTTAGAAAAAAAACAAATAAATTAGATGCGCAAAAATACGTAACTTTGTTATACTCTGCTTTAGCTGAATTAGCACTTTTAAATTCGTCAAAACCATTAAAGAATTTAGTAAATGAACAGACACCAGGTGGACTTAATTGGCAAGGTGTTAATGAATTAAGAAAATCAGGTTATTATAGATTATTGGAAAAATCACTTAAGAAGATCTATAAGAGATTATAATCTAATTCAGTAATGCAAGACAATATTTTAGAAATAAAAAACTTATCAAAGTATTTCGGTGGATTAGCTGCTGTATCTAATTGTTCATTAAAAGTAAAACAAGGAACTATAACGGGAATAATTGGACCTAATGGCTCAGGTAAAACTACTTTATTTAATTTAATTGCTGGAAATTTGAAATCTTCAGCTGGTAATGTTCTATTTAATAATGAAAATATCACTGATGTTCCGTCTTTTGAACTATTTTCAAAAGGATTACTCAGAACTTTCCAAATAGCACATGAATTTACAAATTTATCCGTCCTAGAAAATTTGATGATGGTACCAGGCAACCAATCTGGAGAAAAGTTGATGAATGCATTGATGAAACCTAGATTAGTTGCAAAAGAAGAAAGCCAAATCAAAGACAAAGCCACGGAAGTAATAGATTTCCTTAATTTAGGTCATTTAAAGAATGAATTAGCTGGAAATTTATCGGGAGGACAAAAAAAACTATTAGAACTAGGACGAACGATGATGGTAGATGCAAAATTAGTCTTATTAGATGAGGTTGGTGCAGGAGTGAATAGAACTTTATTAAAGGACTTAGGCACTGCTATTGAAAAACTAAATAAAGATAAGGGATATACCTTCTGTATGATTGAACATGATATGGATTTTATAGAAAGATTATGTGATCCAGTAATTGTTATGGCAGAAGGATCCGTCTTATTTGAAGGCTCAGTGGAAGATGCAAAAAAGGATGAAAGAGTAATTGAAAGCTACCTAGGTAGAGGCTCAAAACTAAAAGATAATTAAGTATGGCATTTTTTGAGGGAAACAATATGACAGGTGGATATGGCAAGGGTCCAGATATAATTAATTCATGCACTGTAAATGTTGAAAGAGGAGAGATAGTTTCCATTCTTGGTCCTAATGGAGCTGGGAAATCAACAGCTATGAAAGCCATGTTAGGTTTATTAAATTTAAAATCTGGATCTGTAATTATTAACGGTAAAGACATCTCAAAACTTTCGCCACAAGATAGAGTTAAAGAGGGAATTTCATTTGTTCCTCAAACAAAAAATGTATTTGCAGGAATGACAGTTGAAGAAAATTTAGAAATGGGAGCTTTTTTAGTTAATCAAGATTATACTAAAGTGATTGATGAAATTTATAATCTTTTTCCGATTTTAACTGAAAAAAGGAAACAATATGTGGGAGAACTTTCAGGAGGTCAAAGGCAACAAGTTGCGTTAGGAAGGGCTCTTATGATCAAACCATCTGTACTAATGTTAGATGAACCAACTGCTGGTGTTTCCCCAATAGTGATGGATGAACTTTTTGATCATATAATAAAAGTAAAAAAAACAAATGTTGCAATCTTAATGGTTGAACAGAATGCAAAGCAAGCTCTCAGTATTTCTGATAGAGGATATATATTAGTCACTGGTGAAAATCGTTATTCAGGAACAGGAAAAGAATTATTAAATGATCCACGAGTAAGAAGCTCTTTTTTAGGTGGTTAAATGGATTTTCTAAATGCATTAATTCTTTTATTAAATTATATATTTGTTCCTGCTCTTGCTTACGGATCTCAATTAGCTATTGGAGCAATATTTGTAACTTTAATTTATGGAATACTACGATTTGCAAATTTTGCAACTGGAGACATGATGTCGTTTGGCACAATGGTTGCTATTCTTTTTACATGGTATTTTCAGTCAATTGGTTTAACACTCGGTATTTTACCAACAGCACTTTTAGCGATACCTTTTGCAATTCTGTTTATGGGTTTATACATGCTTACAATTGATAAGTTTGTATTTAGATATTATAGATTAAATAAAAGTCCCCCAGTTCAATTAGCAATGGTA
Organism: uncultured Pelagibacteraceae bacterium; assembly: GCA_902576375.1. Lineage (GTDB taxonomy): Bacteria > Pseudomonadota > Alphaproteobacteria > Pelagibacterales > Pelagibacteraceae > Pelagibacter. The sequence goes on from CACGUZ010000001.1 coordinate 342,373, forward strand.
AGTATAGGAGTAATGTTTGTTACTCAAGCGGTTGTAAGAATTATAATTGGTCCCTCAGACAGAAGATTTTTTGATGGTGAAAAATTTTTAATTAGAGCTAATGAGTTTAAAGAGATTACAGGTTTAAACGAGGGACTTGCAATAAAATCAACTCAAGTCATTACAATTGTTGTTACAATAATTTTAGTTTCAACTTTATTCTGGTTTTTAAACAAAACAAAAACTGGAAAAAGTATGAGAGCTTATTCAGATAATGAGGATTTAGCATTACTTTCTGGAATAGATCCAAAAAAGATTGTCATGATAACTTGGATGATTGCCGCAATTTTAGCAACAATAGGTGGGGTTTTGTATGGTTTGGATAAAAGTTTTAAACCATTTACTTATTTTAATAATATGCTCCCAATATTTGCTGCTGCTATAGTTGGGGGAATTGGTAATCCTTTTGGAGCTTTCTTAGGAGGTTATGTCATTGCCTTTTCAGAAATACTGTTGACTTATGCATATAAGAAATTCTTTATGTATGTTTTACCAGAAAGCATGGAACCTGTTGGTTTAATTCAGTTGCTTTCAACTGATTATAAATTTGCAGTTTCTTTTTCAATATTGGTAATTGTATTGCTTTATCGTCCATCAGGAATATTTAAAGGAAAGATATTGTGAGAAAAAATTTAAATGTAATTGCAGCTTACAGTATTATGATGGGATTAATTATCCTTGTTGGTATATTTCAATCTTGGAATATTGCTTTATCTATCTTTAATCTTTGTTTGATCTCAGCTGTCATGACGATGGGTGCTAATATTCAATGGGGTTATGCTGGTTTAATTAACTTTGGAATAATGGGCTTTACCGCATTAGGTGGTCTAGCTGCGGTTTTAATTTCTGTAAATCCAGTTCAAGACGCTTGGAGTGCAGGGGGTACCAACATTCTATTAAGTCTATTTCTTATTATAGGAATTGTTTTAGCTGTTAGATTTGTTCTTAAAAGATATCAAAAATCTAAAATTAGAAATTATATAATCGCTGCAATTATCATTTCAGGAATAATTATTATACGTCTTGTCTCTGAGCCTGGTATTGAGGCAATTGAGGAAGTAAACCCTGCGAGAACTGGATTTCTAGGTGGGCTAGGGCTTCCAATAATTTTTTCTTGGATTGTGGGCGCTTTCTTTGCAGGAGGATTAGCTTTTGTCATTGGTAAGGTAGCATTAGGTTTAAGAGCTGATTATTTGGCAATAGCTACATTGCTAATATCAGAAATAGTAATAGCAATTATTAAGCATGAAGATTGGTTAACTAGAGGTGTAAAAAATGTTATTGGTTTAAAACGTCCTGCTCCATATGAAGTTAATTTACAAGAAACAGATTGGTTTATAAATTTAGTAGAAAAATTTAACTCAGGAAAATTAGCTTTGATTTCTGATCTGTCAGAAAGACAAGCGGCACTTAATCAATTTGTAATAGAAGGATCATCAGTATTTGTAAAACTTTGTTATTCAGGTTTGTTTTTAGTTGTTGTAATTATCCTTTTAATCTTAACTCAAAAGGCTCTTTATTCTCCTTGGGGAAGAATGATGAGAGCTATCAGAGATAATGAGGAAGCTGCTAATGCTATGGGGAAAAATGTAGTCAAACAACATTTATTAATTTTTGTTTTAGGATCTGCAATAGTTGGAATTGCAGGAGCTATGCTTGTAACTCAAGATGGATTATTTACACCAGGAAGTTATAGACCTTTGAGATATACTTTCTTAATTTGGGTAATGGTAATTGTTGGTGGAAGTGGAAATAACTTTGGAGCAATTCTTGGAGGTTTTGTAGTTTGGTTTTTATGGATTGAGGCAGCACCAATTGGATTGTATTTGGTTAATCTAACGACAGCAGGTTTAGAGGACACACATTTTTTAAAAGTTCATTTAATCGAAAGTGTTCCTTATTTCAGATTTTTAATGATGGGAATAGGTTTATTATTAATTATGAGGTATCGACCAAAGGGTATACTTCCTGAAAAAATAGAAATAAAATAAGATTATGAAATATATTATTACAGGTGCCGCTATAGCTTGGGCTTTGTATATGGCAGATAAATATTTATTTTTTTAATAAAAAAAACCCCCAACATTAAAGATGTCAGGGGTTTAATTTTTTTAAGATAAGAAATTATCTTTGTTTTTTAGTCTTGAATTTTCCACCTTTAACTTCTTGTTCTAAGAAAGAACCTTCAGCTTCACCGACGCTAGTAAAAGTAACTCCAGTTGCACCTTCGTAGTCAACTTTTTTACCTTTGGCTAATAAATCTAAAGCTTTTTTAAGCTCACCTGGATATATTTTTTTTCCAGGGCCGTTAGCAACATCCATAATATTTTTTGCAATTGATGCTCTATCAGCTGAATTTCCTGCTTGCATAGCTAAAACTATTAAAGCAGCAGCATCATAAGACTCACCAGTGTACGGACCTGAACTATCTATACCAGCAGCACTTGCTACTTTAGCAAATACTCCAGCACCTTTTCCAGTTGAACCCGGCATTGAACCAAAAGATTTTTTAAGATCTTTTCCAAAAGCATCTACTAATGATTGACCTATCATACCATCTGATAAAACAAATTTATCAAATGCGCCAGAGTCCAAAGAAGCCTGGATAATTCCTTTACCGCCTTGGTCTAGGTAACCAATTACAGCTACTGCATCACCACCTGCTGAAGCAAGAGTTGCTACTTCAGATGAGTAATCTGCTTTACCATCTTCGTGAGCAACAACAGTTGTAACTTTAATACCATGAGCTTCAACAGCTGCTTTATAAACATTTGTTAAACCTTTTCCGTAGTCATTATTAGTATGTGTAATCGCAAGACTTTTAATTTTTCTATCTTTTGTTATATCAGCCAAAATTTGACCACCTCTAGCATCAGATGGGGCCGTTCTGAAGAAATATCCATTGTCATCTAAATCAGTTAGTCCTGGTGACGTAGCTGAAGGTGAAATCATTACAACACCGTTTGGTACTGCAACATTAGATGCAATCGCACCTGTTACACCTGAACAGTCAGCTCCCATAATTGCTGCAACACCTTGTGCAATAACACCTTCTGCTGCTGCTGTCGCTGCCGCTGAATCAACACAAGTTGAGTCTGCTCTTACAACTGAAATTTTTTCACCACCAAGTAATGATCCAGAATCTGACGCTTCTTTAAAAGCAAGCTCAGCAGATGCTGCCATCGCTGGGGTAAGGGACTCAATTGGACCAGTAAATCCTAATATGATTCCCATTTTTACTTCTGCAAAAACATTTGTTGTAAAAGTAGAAACAAATATAAATGCAGCCACAAATAGTTTTTTCATTATTATCCTCTTTAATTGTTAACAATTTTTAAAAACCAAATTAAATCTGATTTATAAAAAGTTGCAATAAGCAAATTATTTAATTTTGTGTAGTAAAAACACCGAAGTAATTACTATTATCCCACCCAATATGAACAAAATAGTTGGCACTTCACCGAAAACTAGATAAGTGAGAATAATTCCAAATATTGGAAAAAGAGAATAAAAAGGAAAAATCTTACCAACAGTATAAAATTTATAGAGATAAAACATCAGCAGGTGCGCACATAAAGATACTATTACCGCTTGGTAAGATATAAGTATCCACGATTCAAAATTTATTTGCTCAATATTTTCTTGAACATTACCCTCAATGAAAACTGAAATAATTATGAGTATTATAAAACCAAAAATACCAGTGCTGGCATTTATGATACTTATTGGCAGTTCTTTAAGTTGCCTTGAATAAACTTGTGCTAGTCCAAAGAATAAAGCCATAAGACTAGCAAAAAATAAACCCAAATAGTTTTCTGTTAATTTAGGGTCAAAAAAAATTATGACTATTCCAATAAAGGAGGTGAAAATCAAAATCCATTTATTTTTACTGATATTTTCATTTAAAAGAAACGCACTTGCTAGTATTCCAAATGGTATCGCAAGTTGAGATCCTAAAATTATAGGAGCAATTATTGAGGAATAAAATAATGATAGATTCATAAATACATAAACTAAAACACCCATAGATATTGAAAATAAAATCAATGGTTTGAAAAATTTTTTATTTGGGAGTTTAAATTTCCAAAAAGGTATTAGTAACAAAAAGACCAATCCCATTCTTAATGAGGCCATTAAGATGGGTGGAACAGAATTATTAAGAGCTAACTTAGCCACAGGAAACGCACTCCCATGAGCTATCATTATAAAAATTAAAATGAGTAAGTGTTTAAGTGGCAATTTTTTTGATTAGAAGTATTTTTTAAAGGTTTCATTAATTGATAAAACACCATAATCATTTAATCCACCAATAATCAACTGTAAAGCAACAAGCAAAATAAAACCTAAACCAATATAGGCAATCCAAAGATGTCTTTGAATATAATTAGCTAAATAGGTAGCTAATGCACCAGTAAGAACAACAGACAAGATAAGTCCAAACATCATGTACCCAAAATTTCCTTTTGCAGCACCTACAACCCCAATGACGTTATCAAAACTAATAGTTATGTCTGCAAAAAGGACTTTATAAATACTTTTAATAAAAGAGGGCTCTTTTGATTTTTTAGTAGGTGATTTGATTTTTTTAATTTCAAATAAATCTTTTCTTAAATCATTAACAATCCAGATTAAAAGAAGACCACCAATAATTTTAACCCAATAAAATTGAAAAAGGTAAGTAGCAAAAACAGCAAATAAAACTTTAAAGACAAGTGCGCCGACTACACCCCAAAAAATGATTAATTTTCTATTTTTAGGTACAAAATTTGCAGCGATTAAACCAATTATAATTGCATTATCTGCAGCCAAGATAATATCAATAAATATGATCTGTAAGAGTATGAGTGATTCTTCTAACAAGGTAATATCATTTTAAAAAAGACAATTATAATTGTTAGTTTTCTGTTGTCTATTAATAGTAATTAATATTTCGATTTTTCACCAGCTATAACTGCTTTTAACTGGTCATATTCTTTACAATTACAATCTTTTAAAACTTCAAGTCTTTCAATTGCAAGATTATGTCTATTTGTGGCTACGTATAGTTCACCAAGGTATTCATTTATACCAGTATGTGTTGGATCAATTTTTAATCCTTGTAGATAAAATTTTTCCCCATTTTCAAAATCACCAAGCTTTCGAGTTGTAAAACCAAGATAATTTAATGTGTCAGCTTTATTCGGAAAATTTTTATTAGATTGAACCAATAATTTTTGCGCTTTCAAATAACTTTTTTTTGCTTTTTCTAACTTATCTTTTTTTTCAAAGTTTTTTGCTGCTTTAATATGTGTAACAGCCATATCATATTTTGTTTTAGTTTTAGATGAACCACTATCGCTCGATCCTGCAGCATATGAGCTTGAGACTACTAAAATAGATATAAATAGTGAAATAAGAAAATTTTTAATCATATAAATTTTTTCATTTTATTCAAAGTTTCTAGTTTTAGTCCATTATCCAGTAAATTTTTTCTTATAGATTTAGCTGTTTCTAATGAACTTATATTATCGCCATGTATACATACAGAATCTATTTCACAAGGTATTAGTTTCCCACTGTGACAATTAAGTGACTGAGTTTGCACCATCTTTAATACATGTTTTTTTGCTTGCTCTGGGTCAGTGATTAAAGCATGGGGTTTTTTTCTTGATACAAGATTTCCATCATCTTCATAATTTCTATCAGCAAATATTTCACAAGCAATTTTCATATCTAATTTTTTAGCAGCTTGTTCCATTTTAGATCCAGTTGGCACTAAATAAATCAACTCTGGATTTATTCTTTTAATTACTGTTGCTAAAGTCGTTGCTAAATCAATATCCTCACATGCCATATTATTTAAAGCTCCGTGTGGTTTTATATGAGTTACATTTTCACCATGGTTAGACGAAATTGTTTGAAGAATTTCATATTGATCAGTTATTAATTTTTCTAATTCAGAAGAGGATAAATTCATTCGTTCTCTCCCAAAATTTTCAGGATCATTAAAAGAAGGATGTGCTCCTATACTGACACCATTTTTTTTTGATATTTCTACAACTTGATTCATAGTTTCCTTATCACCTGCATGATAACCACATGCTATATTTGCTGAATTAACTATTTCAAGTAAGTCAGGATCATGCTTGTTAGAATGATGTTTAGATTTCTCGCCTAAATCACAATTTATATTAATTTCAATACTCATTATTCTTCAGTATAACATGGCATGATAAAAAATATATCAAATCTTGGTGACGCAGCTTTATATTGTGATTTTGGTAAAGATGTAAATAAAGACATTAACACACAAGTAATCAAATACTTTAAAACTATTCAAAAAAAAAATATTTCAGGGGTAAACAATATTACTCCATCTTACAATAAATTAATTATTTCTTTTGATCTTAAAAAAATTAATTTTAATAAACTTAAAAAGATAATTGATAATATTGAGATTATCAAAGGTGATAGTATTCAAAATAAAAAATTTGAAATTCCTGTCTGCTGTGAGAAAGAATTTTCTCTAGATATAAAAAGGTTAGAAAAAAAACTTAAGATGAAAGAGGAAAAAATATACGAGAGTTTTTTTGAAAAAGAATTTTTTTGTTATATGACAGGTTTTATCGCAGGAATGCCTTTTCTTGGAGATTTAGATGAAAATCTTAGAGCAAAACGTCTTGATACTCCTAGGGTTAAAGTGCCAAAGGGTTCAATTGGTTTGACTGAGCAATTTGCCAATATCTACACCTTTGAAAGCCCTGGAGGATGGAATATCATTGGAAATACTCCATTAAATATTTTTGATAGCACTAAAGAAAAAGAGCCCAATTTAATTAATCCGGGCGATTTAGTTACATTCAAAAGAATTAGTAAAGAAAAATATCAAAATTATCATGAATAAAAACTATTTTGAAATTATAAGGGCTGGTATTAATTCAACTTTCCAAGATCTTGGAAGAAATAATCTTTATCATATAGGTATCCCATTCAGTGGAGCTATGGATAATAGAAATTATTTACTGGCTAATAAACTTACTGGTAACAATCATAATGATCCAGTAATAGAATTTGCTTATCAAGGCCCTCATTTGAAATATCATGGAGATAAAATTAATATTGCTATTACTGGTGATGTCAGTTTCAAAATTAAAAAAGGTGACAATTTAATTGATGGAGAATGTTATCAATCATTCATTTTAGAAAATGATGACGAGTTAGATATTTTATCAACTAATAAATCTGTTTATGGATATCTAGCAATCAGTGGCACATTTGATTTAAAATTTCAATGGTCTAGTTGTTCAACTAATACTAAAGCAAAAATAGGATCTAATAATGGAGAAAAGCTATCTGTTAACCAAAAAATTAATGTTAAAGAAATTAATAATAACTTTGTGCATAGAAAACTAAATTATGTTAATACAAAGATAGAAAATATTAGAGTAATTAAAGGCACAAATTTCAATTATTTTTCTGAAGATGGTAAGAAAATTTTTTTTAAAGATGAATTTAAAGTTTCTAAATTATCAGATCGAATGGGAATGAGATTAGAGGGAAAAAAAATAGAAAATATAATTGATACCAATATTAGATCTGAAGGCTTAGTTAAGGGTGTAATACAAGTGCCGGCTGATGGCTCTCCAATTATCATGCTCTCGGATCATGGAACTATAGGAGGGTATCCTAAAATTGGTGTAGTTGTAAGCGCTGATTTTGATAGATTAATTCAATTAACTCCTGGCTCCAGAGTCAAATTTCAGGAGGTCGATTTAAATAGTGCAGAAACTCTTTTTAAATTGTATGACTTGGAGACTCAAAATTTAATTTCACAAATTTAATGAATATTTTAAAAAGTTTACCCGGTCCATTACTGATATTTTTTGGTGCTCTTAGTTTAAGCTTTGGTGGACTAATAGTTAAATCTTTTGAAGGTGCAACTTTATGGCAGATATTATTTTGGAGATCCTTATTTTTCTCTCTTACGGTTTTAACTTTTTTGATTATCACTTACAAAAGCAAAGTTTTAAAATCATTTTATGACTCTGGATTACCAGGTTTTATTGGTGGATTAATATTATCTATTGGTTTTTGTGGTTATGTTTTTGCCATGTATAACACCACTGTTGCTAATACTAATTTCATCATATCACTTCAAATCTTATTTTTAGCTATATTTGGTTTTTTTTTCTTAAAAGAAAAAATTAATTTAATTACGTTAATTTCAATTATTTTAGCAATGTCAGGAGTGCTGTTGATGGTTGGAAATTCATTATCTCCAGGAGAATTATCTGGAAATTTAGCAGCTTTCACAATGCCAATTACTTTTGCAGTTTTAATAATGATCGTTAGAAAATTTCCATCAGTTGATATGGTTCCAGCACAGTTCGTTGCAGGTATAAGTTCATGTCTTATTGGTTTATCACTTTCACCTACTATAATGATTTCACCTCATGACATTTTTTTAGGTTTTTTAGCTGGATTTTTTCAAATAGGTTTTGGTTTTATATTTATAACGATTGGTGCAAGAACAACACCTTCTGCAATGGTTGGAATAATCATGCTATCCGAATCTGTTCTTGGTCCTATTTGGGCTTTTCTTTTTGTAAACGAAATACCCTCATTCTATGGATTGATAGGAGGAGCAATAATACTATTTGCTGTATTACTACAGTTTTACACGCTTTTAAAAAAGCCCAAGGCAATCGTTTCCAATTGACATTTTATGTCACTTATAGGACTATTGTTCCACGGGAGAGACTACAGATTATCGTAGCGCCGAAGGAGCAACCGCCCAGGAATCTCTCAGGCAAAAAGGACCGTAACATATTAACTCTGGAAAGAGATTTAATTCTCGCCGAAGGAGCAAAACTCTCAGGCAAATATACAGATGGGTATAATGAGTTAATATGGGAACAAAAAAAACATCGCTTTACCAATTACATCAAGATTGTAACGCAAAGTTTGTTGAATTTGCAGGTTATCAAATGCCAATCCAATATTCAGAAGGTATTGTAGAAGAGCATAAATTCACAAGAAACCACTCTGGTATTTTCGATGTTTCACATATGGGTCAATTATTTATTTATGGTGGTGAAGAATTAATTAAAGATTTAGAAAAAATTTTTCCATTAGATTTGAAAAATTTGAAATTAAATCACTCTAAGTACAGCTTTTTAATGGATAAAGATGCTGGGATACAAGATGATTTAATCATCACAAAAATTGATGAAGGTTTTTTAATAATTCTTAATGCAGCGTGTAAAGACAATGATTTTAAAATTTTAAAGGAACTTTTAAAAAAAAAGTACAAAATGGTTTTGGATGAAAATAGATCTTTAATAGCAATTCAGGGACCTAAATCATCACAAATCTTAAATGAAGTTGTTGATGGGGTAAAAGATTTAAATTTTATGTCTGGAAACTGGTTCTTATTTGATAATCAGAAAGTATACATTACTCGATCTGGGTATACAGGTGAAGATGGTTTTGAAATATCAATTCCAAATAACTTTGCAGAAAAATTGACCAGAGAATTAATTAATAAAGGATCTAAATTAGCAGGCTTAGGAGCAAGAGATACTCTAAGATTAGAAGCTGGTTTATGCTTATATGGTCATGACCTTGATAAAGATAAAACTCCAGTTGAAGCGAATTTGAAATGGGCAATTTCAAAAGAAAGAATTTCCAAAGGTGACTTTATTGGTTCGGACATAATTATTAAACAATTAAATGATGGTGTCAGCAAAATAAGAGTTGGGATTAAACCTGAGGGAAGAATAATTGCCAGAGAAAAAACAAAAATATTCAACCAATCAGATGTTCATATTGGAGAAATTACTAGTGGTACATTTGGGCCAAGTGTAAATGGACCTGTAGCAATGGGCTATGTGGAAAATGAATTTTCAAAAAAAAACACTAAAGTATTCTTAGAGGTACGAGGTAAAAAATATGCAGCAAACATTTGCAGTTTACCATTTTATAAAAAAAGTTACGTAAAAGGAGTAAATCAATGAGTGAAGTGAAATATTCTAAAGAGCATGAATGGATAAAATTAGAGGGTGATGTTGCAACAATCGGCATTACAAAGCATGCAACAGAGATGCTAGGAGATATTGTTTTTGCAGAGCTACCAGAAAAAGGTTCTGATGTTGAAAAAGATGGTACAGCAGGAGTTGTAGAGTCTACTAAAGCTGCTAGTGATGTTTATACTCCAGTGAGTGGTGAGGTTGTAGATACAAATCAAGAAATTGTAGATGATCCATCCAAAATAAATCAAGACCCTGAAAATTCTGCTTGGTTCTTCAAATTAAAAATAAAAGATAAATCTGAAATGGACTCTTTAATGAACAAAGATGACTATGATAAATTTGCAAAGGAGAATAATACCTAATGTTACATAATTCTGAAAAAGATTTTATAAAAAGACACGTTGGTCCATCTGAAGATGATCAATCTAAAATGTTAAAAAAATTAAATTATAAATCATTAGATGATTTAATTAATAGTACTGTTCCAGAAAAAATACAGTTTAAGGGTGAACTTAATATTGGTGAGTCTAATTCAGAATACGAAGCATTAAGAAAATTAAAGGCAATTTCTAAAAAAAATGAAATTTACTCAAATTTTATTGGCATGGGCTATTATGGTACATACACACCTTACGTAATTTTAAGAAATATATTGGAAAATCCAGGCTGGTACACATCTTATACGCCTTATCAACCAGAAGTGGCTCAAGGAAGACTGGAGATGCTTTTAAACTTTCAACAAATGATTGTTGATTTTACAGGAATGGATATTGCAAATGCATCTTTACTCGATGAAGGAACAGCGGCTGCAGAAGCTATGGGTTTAAGTTATAGACTTGATAAAAGTGATAGTAACTTGGTTTTTGTCTCAGAAAATTGTCATCCCCAAACTGTTGAGGTTATAAGAACTAGAGCAGAACCTATGGGTCTCAAAGTTCTTGTTGGAAATGAAGATAAAGTTTTAGAACAATTAAAAGAGGATATAGTTTGTGGAATATTACAATATCCTGGAACTTTGGGAGATATTAAAGATCCAAGCGAGGCAATAAGCAAAATTCATAAAAAAAATGGTAAAGCTATTTTAGCTTGCGATCTTCTTGCGCTTGCAAAGCTTAAAACACCGAGAGAACTTGGCGCTGATATTGCAGTTGGTAGTTCACAAAGATTTGGTATTCCAATGGGTTATGGAGGACCTCATGCAGCATTTTTTGCAACAAAAGATGAATACAAAAGATCTATGCCAGGTAGAATAGTTGGCGTTTCAGTAGATAGGCATGGAAACAAGGCTTATAGATTGTCACTACAGACTAGAGAGCAGCATATCAGAAGAGACAAAGCTACAAGTAATATTTGTACCGCTCAAGCATTGTTAGCCATAGTATCAGCAGCCTATGCTATTTATCATGGTCCAGATGGAATTAAGAAAATTTCTGAAAGAGTTTCTCAATTAGCAAAAAATTTCGCTGATAAAATAAAACAATCTGGATATGAAATATATTCTGATTACTTTTTTGATACTGTTACAATTATTACCAAAGAAAAGACTGATCAAATTTATAAAAATGCTTTAAATCAAAAAGTTAACATTCGAAAAGTAAACCCTGAAATGCTTGCTGTTTCTTTTGATGAGAAAAAGAATGTTTATAGAGTAAATCAACTATTAAAAATTTTTAATGCAGCAGAATCTATAAAAAAAGAAGATCCAACAGTAAGTTTACCCAATTTACCAAAAAGTTTACTGAGAACTTCTAAATATTTAGAACATCCTGTTTTTAACTCATATCGTTCTGAGACAGAAATGCTCAGATACCTTAAAAAGTTAGAGGATAAGGATATAGCTCTTAATAGAACCATGATAGCGTTAGGCTCTTGCACTATGAAATTAAATGCCACTGCAGAAATGATACCTATCTCCTGGAGAGAATTAGCTGAGCCCCATCCATTTGTACCTATTGAGCAGATGGAGGGATATAGAACATTATTCACAGATTTAAAAAACTGGTTAAGATCAATTACTGGTTTTTCGGGAGTTTCACTTCAACCAAATGCAGGTGCCCAAGGCGAATATGCAGGACTAATGGTAATTAGAAAATATCATTTAGATAGAGGTGAAAAAAATAGAAACATATGTTTAATACCAAGCTCTGCACACGGAACCAATCCTGCTAGTGCACAAATGGTTGGAATGAAAGTGGTTGTAGTTAATTGTGATAAAGAAGGTAATGTTGATTTTGATGATTTAAAGAAAAAAGCAGAGCTTCATTCAGAAAATTTAGGAGCCTTAATGGTCACATATCCATCTACTCATGGAGTATTTGAAGAAAAAATTATGGATATATGTGAACTAATTCATAAACATGGAGGGCAAGTTTATATGGACGGGGCAAACTTGAATGCATTAGTTGGTATCGCTAAACCTGGAAATTTTGGTCCGGATGTTTGTCATATAAATTTACATAAAACATTTTGTATCCCTCATGGTGGGGGTGGACCAGGTATGGGACCTATTGCATGTAAAAAACATCTACAAGTTTATTTGCCTAATCATCCAGTTGTGAAAGATTGTGGTCCAGCATCGGGAATTGGAGCTGTGTCTGCTGCTCCATGGGGAAGCTCAAGTATTTTGTCAATTTCTTGGATGTATATAAAAATGATGGGATCAGAGGGATTAAAACTAGCTTCTAAAGTTGCGATACTAAATGCAAATTATATTGCTGAAAGACTGAAAGATCATTATCCAATCTTGTACAAAGGTTCAAATGGTAATGTTGCTCACGAATGTATAATTGATATTAGGTCAATCAAATCAGAAACGGGTGTCACTGAGGAAGATATCGCAAAAAGATTAATTGATTTTGGTTTTCATGCACCAACAATGTCTTGGCCTGTGGCTGGAACAATGATGATTGAACCTACAGAAAGTGAGACCTTGTCAGAGCTAGATAGGTTTTGTGACACCTTAATTAAGATTAAACAAGAAATTGATCTAATTAAAACTGGTAAATTTGATAAAGTTGATAATCCAATTAAAAACGCTCCTCATACTGATACTGAGTTAGCCTCTGATAATTGGACACACAAGTATTCTAGAGAAGAGGCCGCTTACCCAGCTAAATTTTTAAAAGTAAATAAATTTTGGCCACCAGTTGCAAGAGTAGACAACGTTTATGGTGATAAAAATATTTTCTGCACATGTCCTAGCATGGATGAATTTAAAGAAGATGCAGCATAATTATTGATGAAAATTGCTGTAGTTGGTTCAGGCATTTCAGGATTAAGTGCTGCTTATTATCTCTCAAAAAAGAATCACGTAGATCTATTTGAAAAAGAAGATCACTTTGGTGGTCATTCACATACAATTGACCTTATGATTGGAACTAAAAAAGTTCCAGTAGATATAGGCTTTATAGTGTTTAACTTTGAAACTTACCCAAATTTAATAAATTTTTTTAATGAAAACAAAATTGAAATTGAAAAAAGCAACATGTCTTTTTCTGTATCAGTACAAGACTCAAACTTTGAATACTGTGGAAAAGGATTAAGTGGAATTTTTTCCAATAAGGTAAATTTATTTAATATTAAATTTCTAAAAATGTTTTTTGATATTATAAAATTTTATAAAAAATCTGATAAACTTAATAATTTAAATGAGAAAATCACATTGGGTGATTATTTGATTAAAAACAATCTTTCAAAAGAATTTATCAATTATCATTTAATACCTATGGTGTCAGCAATCTGGTCGATGCCACCATATGCTGCAAATAAGATGCCTTTAAAATTCTTTTTAAAATTTTTTCAAAATCATGGATTATTTAAACTTAAAAATAGACCACAATGGTACACAGTCTCAAATAGAAGTAGGTCATATGTAAAAACTATTCTATCAAAAATTAGTGGAGAATATTTTAAGAATTATAAAGTCAATAAAATCATTAGTAAATCAAATGGTATTGATTTGTATTATGGTGGAAAAAATGAATTTTTTGATTACGACAAAGTAATTATTGCAACACATGCGGACGAAGCATTATCAATGATTGAAAATCCAACTGATCAAGAGAAAGAAGTTTTGTCAAATTTCAGTTATAAAGAAAATTTGGCTTACATACACACAGATGAGACAGTTATGCCAAAAAACAAGAATGCCTGGTGTGCCTGGAACTCTTCTATGAAGAAAAATGAAATTGAAAAAAATTCAATCACTTATTGGTTAAATTTACTTCAAAATTTAGAATGTGAGAAAAATATATTTCTTACACTAAATCCATACCTCAATATCGATGAAACAAAAATTTTGAAAAAAGTTAAATTTACTCACCCATATTTTGATCAATCTGCTTTAGATTATCAAAGTAAGCTTAAAAATTTGCAAAATAAAAGAAATATTCTTTTTTGTGGTAGTTATTTTGGTTACGGTTTTCATGAAGATGGAATAAAATCATCAATTGAAATGCTAAAAAACCTTGATGACTAGCTCAATTTATAATGGAACGGTAATACACAAAAGATTTAAACCAAAAAAACATTATTTTAAGTACAGTGTATTTTCATTATTAATTGATTTATCTGATCTAAATAAGCTGAATAAAAATATAAGTTTTTTCTCATATAATCGGTTTAATCTAATTAGTTTTTTTGACAAAGATCATGGTCAAAGAGATGGCTCATCTTTGACTGAATGGGTGAAAAAAAATTTAGAGGAAAATAATATCTTTTCAAAAGATATAAGAATAAAGCTTTTGTGCTATCCAAGAATTTTTGGTTATGTGTTTAATCCTCTTAGTGTTTTCTTTGTTTATGATCATAATGAAAATTTAATTTCAATATTATATGAGGTAAAAAATACTTTTGGAGAACAACATACTTATATTTTTAGAGTAGAGAAAAATAACATGTTACAACACAACTGTTTCAAAAAATTTCATGTGTCTCCGTTTATTGAAATGAATTGTAATTATTTTTTTAGAATCTTAAAACCCTCAGAAAAGATTTCAGTCATAATTGATCAATATCAGCAAAATGAAAAAATCTTATTTGCATCACAAGAAGGAAAAAGGGTAGATTTTACAACCATAGAACTACTTAAATCATACATAAAACATCCTTTAATGACATTTAAAATTATATCGGCGATACATTTTGAAGCCTTTAAATTATGGCTGAAAGGAATAAAATTTGTAAAAAAAAAACTTAAAATTAAAAATAATATCACTTTTGAGAATTAATGGGCTTGTATAACTTTTCAGATCAAATCGTCTTTAAAATTTTAAGAGATATTGAGCATGGGTATTTAGAGATCACAAAATATAACGGTAAATTATTAAAATTTGGAAACCCTAATAGTCCTTTAAAATCAGTTTTAAAGATAAAAAAACCAAATTTTACTTTTAACTTAATAAAAGGTGGAAGTGTCGGTTTTGCAGAATCTTATATGAGGGATGAATTTGAAACTGATAATCTTTCAAACTTGATCGAAATCACTGCAAGAAATATTAAAATAATTTATAAATTTTCAGGTCTATTAGACTTTCCAATGGTCAATTACGTTAAAAATATATTTATTAAAAACACCAGAGGTCGAAGTAAAGATAATATTTCAAAACATTACGACTTAGGCAACGAGTTTTTTGCACTATGGCTTGATAAAACCTTAACATATTCAAGTGCAATATTTGATGAGAGAAATAAAGATTTGTCTAATGCACAAAATAATAAATATCAAAAATTAATAGATTTAATAAAACCAAATAACGGTGACAAAATTTTAGAGATCGGATGTGGTTGGGGTGGTTTTGCTGAATATTTAGGAAAAAAATATGATGTTAAATTAGATTGTATTACTATATCGAAAAAACAATTTGAATATGCAAAAAAAAGAATTCACGAATGTGGCTTAAACGAAAAAGTAAATATTGAAATTAAAGATTATAGAGATTTAAAAAATAAATATAATTCAATTGCTTCAATAGAAATGATAGAAGCTGTTGGACAAAATTACCTAGAAAGTTATTTTAAAACTATTAAAGACAATCTATCAGATGATGGAAGAGCTGCTATTCAGGCTATTACAATAGATGATAATATGTTTGACCGATATAAAAACAAGACAGATTTTATCCAAAAATATATTTTCCCTGGAGGTTTTTTACCAAGTAAGAATATTATTAATAAATATGTCTCAGAAAATGGTCTAGCTATCAAGTCGTATGACTCCTATGCAGATCATTATTCTGATACATTAGCAATATGGAGAAATGAATTTAATAAGAAGTGGGATTTAATTAAGAAACAAGGATTTGATTTAACTTTTAAAAGAATGTGGGAATTTTACCTTTCTTATTGTGAGGCAGGATTTAAATCGAAAAATATAGATTTAATTCAATTTTCACTTCAAAATAAATGATCTTTAAAGGAAACAAATGATTAAACTTAAAAATAGCAAATCAATTTTATTGATAATTTTTCTTTTCTTAATTACAAACTGTTCAAAAAATAGCGCTATGAAACCAGAAGATTTTAAAAATAAAGAACCTAGATTGATTATTGAAAATTATTTATCCGGCAATGTAAAAGCTTGGGGTGTGCTTCAAAATAGATCTGGAAAAGTCACAAGACAATTTTCTGCAGATTTAAACGGAAAATGGGATGGTAAACAACTGATACTTGATGAAAAATTTAACTGGGATGATGGGGAAATTCAAACTAGACAATGGCAGATCACTAAAATTGACGAAAATAATTATGAGGGTACAGCAGGAGATGTTGTTGGTAAAGCAAAAGGATATTCATATGGTCCAGCTTTTAAATTTGAATATGTTTTGTTAGTTCCGGTCAAAGGTAAAGAAATTAAAATTACTTTTGATGATTGGATTTTCAAACAAGACGAACGTGTAGCAATTAATAGGGCTACAATGACTAAATTTGGATTCAAAGTAGCAGAATTAACCGTAGTGTTTGTTAAAGATTAATTTTTTTTTTGGTATTTTGTAAGTTTTCCAATTAATCCAAAATAAATTTTGTTTGGTAAGAAACTTAGTATTTTCAATATAGTTGTTAAAGATTTTGGAAAATGAATTTCAAAAGAATTTTTATTTACTAAACCATCATAAATTTTTTCTGCAGCATATTCAGAAGTTTTTAAGAAAGGCATTTTGAAATCATTTTTGTCAGTCATCGGTGTTTTAATAAAACCTGGTGAGACAAGACATACCCGGACATTTGATCTACCAAAATCAAAATATAAACTTTCAGCTAAATTATTTAAAGCTGATTTAGATGGCCCATATCCAGTTGAATTTGGTAATCCCCGGTAACCTGCAATAGAGGAGACTATTGTGATTATTCCACTTTTTTTATCTTTAAAATATTTTTCTGCAGCTTTAATACTATTTAATGTTCCAAAAAAATTTACTTTAAATACATTTTCAATTTGCTCAACATCAATATCTTTTTCTTTTTTAGGATCCCATGTACCAGTTGAGAAAAAACAAATATCTACACTCTGAAAAGTATCTACTATATTTTGAAAAACTTCTTTACATTTATTTTTATCGGTTACGTCTAATGGAAAAGAACTAATATTTTCATGCTCTCCACAAGTTTCTTTTAGTAAATTTTCACGTCTTGCAGATATTGCAACATTCCAACCTTCTTTGGCAAATTTTATTGCTAAAGCTTTACCAATTCCTGTACTACCACCTGTGATCCAAATAGTTTTTTTATTCATATTATAAAGATGTATAATACTAATATGCTAAAAAATAAATTTTATTCACTAATTCTTTTTTCAATTGTCACTTTTTCTGCGTCATTTATTGGTGGTTTAGTCTCTATAAGCCTTAAAGAACCTTGGTACTCTGGACTTGTTAAATCAAATTACAATCCACCAGATTGGATATTTGCACCTGTTTGGACAACACTTTACATAATGATGACATTAGCTATTTGGTTTTTTTGGCATAGTAAAAAAAGAGATGTAAATACAATTTACATTTATTTTATACATATAGTTTTTAATGCAACTTGGAGTATTGTTTTTTTTGGACTACATCAAATATTCTTTGCATTAGTTGTTCTTATGATTTTGATAACTTTGATAATAATTTTGATTATTAGATTTAAACGTGTCAATTTTGTAAGTTATTACTTAATGATTCCATATTTACTTTGGTGTTTCTATGCTTTATTTCTTAATTATAACTTAATGGTGCTAAATTAAATGGATGATGTTGTAATAGTTGGTGGAGGAATAATTGGTGCAGCAACTGCTTATTTCCTATCTAAAGAGGGAAGAAAAGTTAAAGTAATTGAAAGAGACCCAACTTATAAATCAGCTTCCTTCCCGTTATCTCTTGGCGGTTTTAGAAGACAATTTTTTCAAACGGAAAATATTTTATTAGGTAAATTTGCGAGAGAATTTATTTTTCAGATACCAGAGTTGCTGAAAACTGAAAAAAATCCTAATCCTACTGCAAGCATGGTACCAAATGGATATCTATTAATGTTTGGCCCAGAACATGCAGACGAACAATACAGGGCTCTTGAAAATCATAAAGCATGTGACGCTGGAACAAAGAACATCAAGGGTTCTGAGTTAGACAAGTTTTTTCCTTATATAAACAAAGAAGGAATAGAAACTGCTACATTTACTGACAATAAAAGTGAAGGATGGATTGATCCTTTCCTTTTTCACACAGCATTAAAAAGTAAAGCGATAGAGCAAGGTGCAGAATTTGTTAAAGGTGAAGTTAAATCTTTATCGGAAATAAATGCTAAAACAATAGTTTCTGCCGCTGGATGTTGGACAAAAGAATTATTGGAAGATATTCCAGTTGAGCCTCAAAAGCACACAGTCTTTAGAGTTAAGTGTCCAAAACATATTCCTGAAATGCCTTTAACTGGAGATTTAACAACAGGAGTTTATTGGAGGCCTGAAGGTAAAGAGTATTTAGCTGGTTCACCAAAATCAGTTTTTGATGCCACAGATCTCGAACCAGCTTGGGACGATTTTGAGGAATTGGTTTGGCCTGCTTTAGCTAAAAGAATTCCTGCATTTGAAGAATTGAAATTAACCGGTGGTTGGGCAGGTTATTATGATTGTAATCGATTAGATAATAATGCAGTTGTAGGAAAGCATCCTAAATTTGAAAACGTATACTTAGCAACCGGTTTTACTGGAAGAGGATTAATGCAAGCACCAGGAATTGGAAGAGCTTTGACAGAGCTAATTACAACAGGCGCTTATCAATCGATTGATATTTCAAATATGGCAGTAGAAAGAGTATTAGGTGCAAAAGCAAGACCAGAACCTTACGTGTTATAAAAAACTTTAAATGCAAAAAATTTTTAATTTTTTTCCACTGACAGTTTATAAGTCGACGCTCTCACTTTCAGAAAATGAAAAAAATGAAATGATTGAAGAAGTTAGATTAATGGAAAAAAAAAGTAAAAATTTAGATTATAAATCTGCAACAAAAGCTTGGACAGGAGATACTCAAGGATTTGAGTATTTGCACAATAATCCAAAATTTAAAAATTTATTTGTTCAAATTAATAATTGTATTTTAGAATATTTAGAAAGTTTATCAGTGAACCATACAAAGCTTGATCTTTATTTTCAAAGATCGTGGGCAACAATTTCAAAAAAAACTGAACATATTGATAATCATTCACATGATCAGTCGCACCTTTCCATTGCATTTTATTTAAAGAAACAAAAAGATGATGCTAAGATCATGTTTTTTGATACTTCTAAGCATAATGAATTTATTCCTCAATTATTCGACTCAAGATCATTAGCAAAAGAAAATATTTTTAAAAAACGAGATATTTTAAATTCAAGTAAAGTTGTATTTGATACTAAAGAAGATGATTTGTTGATATTTCCTTCTAAAACAATTCATGGCACAGAGCAAGGAAAGTCTAATTCTGAAAGGATATCAATCTCAGCAGATATAGTATTTTTAGCAAAAGACTCATCAACACTTGAACATTTAGTTCCCCCAGTCGAAAATTGGAAAAAATTTTCTAATTAATTAGTAAAGTTAAGTACCACAAAAAGTTTTGTAATCTTTAAAAGAGGTGTCCATTTTCAGATAATCCGAAATATTTTCTTGCAGTTCATATGGTGCTTTTAAAATTTCTAATAGTTTATAAAATGGCTTAAGATTACTTTCGTTGGCTTTTTCTAATGCATTTTCAATTTTATGATTTCTGGGAATCACAAGAGGATTAACACTTCTCATTAATTTTGTATAATTTTCTTGAGTATTATTATTTAGTTTCAATCTCTCTAGCCAATTTTTTTTCCATTTTTGAAAATTATCATCTTTATATAAGTCATCATCATAGTCTTTAAGATTCATTAAATGACAAAAAGTATTTGTATAGTCTACTTTGTTTTGATGCATCCAAGTGAGTAAATCAACAATCAAAAATTTATCTTTGTTATCTTCACCTAATAATCCAAGTTTATTTCTCATCATATTCAACCATTTTTCTTCGTATTTTTTGCCGAAAGTTTCAATTAACTCTGTTGCACTTTTAACTGCCTTATCCTCATTTTGATCAATTAAAGGGATTAAACACTCAGCAAATCTTGAAAGATTCCATTTTGTAATAGCTGGTTGATTACAATAAGCATATCTTCCCATCTTATCAATTGAGCTAAAAACAGTTTTTGGGTCATAGGTATCCATGAATGCACATGGACCATAGTCAATCGTTTCACCAGAAATCGTCATGTTATCAGTATTCATAACTCCATGAATAAAACCAACACGCATCCAATTCACTACAAGATCAATCTGTTTATCAATAAGTGTGTTTAAAAGATCTAGAGCTTTATTATTTGAATTTAATAGTTCTGGATAATGTCTTTTAATAACATAATTTAGTAAAATTTCTAACTCATCTTTTTTATTACGTGCTGCAACATATTGAAAAGTTCCAACTCTAACATGACTTGATGCCACTCTAGTTAAGATAGCGCCTTGCAATGGAGTCTCACGCATTATTTCCTCACCTGTTTTAGCTACTGCTAAACTTCTTGTTGATGGAATATTTAGGTGATGCATCGCTTCACTAATTATATATTCTCTTAACATTGGACCTAGTGCAGCTCTACCATCACCATTTCTTGAAAATGCTGTCTTACCTGAACCTTTAAATTGTACATCGTATCTCTCATTATTTTTTGTTAAATGTTCTCCTATTAAAACTGCTCTTCCATCTCCTAACATTGTGAAATGTCCAAATTGATGACCAGCATAAGCTTGAGCAATAGCGTTACTCCCCTCTGGAAGAATATTACCGGTGAATAAAGCTGCTAATTCATTTTTGTCAATTTCGGAAAAGTCCAAGTTTAATTCTTCAACTAAATCTTTATTCATTAAAACTAACTCAGGGTTTTTTACGGCTATAGGTTCAATATGTTCTTTAAATACATCAGACAATCTTGAATAAGAGTTATCGAAATTCCAATTCATATTATTCTTCATAAAGTTTATTTACTCCAGATTCTTTTTAACAATTCTTCTCTTCCACACGCTTTTTTATAACTAAGATATCTTTCTAATTTAATCTTATAAAAATCTTGATGGTATTCCTCCGCCTTATAAAATTTTTCAAAATTTCTAATGTATGTAACAACTTTTTTGTTAAATTTATTTTGTAAATCTTTTATGTCTTTTTCTATTAATTTTTTTTCTTCTTCATTTTGATAAAATGCAACTGATCTATAACTATATCCTTTATCACAAAATTGACCGTAAGCATCAAATGGATCAATATTAACCCAAAAATTTTCTAGTAACTCCTCAAATGAAATAACCTTTTTATCATAGATTATTTCTACAACTTCAAAGTGACCAGTATTTCCGTACGTAACTTCTTTGTAAGTAGGGTTTTCAGTAATACCTCCAGAATAACCAGAAATTACCTCTTCCACACCTTCTAATTTTTCAAATGACTCCTCGACACACCAAAAACACCCCCCAGCGAAATATGCCTTATCTTTTTGAGCAGAATATGAAAAATTTATATTAATTAAAAAAAAGAAAATTATGAAAAAATACTTCATTAATTATCATAAACAAATTCGTTATGATAAGTCCAGATTTTAAAGGTAGCTACTTATTAAGTAGCCACCTTTATTAATTATATTTGAAATTATTTTTTTTTGTATTTAGCTGCTTCTTCGGATCCACCAGTAGCTGAACCTTTACTGTATGAGTGAGCACCCATACCAGCTAATTGACCATCTTTTACAATCAAATATTGATTTCTAATTTCTTTACCTTCAAAGAAACATTCCAATATTTCTCTTACACCATCAGCATATCTTGATTGTGCAGTCAAAGATGTTCCAGAAGT
Organism: uncultured Pelagibacteraceae bacterium; assembly: GCA_902576375.1. Taxonomy (GTDB): domain Bacteria; phylum Pseudomonadota; class Alphaproteobacteria; order Pelagibacterales; family Pelagibacteraceae; genus Pelagibacter. The sequence goes on from CACGUZ010000001.1 coordinate 364,797, forward strand.
GTGAGGTGTCATACCATGATGAGGCATGCTTCTCCACACGTGATCATTGGGTGCTGGTTGAGGAAACCATACGTCTCCAGCGTAACCACTTAATTGACCACTTTTTAATGCTTTTGCAATAGCGTCTCGATTACAGATTTTACCTCTTGCAGTATTAACAATATAAGCACCTTTTTTCATTTTACTTATCATTGCATCATCAAATAAGTTTTCAGTTTCAGGGTGAAGAGGACAATTAATTGTCACTACATCACAAACTTTTACCATTGACTCTACAGACTCATGAAATGTAAGATTTAATTCTTTTTCAACTGAATCAGGTAGTTTATGTCTATCAAAGTAATGCAAATGAACATCAAAAGGTTTCATTTTTCTTAATGCATCTAAACCAATACGTCCTGCAGCAACTGTTCCAATATGCATACCTTCAACATCATATGATCTTTGAACGGCATCAGCGATATTCCAGCCACCCTCATTAACAATTCTATGTTGATTATGGTAATCTCTCACCATTGAAACAATCATCATAACGATATGTTCAGCTACAGACCTTGAATTACAATAAGTAACTTCTACAACATCAATTTTATTATCCATTGCAGCCTGTAAATCAACATGGTCTGAACCAATTCCTGCTGTGATTGCCATTTTCAAATTTTTAGCTTTAGCAATTCTTTCTTTTGTCAAATAATATGGAAAGAATGGTTGAGAAATTACAATGTCAGCATCAACAATATGTTTGTCAGCTTCACATCCATCCCCATCTTTACTATTAGTCACTACTAATTCATGACCATTACTTTCTAAAAATTTTCTTAATCCAAGTTCACCAGACACACATCCAAGTAATTGACCTGGAGTGTAATCTCTTCCTTTAGGTGATGGTAAAGTCATTCCATCAGGATATTTTTCTATTTTAGGTAATTCTGAAAGTGCATATGATTTTGGCATTCCACCTTTTGGATCATCATATAATACGCATAATATCTTCATTTAATCTCCTGTATATTAATATATTTATTAACTGCATCTAACATTATTTTAGGATCTCAAGCAATGAATTATTTTTGACATGGATTAGTCTCTTTGAAAATAAATTTATGAATATTCATTGTTAAAATAATAATTATTAAATGACTTACCAAGTGATCATAGGAGATAGTTCATTATAAAAAATTATTGAATTTCCTCCTAATTGAATGTGGAGAATATTAGGTAAAATCATTAAGTTGACTGTTAAGCTTCCGCTGTAAATAGAATTATTTATAAAAAGATAAAAAAATTTTCATAAATACAATTTTTTTTCAACTAATGGTTTATTTCACCTAACAGTTGTAATGCGACATTTAGTTGCGAATTGGAATTATTAAAATTTGCACAAATTTAAAGCATGTGATTAACTTATTCATTAACTTAATTAAGAGGGATAGAAATGTTAACAAAAATGTTAAAAAGGCTAGCATCTACCTTAACAGTAGTTTTAGCTTTATTTTCTTCACTCGCTTTACCTCAAAAAGTATTTGGAGCAGAAACTCAATACTTTCCTGTAGCTAGTAGCCGTGTTGGACCTTATTCAGCAATGGGGACTGGTTACTATGGGGCTCAGATTGACTACATGAATTATGTCAATATGACAGGCGGAGTGAACGGAGTCATGCTTACATGGCAAGAATGTGAAACTGAGTACAACGCTGTGAAAACAGTTGAGTGTTACCAGAGACTACTTGAAAAAGATGGTCAAAGAATAGTTGTGTTTGATACTTTAGGAACACCAGGAGCATATGCAGTTATTAACCGTATGGCAAAAGACAATGTTGTTTTAGCTCAATATGGTTATGGAAGAACTGACGGTGCTGATGGAAGAGTATGGCCTTGGGTATTTAATGCTGCAAGTCACTACTGGTCACAAATAGCTGTTAAATTAAAATTTATGGCTGAGATCGAAGGCGGAATTGATAAGATGAAAGGTAAAAAAATCGTTCATTTACACATTGACTCTGCTTACGGTAGAGAGCCATTACCAGCAATGAGAAAAATAACTTCTGACTGGGGAATGAAATTAGTTGAAATTTCAATTCCACCTCCAGGTCTAGAACAACAATCTCAGTGGCTGCAAATCAGAAGAGAAAATCCTGATTGGGTTACTTTCTGGGGAGCAGGTTCTGGAATGAATTCAACAGCAATGACTAATGCTGCTAGAATTAATTTTCCAAGAGATAGAATGATGTATGTAACATTCGGTGCTGCCGAAGAGGATATGTATCCAGCAGGCGATGCAGCAATAGGAACTTATGCTGTTGCTAATGCTTTACCTGGAGAATATCCATTAGTTAAAGACATCAAAGACAAAGTATATGGTGCCGGAAAAGGTAACTTAGCTGATCCAAACAGGATTGGTTCAGTTTACTGGAATAGGGGACTAGGTGCTGCAGTTATGTGGATTGAGGCTTTGAAAAATGCTCAAAAGATGCATAACAAAGTTGGTAAAGCAGTAACTGGTGCTGAGTTTAGAGATGGTTATGAGGCTTTAAATATGACTGAAGCTAGACTTACTGAACTTGGAGTTGGAGGAATGTTAGCTCCATTTGCTATTTCATGTGCAAACCATGAAGGTGCCGGTAAATTTGCTGTAATGCAGTGGGATGGAAAAAAATTCAATCAGGTAACTGGTTGGGAAGCTCCATTAGACCCTAAATTTATTAGAGGTTTAGTTGAAGACTCTGCAGCAAAATTTGCTAAAGAAAACAACATTACACCAAAAAAATGTGGATAATTAATTTAGAGATAAATTAATATCTGTTGGAGGGGGAGTTTAGATAATCAATTTAAACTCCCTCTTTAAATAAAATTTAAAGTAAAAAAATTAATGAGTAATAATTCTATAAACATTCTAGATATAAAAAATATTGAGGTAATGTATGATAACGTTATTTTAGCTTTACATGATGTTTCTTTAAAAGTTCCCAAAGGAAAAGTAGTTGCTTTATTGGGCGCAAATGGAGCAGGTAAAAGCACAACATTAAAAGCTGTCTCGACTATGTTGGCTTCTGAAAGAGGTAAAGTTACTAAAGGATCAATCGATTATGATGGAAACTCAATAGAAAAACAAAACCCATCTCAAATGGTTGGGCTTGGAATGGTTCAAGTATTAGAGGGCAGAAGATGTTTTGGTCATTTAACTGTTGAGGAAAATATTATCTCTGGAGCTTATTCAAGAAAATTATCCAAAGGTGATATTGATCAAGAATTAGAGAAAATTTATAGTTATTTTTTAAGATTAAAAGAAAGAAGAAAAAGTCAAGCAGCATTTACATCAGGTGGAGAACAACAAATGATTGCAGTTGCAAGAGCAATGATGGCAAAACCTAAAATGTTGTTACTAGACGAGCCAACAATGGGTTTAGCACCTCAATTAGTTGCTGAGATTTTTAATATTGTAAAAGAGTTAAATCAAAAAGAAGGAGTGAGTATTTTGCTTGCTGAACAGAATACTAATATTGCATTAAAAAATTCTGATTATGGTTACATCATTGAGACTGGAAAAGTGATGCTCGAGGGGACTGCGGAAAGCTTATTAAACAATGATAAAGTAAAAGAATTATACTTAGGTATATCAAAAAAAGGTAGAAAAAACTTTAGAGATGTTCTTAAAGAGGAAAGTTTAAACAAAAAAATTAATTAAAAGATGGCATACGAAAGAAAGTTTAAAATAGGAAAGCCAATATTAGAGGTTAATAATATCTCACTCGCTTTTGGAGGTGTTAAGGCTATTACTGATACTTCATTTAATGTTCTTGAGCACGAGGTTAGAGCAATAATTGGACCTAACGGAGCTGGAAAAAGCTCAATGTTAAACTGTATTAATGGAATTTATAAGCCTCAACAAGGAACTGTATCTTTTAGAGGACAAGTAGTACCTAATATAACCCCGAATATTATGGCTCAAATGGGTCTATCTAGAACATTTCAAAACTTAGCTCTTTTTAAAAGAATGTCAGTATTGGATAATATTCTAGTAGGTAGAAAACTTCACACAAAAACAAATTTCCTTGAGGTAGCTTTACAACTTCCAAAAGTAAAAAAAGAGGAAAAATTAAATAGAGAGAGATCAGAAGAAATAATAAGTTTTTTAGAGATAGAAGACATTAAAGACACTCCTGTAGGAAAACTTCCTTATGGATTACAAAAAAAAGTTGAGTTAGGTCGAGCTCTTGCAACCGACTCTTCAATAATTTTATTGGATGAGCCGATGGCAGGGATGAATGTCGAAGAAAAAAGAGATATGTGTAGATTTATTTTAAAGGTAAATGATGAACTTGGTACAACAATGGTTTTAATTGAGCATGATATGGGGGTAGTAATGGATATATCTGATAGAGTTGTTGTGCTTGATTACGGCAAGGTTATTGGTGATGGAACACCTGATGAAATAATGGCAAACCAAAAAGTAATAGATGCTTACTTAGGAGTAGAACACTAGGATTATAATATGGCAAATGAATTACTATTTTTTATGGAAGTTCTGGTTGGCGGTTTACTTGCTGGGACAATGTACTCTTTAGTTGCTTTAGGTTTTGTTCTTATTTTTAAAGCTTCAGCAACATTTAATTTTTCACAAGGAGCTATGGTTTTTTTCTCAGTACTTGCTTTCTGTGGTTTCATGCAAGATTTCAATATACCTTTTGTACTCGCGTTTATTCTAGCTGCTTTTTTGATGGTTGTTGTTGGTCTTTGCACTGAAAGATTGGTTTTAAGACCTTTGATGAATGCTAGCGAAGACACAGTGTTAATGGCAACAATTGGCTTAGGATATGTTTTAGAGGGACTTGCTCAAGCGGCATGGGGAGTAGAAGTAAGAAGATTAGATTTAGGTATAGGAGATTTTCCAGTGCCATGGATCGCAGATAATTTAAAATTATTTATTAGTGCACTTGATATCACTGCTGGATTAGTTGCTGCTATAATGATTATCGGTCTATTTTTATTATTCAAATATACAAAAATTGGATTAGGTTTGAGAGCTGTTGCAGATGATGCAGGTGCAGCAAGTTCTATAGGAATTCCTTTAAAACATATAATGTTATTAGTTTGGTCTGCGGCAGGTGTGGTAGCTTTAGTAGCGGGAATGATGTGGGGAGCAAGAGCCGGTGTTCAATTTGCTCTTGTTGATCTTGCATTAAAAGCTTTGCCGGTTTTAATTATTGGTGGATTTTCCTCTATTCCAGGAGCAATTATTGGTGGTTTAATTATTGGTGCAGTAGAAAAAATATTAGAGGTTTATATCGGACCTTTTTTTGGAGGTGCCATTGAAGGATGGGCTCCATATGTATTAGCGATATTCTTTTTATTATATAGACCGGAAGGTTTATTTGGAGAAAAAATTATTAGGAGAGTTTAATTTATGAAACCAATTTTTATGACTTACACAAAAAAAGACCTGATCAACTTAGCTGTTTGTATGGTTTTAAGTGTATTAATAATACCGACATTTATTAAAACAGAATATTGGTACACCTCTATATTAATTCCTTGGCTTTGCTTAGCTTTGGCTACTATAGGACAACAAATTGTAATGGGTTACACAGGGCAATTAGCTTTGGGTGCTGCTGGATTCATGGCTGCAGGTGCTTTTGCTATGTTTAACCTTATTTTACGAGTGCCTGATCTTGGTTTCGTTGGATCACTAATAGTTTCAGGTTTAATTGCTGCAGCTTTTGGAATTTTGTTTGGTTTACCAAGTCTAAAAGTTAGAGGAATTTATCTTATGGTAGCAACACTAGCCTCACAGTTTTTTATTATATGGATGATAGATAAATTTGGATGGTTTAAAAACTACGACTCATCGGGGATTATAACTGCACAAGACATAGTTATTTTAGGAAAACCATTTACAACACCATTAGCTATGTATTTTGTATGTTTAGCTGTTACCACAATTTTAACTTTGCTAGCTATGAATATGGCAAGGGGAAGTACAGGCAGAAATTGGATGGCAGTTAGAGATATGGATATTGCTGCTGAGTCCATGGGAGTTTCATTATTAAGAACTAAAGTTCAAGCATTTGCTATTAGTGCATTTTATTGTGGTGTAGCCGGTGCACTTTTTGCATTTTGTTATCTAAAATCTTTAGAGCCAGTTGCTTTTGATATTAAGTTATCTTTTAAAATCTTATTCATGTGCATTCTTGGCGGACTTGGGACTATTAATGGTGCTTTTATAGGGGCAGCATTTATTTTACTTTTTCCAGTTCTTTTAAATGCTATAGGAAACAATGTATTTCACGGGGCTATTGATGCTACAATTATTTCATCAATCGAACAGGTAATTTTTGGTCTATTGATGATAATATTTATGATTTATGAACCTTTAGGAATGGCTAAGCTTTGGGAAAATCTTAAGCAAAGTATGAGATCAAAATTATCTTCATCAGGTATTAAAGGTGTAAAATCTCCAGTATTAAAAAAGTGAACAAGAAAAAATTAATTATAGCATTAGCAATAGGAATATTAATAGGTCTACTTATTGAAAATAATTTTATAATTTCATAAAGAATTATTTTTGGCTTGGATAGGATTTTTTCAAAATAAATTTGTTAACAATTATTGCAAAAATAATAATTATAACTGATCCTGATATTACAGGACTTAGCAAGTAATCAAAAGAGACACTACCAATAATAACTATTATTGGATTACCACCTGCAGGTGGGTGAGTAACATTTAATAGGATCATTAATCCAACCCCAACTCCTACTGCCAATGGTATAGTCAAAAAGATTGGCAATGGAACAAAGTTTAAAAAAAGTAAACCTACGATGGCGGTAACTAAATGACCGAAAAAAACATTTTTTGGTTGGGCAAATGGACTTTCAGGATATCCATAAAGTAAAACCATAGATGATCCAAATGAGGCTAACAAAAAAATTCCAAATTCTGTTCTATAAGTTAGGAAAGTTAAAATTCCAATTGTAATTATTGAAAATAAACCAGCTAAAAGAGATTGTTTAAGATTACCCATAATTTAACTTGATACTATCTTTTTTAAAGTTTTGAAAGGTAACAATATACAATCTTTTTTATTGATATTTTTCTTCTTAATCAATTTTTTCAAAGAATTCCATTTTTTATCTATAATTTTTAGATCATCATTAAAATATAATTCAGCTTTATCACATAAATCGTTAATTTTTTCTTTCTGGTTATTTATAGAAATTTTCGATAATAAACTGGCTGATGCCTGGCAGTATACACAAGATTTACCTTGATACCCAAAGTCTAAAATTTTTTCGTTTTTTAATATAAGCTCTATTTGCATTTCATCCCCGCACACCGAATTTTTTAACTTTGAGACATGTGTCCGGTTCTCAATATTTCTATTGTTATCTGTGTTTGCGGCTATACTTAGCACTTCTAAATCCATATTAATTTTTAATTACATGACAAATAAAAACCAATCAAGAATAGAAATAGGCTGAACACAACTTTAAATGGAAAAGTTAAATTTAATATTAAAGCTATCTCATTTTTGTTGTAGTTATAAATTTTTAGATTTAATCTTCCAAGATGCTTGAATTAAAAAATCCAAAAATCGCAGTTCCAGTAGTTTTGTTTGCAGGAATTTTATGGTCTTTTGGCCCTCTTGTTGTGAGATATATGGATAATCCTAACCAAGTGCCATGGCAGTATATTTTTGGCAGAGGATTAACAATTTTTATTCTTTTAAATCTTTATCTTTATTTTGAAGAAGGGATTAAATTTTATAAAAATTATTTAAAAATGGGATACTCAGGCATTATTGGTGGAACTGGATTAGGAATTGCGATGATAAGTTTTATCTACTCAATTACTAATACATCAGCTGCAATCACTTTGCTTTGCTTGGCAGCAATGCCTTTTTTTACTGCACTTCTTGCTTTTTTATTTCTCAAAGAGAAGATTACATTAAATGTTTGGATATCTATTTTTATTGCAACGATTGGAATTATAATTATGGCGTTTGGAAGTACTGGATCAAATTCTATTGTTGGTTTTATTTTTGGAATGCTTTCATCAATTGGATTTTCTATTTTTTCTGTATCTCTTAGGTGGAGAACACAAACTCCAAAGTTTACAACTGTTGCTTTTTCAGGTTTTTTTTGTTTTGTTTTTGCAGCTATAATGCTTTTGAGCACTAAACAAGTGTTCTTTTCGACAAGCTATAATGGAGCATTATTTTCCCTGCATGGAACATTAGTTTGTTTAGGGCTAATTTTATATTCTATTGGTTCGAAAGCTATTCCTGCTGCAGAATTAACATTATTATCATTAACTGAAGTTATAGGTGGAATTTTTTGGGTTTGGTTACCTATCTTAGGCATAAACGAGGTGCCTGATACTTACACTATAGTCGGAGGATTTTTTCTATTTATTTCATTAATTTATTACAGTTTATTAATGCGTTGGAATAAAAGATTTATAGCTTTAAATTAATCTAGAAACATGAGCAAAGATAAAGTTATTATTAATAGCTGGAATGAATGGGATCCACTCAAGCATGTTATTGTTGGAAGAGCAGATGGTTGCTGTATACCAGCACCAGAGCCTGCTTTAGATGCTAAAGTGCCTGAAGACTCAGATATGAAAGGTTCTCATGGGCCGCGTACTCAAGATACAGTTGATAAAGCAAATGAATTATTAAACAATTTTGCTTCAATGTTGGAAAAAAGAGGAATTAAAGTTGATCGACCTGTTCCACTTAATCATAATCAAAAAATTTCTACTCCCGATTGGAAGGTTGATAGTATGTTCGGATGTATGCCAGCTAGAGATATTATACTTACAGTTGGAAATGAAATGCTTGAAGCAACAATGAGCTATAGATGTAGATGGTTTGAATATCTAAATTATAGACCACTGATTAAAAAATATTTTGAACTGGACAAAAATATGCGTCATGAAACTGCACCAAAGCCAAGATTAACAGACGCAGATTACCGTGAAGATTATTTGTCAGATAAGATTGGCATTCAAAAAAGACTTAAATGGACTGAGGAAAAATTCTTTGTAACAACAGAAGAGGAACCTTTATTTGATGCTGCAGATGTTTTGAGATTCGGGAAGGACTTAATTGTACAACATGGTTTTACAACAAATTTAAAAGGAATTGATTGGTTAAGAAGACATTTTAAAGATCATAGAGTTCATGCAGTTAATTTTCCGGGTGATCCATATCCAATTCATATCGATGCAACTTTTACACCTATTAGGGAAGGTTTAATTATAAATAATCCTCAAAGAAGACTACCAAAAGAACAAAGAAAATTATTTGAGGACAATGGATGGAAAATAATTGATAGCGCTCAACCAGCACATAATGAACCACCACCACTTTGTTACTCATCAGTATGGTTATCTATGAATGTTTTAATTCTTGATCCAAAAACAGTTTGTGTTGAAAAAAGTGAAGTCTACCAAGCTGAACAATTAGATAAATTAGGAATGGAAGTTGTTCCTGTCGAATTAAGAGATGCTTATGCCTTTGGCGGTGGTATTCACTGTTGTACAGCTGATGTTTATAGGGAAGGTGATTTAAAAGATTATTTTCCTATTCAGAAAAATTAATTTTCTTTTGTAACATCTACTTCAAATTTTTCTAATCCTGAGGAAAGATTTTTGTCAACAGGATTTTCAGTTTTTTCGAATGATTTAAGTTTTTCTAATTCTCTTTGTTTTAATCTCTCTTCTCTTAAATTTTCTCTATGTTCTTTTGCTTTTTGTTCTCTATCAAATTTTTCTTCCCATTCTTTTATTTTAATATACTCAAGTTCTTTTTGTTTTTCTTCTTCTTCTTTAATCATTTTTAAGGCTCTTTCTTTTCTTCTTTTTTCTTTAAGTTCAAAGTTTTTTTGTTCTTCTTCTCGAACCTTTAAATCAATATCTTTTCTATTTTGAGACTCTTCTCTTAATTTTAGTTCTTTCTCTTTAGCTCTTAATTCTTTACTTATAAGTACTAACTCTTCATCTTTTTTCATTAATCGAGTTGATTCTAACTTTTGAGCGTCCTCTTTAATCTTAATTTCTTTTTCTTTTAATCTTAATTCATCTTCATTAAATTTTAATTTATTGCTTTCTTTAATGAGTCTTTCTTCCCAAATTTTAAGATCTTTTCTCTCTTTAAGGATTTGATTTTTTTCTTGTAGTTTTTCTAATTTAATAGCTTTGATTTTATTAAGTTCTTTGTTTTTTTTGTAATTAGAAATTGCATTACTTAAAAAAGATTTAGTAGAAAAATTAGTGATCTTTGCAACCCCAATTTTTTTTTTTATTTTTTTTTGTTTAATTTTTTTCTTAGGCATTTTTTTATTCGTGTATAAGAGCAAATATTTTATATATTTTCAATATTTCAATTTTCGCTTTAGCTTTTTAGTGCTTATTTTGAGTTTCAACCTGTAAGTGATTAATACTTATTAAAAATAACAAAATTCATAATCTTTTTGCATAAATCGAACGTAAATATTATTAAAGTCGCATGAAAAAATTTAAAAAATTAATAATTGCCTGTGACGGGGAGTCAGCAAGTGGAAAAAGTACTGCAGCAAAGCTCATCTCTAGAAAATATAAATTGTTACTTATCAATTCAGGATTATTGTATAGATATGCAAGTAAAGAAATAATTAAAAATAATCCTAAAGATATTATTAATTTCTTAAAAAAAAGATTTAAAAGTATTTCCTATAAAAAAATAGTTAAATTAAATTTACACTCACAACAAATTAGTAACCATGTTGCTATTATAGCTAAAAATAGAAATATCCGGAAAATAATAAATACATTTCAAAAGACATTGATCAAAAAAAATAAAAAGATTTGTATTGAGGGTAGAGATATAGCAAGTAAAATATTGGCTAAAAATCCAAAATACGACCTAGCTTTTTATTTTAAATGTAATTTAAGTGTTTCTAGTTACAGAAGATGGTTAGATTTAAAAAAGACAGTGCCCTTAAAAGAAGTTAAAAAGTCTTTAAAAAATAGAACAAAAATAGATAAAACAAGAAAAAATAGTCCACTTATCAAAGTCAAAGATGCCATTTTAATTAGAACTGACAAACTTTCGAAAAGAGGTGTTTTAAATAGAATGTCTAAATATATTGAAAACCTAAACTAAGCTTTTATTTCATCTTCATCTTTTTTATATTTAACACCTTTTCTTTCTAATATTTCTTTCACTTTGTCTGAGTAGGGTTCTTCAATATGTTCCGTTGTTGGATTTAACTCTATTCCAGCTGGAGTAATTGTTTGCGGCATAGCAACAAATTGAGAATCTGGATTATCGACACTCTGTCTTACTTTCATTCGATAAATACCAAAAAACCCTATAATGCAATGAAAGAAAAATAAAAATATAAAAAATCCATTTGATCCAACTAAGTCCATAAATATTGAGCATAAAAATGGCCCACTCATAGCACCTAATCCAAATGCAAACTGTAATCCTGCACCAGCAGCAACAAATTTATCTTTTGATATGTAGTCATTTGTATGAGCTAAAATTAATGAAAACATAGGTAAACTACAAAAAGAGAATAAAATAAAAAAAATATAAAACCATGTTTTGCTAGTTGCAAGGCCCCCAGGCAAATACATTTGTCTTGATACTAATATTGCAAAAATTGAAAATATTGCAGCACCAAACGTACTAAAAACAATAACTTTTCTTCTATCATACATATCAGATATTTTTCCAATTGGAAATTGAGCTATCGCACCTGAAACCGCTAGAAGAAAAGTTACAATTGAAATTTCTAGAATAGTAAAATTCATTGAGGTTGCATAGACAGCCAATAAAGTAAACAATGCAGATTGAATAGTTCCATAAAAAAGAGAACTTACCATCCCAAAAGGAGATGCATGATAAAGTTCTTTTAGTTTCATAGCTTTAATACTTTTAAAAGTAGGTGGTTTTTTTTTAGTCAGCAAAATAGGAATCAGTGCAGCTGAAGTAATCACGGAAACTAAAATAAAAGGTTGAAAGTTTTTTGGACTACTAAAGTTAAGTAAAAACATTCCAATTCCCATCGTCCCATAAAGAATAACCATATAAACAGATAAAACACTTCCTCTATTTTTGTTACTTGATCTATCGTTAAGCCAACTTTCAGCTACAGTATAAATACAAACCATACTAATCCCAGTAAGTACTCTGAGTAAAAACCATATAAATGGATTTATTAAGATTGAATGAATTAAAATTATCAAAGATGCTAAAGAGGCAAATGCAGCAAAAACTCTTATATGCCCAACTCTTGAAATTATTTTTGGTATAGTTGCAGCCCCAATAAAATAACCAACAAAATATCCCGACATCATAAAGCCAGTGGAAGTAAGACTAAATTCTTCTTGGACAGCTCTAACCCCAAGTAAAGATCCTTGAAAGCCATAGGCCATCATTATGCATCCCATGCCCAAAAATAGAGCCCACGAATTTTTTAAAACTTTATCCATAAAAATAGACGTAAATATTCGCGGTGTATTATTAAATCAAGTCTTAATTGTGACAAGCTTAAGAATTTTTAAGCTTTAAAAATGAGTGAATTGCAATGGTCGTTATAATAACAATCCCACCATAAAGAGTTTCAATACTTGGTTGTTCTTTAATAATCAACCAAACCCAAATAGGACCTATTATGGTTTCTAGTAAAAAAAACAAGTTAACCTCTGCAGCCGGAATAAACCTTGGAGCAATAGTCACTAAAACAAAAGGTATAGCAACACACAAAATGCACATTAAAGGCACTATAATCAGGTCTTTTTCTAAAAGAGCAAAACTCTCAATAAAGAATAAAGCGAAAGTAGCAACAAATAGTTTGCCTACTACAGCTGCTGGGACTAAATTTTTAGATTTTGCAGATCTGATTGTAATTGCACCTACAGCAAGACCAATAGCAGTGATAAATCCTAGGATATCTCCATAAAAGTTACCTAATTTTAGAGAGTCAAAAAAGATATAGATAATTGCAAAAAAAGTAACAATTATTGAAATCCAAGTTTTTTTGTCAGGGGGTTCTTTTAAAACGACGGCCCCAAGTATTGCTGATAGCATTGGCGCGGTTGCTATCATTACTAAAGTATTTGCTACATTTGTATTTTGAATAGAGACTACAAATGTAATGTTTGTGATACTAAAAGTAGCTACGTAAATTATACCATGATAACCACTTATAAAAAGTAGTTTAAAAAAATTTAATCTATAGATTAATAGCATTCCAAAAAAAACTGTTAAGAATGGAATTATTCCGCGATAAAAAACAAGACCCCAAGTGTCGATATTAGAAAGCCTGATAAATAAAGAGTCAGGTGTAATAAACATTACAGCTACGAAAGCAAGCAACGAACCTTTTTGCTGGTCTGTTAAATTTTTCATGCTTTTAAATCTTTCCAAAAAATTTTGGCAAGATTAATCTTAGATATATCGAATAAAGTTTTTAATCCAGTTGGAGATGTTACATTGATATCACCATTTAGTTTTTGATCGATAAAATCGATCCCAGCAAAATAAATTTTTTCTTTCTTTAAATCTTTTGCAATTATTTTTGATATTCTTTTTTCTAATTTTGTTAATTGAATATTTTTTGGTACTGCTCCTTTACTAATGTTACTTAGAAATGATCCTTTTTTAGGTACTCTTGAAATCGCACCACATATTTTTCCATTAATTAAAAATACTCTCTTATCCCCTTTGCTAACTTTAGGTAAATATTTTTGACACATTATATGATCATGTTTTTTAATAAATTTTTTTACAAAGTTTAATTTAAATTTATTCAGTAAATAAATATCATTTCCACTAAAGCTGTGGATAGGTTTTAAAATTACACTCTTATTCTTTTTGAAAAAGTTTTTAATTTCATGAATATTTTGAGTAAAAATTGTATTTGGCATAAACCTTAGGTATTTAACAGAATAGAGTTTTTCAGAAATATTTCTGATTGAAGTAGGATCGTTTATAATTTTTACTTTATTCTTAATTGCTTCAAGAATAAAAGTTGTTGATATATACTCTAAATTAAAGGGAGGATCCTGTCTTATTAGGATGTATTTACATTTGATAAGATTTAATTTTTGTTTTTTTAAGATTTTGTAAAATTTTTTATTATTATAATTAAACCTAATAAAAAAACCTTTTGCTATAACTTTCGTATCTACAATAGATAAATCTTTAGGATCATAATAAAAAATTCTATATTTCTTTTTTTGAATTTCATTGGCTAAAAAAATACTTGTATCTGTTTTTGGATTTAGTTTAGAAGGGTGGTTACCTTGTATAGCAACAATTTTATTTGTCATATAAATCTTTTAAATCTTCATTTTTAGAAAATTTATTAATCATATGATCTGCATTCGTAGTTTTATCATCAATAATTTTTTGCAAATGATTTAAAAACAAAGTTTCATTTTTTCCACTTTTATTTACTATATCTCTGCTATTTAATCCTTTTCTTGAGATTTCCAACAAAGTTGATGCCCAGTAAAAAAGGTCTTTGCCCATTAATTGAGTATTAAAACCTTTTTGAGGAGCGTCTAGATAAGCATTAATTATTTTATCTTTATCCCATGAGGAAATTAAATTATAACTTTCTTCCAAATTTCCATATAACAAACCAATAAAAAATGCAGGCCCAGCACAAAGACAGTCCCATCCACATGTATCCATTGACCTTAATTCAATATATTTTTTCAATCTATTTTCAGTAAATATTGTGCTTAAGTGTAATGATAAATCACTCTCAGTTGGAAGACGATTTTTTATTTCATTTATCTTACCATTCATAAAGTCTTTAAAAGTGTATTTATTTCCTGACAAATAATTTTGTTTATCTTGTATAAATAAAATTGGAAAATCGATTATAAAATCAGCATATTTTTCAAAATTTAAATTTTCAAAAAATAATTTTGGAAGCCCTCCTCGTGAAGTATTTTGCCATACTTTGGATCTATAAGATAAATAATTGCTCTTTTTTTTTTCAACTATTGAGGAATTAGCAAATAAAGCAATTGAGATTGGAACTATTGAATTTACTATTTTAAATTTTTTAAAAAAATCTTCCTCTGAAGAATAATCAATGTTTAATTGAGTCCCACAAGTCCTATACATCATATCTAGACTTAATTCACCTCCTAATGGCATATCTTTCGTCATTAGTTCGTATCTTTGTTTGGGATTATTAGGGATTTCTCTAAGCTTTGAAATAGGATCAAAACCTGTGCTTACAATCTTTATGTTAAGTTTTTTTGTGACTTGTTTAAGTTCAAACAAATAATCATAAGACTCAGCACATGCCTCGTGAATATTATTAAGCTTTTCTCCAGATAATTCAATTTGGTTACCCGGTTCAAGAGAAATGTTTTTACCTCCTTTGTTTAAACCAACAATATTTTCATCCTCTTTTACTGGATTCCAACCAAATTCATTAAGTGCTGAAAACATTTCTTTTACTTTAGAGTAATCAATTCTTTTGTTGTTTTTACTATCAAATAAAAATTTCTCATGTTCAATACCAATCTTGAAATTATTCTTTTCTTTTATTCCAGATTTAAAGTATTGAATTATTTGTTCTTTAGAAATGGTCATATTTTTGAATATAGCCTATAAAATTTTACAGTGAAGAGTAAGGTTTTCTTGAAAAAACTTTTTTTACAAAGGGTTTAAAGAAATCTAAAGGTAACGATTTATAATTTGGATCAAATGAGTTTTGATCATACTTTTCACAAAAATCTACTGTGTCCTGATAATATTTATGATTTTTATATTCGTCTCTTTTATTTTTGTTTCCTCCTAAATGGTGAGCATAATAATACATCTGAAACTCACCGTGTTTCTGAACAATCCAATGAGTTTTTTCTGAAACATATGGTTTAAGAACCGCTGCAGCATATTCTGAATGGTTCATTGGAGCTAGCTCGTCACCAATATCATGTAATAAAGCAGCTACAACCATTTCATCACTTTCACCATTTCTATAAGCTCTTGTTGCGCTTTGAATTGAATGTTCTAATCTTGAAACTTGGTAACCTTCTAAAGTTTCAGTAAGTCCAGACATAAATTTTAATATCCTATCAGCTGTTTTATTTGCAAAATCTTTTTCATGTTTATCAAGAAAGAGATAGTCTTCTTTGGTTCCATTTTTCATTTCTGTAAAACTTACTTTTTTCATAAATTAATTATTTGATGCTGTGCTTAGTAAAGAAAGCTGAGTTATCTTGCTGTCACCTAATTCATCTACAGGTTTTACTGGATAATCTCCAGTGAAATAATGATCCGTCAATTGTGGATAATTTTCATTTCTTTTATCAAATCCAATAGCTTTATACATACCTAGAATAGATAAAAATTTTAATGATTTAGCACCGATGTATTCACAGATTTCGTCATTATTTTTATTTGCAGCTAACAACTCTTTCTTCGTTGGCGTATCCACTCCATAGAAATCTGGGTGTTTAATTTCAGGACAAGCAATTCTAACATGAACCTCTTTTGCTCCCGCATCATAAAGCATTTTTACAATTTTATGTGATGTTGTTCCTCTAACCAATGAGTCATCAACAAGAATAATCTTTTTATTTTCAATTGTTGTTTGATTTGCATTTAATTTAAGCTTAACCCCCAAACTTCTTATTTTTTGACTTGGTTCAATAAAGGTTCTTCCAACATAATGATTTCTAATTAATCCGTGTTCATAATTTTTATTTAAGTGCTGTGCAAAACCCAAAGCTGCAGCGTTTCCAGAGTCTGGGACTGGAACAATGATATCAGCATCAATATCGTTTTCTTTTGCTAATTCTTTACCTAAATTTTTACGGTGTTCATATGCAGTTTTTCCATTAAGAATACTGTCTGGTCTTGCAAAATAAATGTATTCAAAAACGCAAGGTCTGATTTTCTTTATCGGAAAAGGTTTAATACTTCTTAGTTTATCATTTTCAATTAAAACAATTTCACCATTATCGACTTCTCGAATAAATTTTGCACCAATAATATCCAATGCACAGGTCTCAGATGCCAGAACGTAACTATTTTTTAATTTTCCTATAACTAGGGGTCTAATCCCATAAGGATCTCTAACTCCTACCAATAAATTTTGAGTTAACATTACAAGGGCATATCCACCTTGAATTTGAAATATTGCATCTATTATTTTATCAATAGTTTTTAATCTTTTTGATTTTGCAATAAGCTGAACAATTGTTTCAGTGTCAGATGTTGTGTAGAAAATTGCTCCTTCTTCAACAAGTTTATTTCTTAAGTAAATTGAATTTGTTAAATTTCCATTGTGAGCAACCCCAATCCCACCAGCATTGGTATCTGCAAAGAAAGGCTGAATGTTTCTTAATGTATTATTTCCAGTGGTACTATATCGATTATGACCAATCGCGAAATTTCCCTTAAGATTATCTAGGACTTTTTCTTTATTAAAGTTGTCACCAACTAGCCCAAATCTTTTCTCTGAATAATATCTTTCTCCATCAAATGTTACTATTCCACAGCCCTCTTGTCCTCTATGTTGTAGAGAATGTAATCCAAGAGCAGTTAAAGCCGATGCATCTTTTACATTAGCAATTCCAAATACACCACATTCCTCATTCAATTTTGGATTATAAATCTTCAATTTTTTCTTTAGAGTCTTTATATGTTTTTTCATTTGGAAAAACTTTTAATAAGTAATTACTACCTTTTTCAAGATATGGAAAGGTGAATGATTTGTTTAGATTTACCGGCCATTTGTCATGATTATACACGATATGTACTCCTGAAAATATGCATATGGAAATAATATACGCTCGAATAAATCCAAAAAAGAATCCAAAAATAGTATCTAAACTTCCTATACCAGTATATTTGATTGCTCTACTTATCCCTTTACTGATCAACAATATTAAAAAGATAACTATAATAAAGATCGTTATTCCAAGTCCTACATCAAGCACATATTCATTATCTATGATATTTTTGACATAAGGTTTTAATCTTGGAAATAATATCAAAGTTGCAATATATGCTAATAACCACTTTGACATTGAAAGTATACTCAAGACAAACCCTTTGCTGTAACACTTTATTAACGAAAGAATAGTTATTAATATATAGATTAAATCAATCGCAGAAATTAAATTCAGAATTTCTCCAAAAAATTCTAGAGTTATTTCAAACATATATTCTTATTTTCCAAATGGCTTAAAAACTAATATTAAAGATGGAAGTAAAGTTAAAACAGAAATCATTGCTAATAACATTGCTAATCCTGTGAAAATACCAAAATAGATTGTAGGTATGAATTTAGATAAAACTAAAATAGAAAAACCAAAAACTATTGTTATAGAAGTATTTAGTATTGCAACACCAACTGTTGAATGACAAGTTTTTAAAGTTTTTTTATAGTCATTAATTTTGTTGAACTCCTCTTTAAATCTGTAGATATAGTGTATGCTGTTGTCAACGGCTATACCTATTGTAATAGCAGCAATTGTGATCGTCATCATATCTAAAGGTATCTCTAGCAAACCAATTATTCCTAAAATAAAGAATGCTGCGATAAAGTTTGGGATAACTCCAATCAAAGATAATTTGATGTTTTTAAATAGAATAACAAACATTCCAAAAATGCCCAGCATGACAAGTCCTAAAGTAAGAATTTGAGATTTAAATAAGCTTTGTAATAAATTATTAAATAAGATCATCACTCCAGCTAACTTGTAACGATCTTCGTCTAATCCAAATTCATTTTGTAGATCGTAATTTATTTTTTTTATAAGCTCATTTCTTTTTAGATCTTTTTGAGAGTCGATTATTCTAAGACTTATCCGAGCCTCATTATCTTTTATTGAAATATAAGGATCAATTATTTCGGTTTTAATATTTTCAGGTATCTTAGTGTACAAAACACCCATCTCTAAAGTACCGAGAGGTTTGTTGTTATTCAACAGTGTTGCGACATCAACTATTGACGAAAAGGATAAAACTTTTCCTATCTCAGGAAGACTATCAAGATAGTTATGTATGTTCGAAATTGTCTCTATTTTATCTTTTGTAAACCAATACTTTTCATCATTTTTTTCTTCATCACCCCAATCTTCAAATTCGTCATCTCCCTCTAATTTCTCCTCTTTTTTTTTTGGAAATTTTAAAATTACTTCTAGGGGTGTTGTTCCACCTAGTTTTTCATCAATTAACTTCATACCTTTATAAATTTCTGTTTTTTTACTGAAATAATTTATAAAACTATTCTCAACTTCTAATTTGCTTATCCCAATTATACTAGAAATAATCACTATTACAGTTATCACAAAAACTTGATTTTTAAAATTAATAGAAATTTTTCCTAAGGAAGAAGTTATTTTGGAGTCAACATCCTCTTTGATTAGAGCACTATTATCTTTTAAAAAACTTAATAAACTTGGAAGCAAGGTAAAAGTAATAATAAATGATGTGACTAATCCAAAAGTCATCATTAAACCAAAATCTATTACTGGTTTAATTTCACTAAAAATCAGAGATAAGAAAGCAATAATAGTTGTTAAAGCAGTATAGAGAATTGGCCAGAACATTTTTTTTGTTGTTAGAGAGACTATTTCATGATTATTTTTATTAGGATAAAATTTTCTTAGTTGTATAAATCTTGTACTCATATGAATATTCATCGCCATAGTTAAGATTAGCATCAATGCAATAAAGTTTGATGAAATTACAGTAACTTTCCAGCCGATGAGGCCTAGGAGACCCATCATGATTATAACAGAGAAGAAACAACTACTTATTGGAACCGCAACCCAAATTAAATTTCTAAATACAAACCATAGAGTTGCGATAATAAATACAAGCACACCTAAACCAAAAACAATGATATCACTTTTAATAAAAGTCATCATATCATCAGCAATCATTGGTATACCACCCAAATAAATTTTTCCTATATCATTGTAACTTTTAATCACCTCTCTAATTTCTAAAATATTATTATGATTATTTTTTTTTATTTGATCTTTAAATATTTGAATTTCTTTTTCTGATTTATTCTCAATATCCTCCAATTTTTGATTTTCTTTTATATTAACTATTATTCCACTTGTCTTGCCATCTTCACTAATAACAAAATTTCTAAAAACTGGACTTGCTAAAATTTCTTTAAAGCCTCTCTCTTTATCAACATCTTCATCTTTAAGTGTTTTAAAATTTAAAAGTCTTTCCTGAAGAGGAGCATCAGAATTATCCAATAGAGGTATATCTAAGAGAGTAATAACGCTATGTACCCAATCTAAACTTTGAAGTTTATATTTTAAACTAAGAAGATTATTAATAGCACTGTCGCTTACCATACCATCATTAGGCGTATGAGTTAAAACTAGAAATTCCTTTGAACCATATCTATTTGTTATTTCTTTTAAGTATTTAAGATCAGGATCACCTTCAATTAACAGTGTTTCAGATGATGCATCAAGCCTAAAGTCTTTTGAGTAATATCCAAAACTAATTAAAGTGATTAATAAAATAATTAGGACAGATTTTGGATTTTTTAAGATTGTATTT
Source organism: uncultured Pelagibacteraceae bacterium (assembly GCA_902576375.1). Lineage (GTDB taxonomy): Bacteria > Pseudomonadota > Alphaproteobacteria > Pelagibacterales > Pelagibacteraceae > Pelagibacter. The sequence continues at coordinate 385,357 of CACGUZ010000001.1, forward strand.
TGGTATAAATGATCAATCATTTAACCTGTTATATTGTAAATTAATTATTTTGAGTATCTTTAAATTTTGTAAATCTCTCCTCAAATTCTAGGGTCACTTTACCAATAGGACCGTGTCTTTGTTTCCCTATGATAATTTCAGCTAAGTGAGCAACCTCATTCATCTTTGCCTGCCACTCTGCATGCTCAACTGTGGCCTCTCTAGGCTCTTTTCTCTGAAGATAATATCCTTCTCTGTATACGAACATAACCACGTCTGCATCTTGCTCTATTGAGCCAGATTCTCTCAAATCTGCTAGTTGCGGTTTATGATCATCTCTCTGCTCAACCTGTCTAGATAATTGTGACAATGCCAGGACAGGCACACCTAACTCTTTAGCAATAGCTTTTAAGCCTTGTGTAATTTGTGAAATTTCCTGTACTCTTCCATCTTTATTATTTAAAGATCCTTTCATAAGCTGAATATAATCAACGACAATTAAATCTAAACCATGAAGTCTTTTAATCCTTCTTGCTCTGTTGCTCACTGCGGCGATACTTATTGCTGGTGTTTCATCAATAAATAGCGGAAGTTCTGAAATATTTTTAGATGTTTCAAGAAATTGATCAAATTGTTCATCAGAAATTCTACCTCTTCTAATATCATTAGAACCAATTTTCGCTTGTTCAGAAATAATTCTTGTTGAAAGTTGTTCTGATGACATCTCTAATGAAAAAAAAGCTACAGATGATTTTGATCCATTATTCAAAATATTTTGAGCAGCATTAAAAGCAATATTTGTTGCAAGTGAGGTTTTTCCCATAGATGGTCTCCCAGCAATAATTATTAAATCTGATTGATGAAGACCACCAAGTTTATCGTCTAGGCTAACAAGTCCAGTAGGGACTCCTACAATTCCGCTTTCATTTTTGTACGCTGCGGATGCCATTTCAATCGTTTGTTTCATGGCATCGTCAAATTTAATTAATGATGAACTGAATGTTCCTTTTTCAGCTAAATCGTAAAGAAGTTTTTCTGAATTTTCTATAATATTTTGACCATTTGATTCCAGATCACTTTCTTTTGCACTATCAATTATCTGTTCAGAAATTTTGATCAATTCTCTTCTGACAAACATGTCATATATAATTTTAGAATATTCAATTGCTTGTCTTACGGATGTTGAAAATTTAGTTATTTTTACTAAATATTCTGGAATATTAAGCTCATCTTTTTCATTTTCGAAATAACTTTTTAAAGTAATCGGATTAGCAAGCATTCCTTTATAAATCATACTTTCAATCGCATTAAAAATCTTTTGATGCATAGGGTCATAAAAATTTACATTTGAAATGATAGTATTAATTTCATCAAATATTTCATTAGTAACTAATATTGATCCAATTACTGATTGCTCTGCTTCGATATTATTTGGTAATTCTTTAAAATTTTCTTTAATCAAACTCAAATTATTTTCCATATTATAATTCTATATCAATAAAGAAAATTTTGAATTTAAAAAAAAAGCTGTGGATGAAATTGTATAATTACTGAATATTTTCAGCAGATATCACATTGATAGTTACCTCAGCATCAACTTCGGAGTGTAAAGAAATTCTTACTTTAAATTTTCCAAGAGATTTTATTTCTTTGACAGGTTGAATCATAGACGGCTTGATTTCTAATTTACTCTTTTCAAATATTAATTTAGAAATTTCTGTTGGTTTTACAGATCCATACAACTCATTATTCTCAGTGCTAAGTTTTTTAACAACATATTCTTTTTTATTTATACTTTCTGAAATCTTTTTGGCCTCATGTTTTTTTTCATTATCTTTTTTTGAAAGTTCTGATTTAATTTTTTCAACTTCATTAATATTTGCCTTAGAAGCATAAAGAGCTTTTTTTTTAGCAATTAAAAAGTTTCTAGCAAAACCTCTTTTTACATCTATTACATCGCCAATAGATCCAATTTTTTTTAAATTTTCTAATAAGATTACCTTCATTATATTAACGCCAAATTTCTTGCTCTTTTTATAGACAAAGCTAATTCTCTTTGTTTTTTTTGTGATACGTTTGTAATTCTTGAGGGAAGAATCTTTCCATTCTCTGAAACATACTTCTTTAGAAGTTTTATGTTTTTATAATCTATTATTGGAGAACCTTTGACAGAAAGTGGGCAGCTTTTTTTAAATTTATACTTGTTTGGCTGAAAGATACTTAATTTTGCAAAATTGTTATTTTTTGATTTTTTATTTCCACTTTGTTTTTTTGGCATATTTAATTACTCGTTTTTTCTTTTTTTTCAGATCCTTCTTTATTTGAAAAATAATTTGTATCAAGATCAAATTTTTTTACTTTTACAGTTAAGTGTCTAAGTAGTTTTTTATCTATTGCTTCATTTCTTTCTAATTCTTCAATTATTTTGCCATCTCCCTTAAATTTAAAATGTATGTAGCTACCTTTTCTATTTTTTTTAATTAAATATGATAGATTTATTAGTCCCCAATTCTCAGTTTTTACTATTTCCCCTTTATTATTCGTTATTATATTTGAATATTTCTCGGTTAGTTGCTTTAACTCAGACGGAGAAGTGTCCTGTCTAGCTATAATTGTATGTTCGTATAAATTCATATTATTCTTTAATAAAAATTTTGGATATACTATTATAAACCCACAATTACAATAGTTAAAAATTGACAATAAATTATTTTTTTTAAATGTTTTCAGTAATTTTTCCTGGTCAAGGTTCGCAAATAGTCGGTATGGGTAAAGAATTTTTCGATAAATTTGAAATTGTAAAAAAACTATTCAAAGATGCTAATGAAGCTTTGAGTTTTGATATAACCAAATTAGTTTTAGAAGGTCCGAAAGAAAATTTAGATCTTACAGCAAATACTCAACCAGCAATTTTTCTAGTAAGTTATTCAATATTTAAAGTAGCAAAGGAAGAATATAATTTTGATTTTAATAAAGCAAAATATTTTGCTGGACATTCTTTAGGTGAATATTCAGCATTATCATGTGCTGGTTATCTTGATTTTTATCAAACAATTAAAATATTAAGAATTAGAGGAAATGCGATGCAAAATGCAGTTCCCAAAGGAGAGGGTGGGATGTTAGCTGTGTTAGGATCTAGAATTAATGATATTGAAGAAATATTAAAAGAAAATGAAAAAACTTTTAAAGCACAAATAGCTAATGACAATTCTGACAGTCAAATTGTTTTAAGTGGAAAAAATAAAGATTTAGAAATTTTAGCTCATCATCTTAAAACCTTAAATATAAAAAATATAAAGCTTCCAGTGAGTGCTCCATTTCATTGCGACTTAATGAGTAAAGCAACTGAGATAATGAAAAATGAGTTACAAAAAATTAATTTTGATAATTCAAAAAATATATTAATATCAAATGTAACTGCTGATGAGGTTTTAAATTTGGTCGATTTAAAAAAACTCTTAATTGCTCAAATAGAAAGTAGAGTAAGGTGGAGAGAAAGTATCATGAATATGATAAATAAAGGTGTTAATCAATTCATCGAAATTGGTCCAGGTAAAGTCTTATCTGGTCTTATAAAAAGGATAGATAAAGATGTAAAAATTGCTTCAATTAATAATCAATCAGATATAGAAAGTTTGCAAAAATGATTGATTTAAAAAATAAAAAAGTAATTGTCACAGGAGCCACTGGAGGTATAGGAAATTCAATAATTGAAAAATTAAATGCTTCAGAGGCAAATATAATAGCTACAGGAACTAAAGTTGAAAAATTAGATGAGCTAAAAAAAAGATACAATAATATTAAAATATTAAAATTCGATATCTCACAAACTGACAAAATAGAAAATTTTATTGATGAGGCTACTAAAGAACTCGGGGGAAATCTGGATTGTATCGTTAACAATGCAGGAATAACCCAAGACAATTTAGCAATTCGTCTAAGTTTAGAGGAATGGAAAAAAGTTATAGATGTGAACTTAACTTCTACTTTTCTAATGTGTAAGTTTGCTATAAAAAAGATGCTTAAAAATAAAAAAGGTAAAATTATAAATATAACATCTGTAGTTGGACATACAGGAAATTTAGGTCAAGCAAATTATACTGCATCAAAAGCGGGAATTATTGCAATGTCAAAAAGTCTGGCAATCGAATACGCGAAAAAGAATATAAATGTGAATTGTATATCGCCTGGATTTATTAAAACTGCAATGACGAATAAGATTGATGAAAAATATAAAGAAACCATTATTTCAAAAATTCCTTCAGCGAGATTAGGGGAGCCGGATGACATAGCCAATGCAGTTCTTTTTTTAGCATCTTTTCAATCTGATTATATAAATGGTGAAACATTACATGTTAATGGGGGCATGTATATGGCTTGACAATCTAGTGAATTAAACTATTAACGATTTATAACAAAAAAAGGATTAATATGTCTGAAGATGTTTCAAGTAAAGTAAAAAAAATAGTTGCAGATCACTTAGGGATTGATGAGTCAAAAGTAACAGAGGAGTCGAGTTTTATTGATGATCTTGGGGCTGATAGTCTAGATACTGTTGAGTTGGTTATGGCCTTTGAAGAGGAGTTTGGCTCAGAAATTTCTGATAGCGAGGCAGAAAAAATTTTAACAGTAGGTGACGCAGTCAAATTTATTGAAGGCAAAGCTAACTAAAAAGACTTTAAATGCCCTCCGTTAATGATGGGACCATGATAATCTTGTCTTCTCCTTCTGGAGCTGGCAAAACAACACTAGTAAATTTGCTTTCCAAACAAGATGGCTATGAAATCTCAATTTCACATACTACTAGACAGCCAAGACCAGATGAAATTCCTAACAAAGATTATTTTTTTATCAATAATAACGAATTTCAAAGATTAATTAAAAATCAAGAATTTTTAGAATATGCGAAGGTGTTTAACAATTACTATGGAACAACAAGAACACCAATAATTAATAGTTTAAATAATGGAAAAAATGTCTTATTCGATATTGATTGGCAAGGTGCAGATCAAATAAAAAATAAAAAGTTAGATTACAAATTAATTACTTTCTTTATCCTTCCTCCAAGTAAGACAATACTTTTTAATAGATTGTCAAATAGAGATATGAGGGACAAGCTTATAGCTGAGGAAAGAATGCAACAATTTGAAAGAGATGTATTGCATTGGATAAATTATGATTATGTTGTTATAAATGATGATCTTAACAAATGTTATTTAAAAATTAAAAATTTGATAAATGCTGAAATTAATAATGGATCCAAGGATTACGATCCTGATTTCATAAGAAATCATGTTGAAAAATTAACTTCTTAAATTTTCGTATTCCTTGGTTAGTTTAAAGTAAGTATTAAAATGTAAATTTTGAGGCCTTAGATCAAGATCAATCCCCAGCTTTGAGGCTAAATTTTGATTCTTATGAAATAGTTGAAAAAAAGGAGTTTTAATTTTTTTTCTTCTGTGCATGAAAAAAATCCTTGTTATTTTTTCTAAATTTCTTGGACTTTGAAGATTGAAAAATTTTTTTTTTGGTTCAAATATTAAAAGAGAACTTTCTACTTTGGGTTTTGGATAAAAACATTGAGGACCTATGTTACAAATTTTTTTTATATTTAATCTCCAATTCGCTATAATTGACAATCTTCCATAATTTTTATTATTAAAATTTGAAATTATTCTATCAGCTACTTCTTTTTGAAACATGAGTATTAAATAGTCAAACCAACTTTTTTTATAATCCATATTAATTATCCATTTAATTAAAATTTCTGTTGATATATTGTAAGGCAAATTACCAAAAACTGTAAGAGGCTTTACATTTAGAGAATTTTCATTAATCTTGAGAATATCATTATTAATAATATCAATCTTATCACCAAATCTTTTTTTTAATACTTTTACTAAATTATCGTCTTTTTCAATTGCTAAAAAAGAATTTGGGATCTTTTTCAATAATTCATTAGTCAAATTTCCAGTACCTGGACCAATCTCTAAAATATCTTTATTGTTAATATCAATTATATTTATAATCTTATTAATAATGCTTTGGTCTATGAGAAAGTTTTGACCAAGACTTTTTTTGGCTTTTATCATTTTTTATCTAAAAAACTTAAAGCTTTAATTAAACTAATAGGATTTGATTTATTCTTACCAACCATCTTTTTATTTGGACCATGATCTGGAGATACTCTTATAAAGGGCAATCCTAAAGTAATGTTGATTGCATCATATTCAAAAAGTGTTTTTATTGGTGTAAGAACTTGATCATGATACATTCCAACAACTACATCAAAATTTTCTCTATTCTTTTTTAAAAAAATAGTGTCAGCTGGGAAAGGTCCTTTTACATTTATATTTTTTTTTAAAGATTTTATAGCAGGTGCTACTATTTTTTGATCTTCATTAAAATTCAGAATACTTTCACAATGAGGATTTAAACCAACGATAGCTATTTTTGGACTAAATTTTAAAAAATTCCTATAAAAATCATTAATAATTTTTACTTTTTCTATAATAAGTTTTTTTGTTATTTGTTTTGTCACTAATCTTAAAGGTAAGTGAGTTGTTATCGGACAAACTGATAATTTGTTATTGTAAATTAACATAGCAAATTTTTTTCTATTAAATTTATTAGAAATATATTCAGTAACTCCTAAATATCTTTTTTTTAATGTTTTAGATTTATCTATTGGACCATTAATTAATTTATTAGTTAATCCAGATTTAATTAATTTGAAAGCTAATTTAAAGCAATTAAATATATAACTTTTTGAATTATCATCCTTAATATCAATAAGATAAATTTTATTTTTTTTTATATTCTTAGGATTTAAATCGTGTGTATTTAATAACTCAATATTTTTCTTAAAATTAAATTTCTTGATCTCTTTATCAAAATTTTTTTTATTACAAATTAAAATCAAGGCACTGTTAAATTTTTTAAACTTTAAAGATTTGAAAAAAATCTCAAAAAAAACACTTTTTGTTTCACCTGGTACAATTAAGATAGGTTTAGAATTCACTTATTTTACTGTTTAATTTAATTTTGTTATAAAAAATATTTGAAAATTTATCTAATTGTTTTGTAGTTTCAATAATTATTATTTTATTTAATTCCTCTTCCTTATTAATCTCTATTGGCACTTGTTTAATCTGATTTATTTTTATAATCAAAAAATTGTTTCCAATTTGAATAGGATTACTTAATGAATTTTTTTTTAGTCCTTTTAAATTTTTGTTTATTTCCTCTGAAAGATTGTTTTCTCTAATCCAACCAATTTTACCCCCAACTTTTGAACTATCAGCGATACTATATAAATTTGCAGTATTCTCAAAACCAATTTTTTCTATGCTTTGTCTTATATTACTTATTTGATCATTAATTGAAAAATTTTTTTTTGGGGTAAAAAGTATTTCAGATAAATTATATTCTGTTAAAATTTCTTTTTTACTTATTGCATCAATTTTTTTTGAGAGTTTTGATTTATCAATTTTAACACTATTGGAATATTTAGCATATATTAAACTTTTCCATTCATTTTCAATTTCAATTTTTTCCTTGAGGTCATTAATTGATATATTAAAATTTTTAAAATATTCTTGAAGTTGATCTTGATTACTAAAGTTAAGATTCATCATTAAATTATTTAGAACATTTTCAATTTGAATATTTTTTTTATTCAAAGACTTGTATTTCATAATCTCGTTTTTTCTTATCTTTTCTTTAATTAAAGATCTTTTAGCAATTATTATTAATTTTTCCTTGTCAATCTCACTTAATTTTGGATTAAGCGCTACCAGATAGTTAGCTTCTTTCTCTAGATCATAATTAGTAATTATTTCATTATCAATTTTCATTACAATTTTTAAATCTATTTCTGAATAACAGAAATTTGTTAATGAAAAAAAAAATAAAAAAAAGACAGTGAAACTGCTTAATTTAATCATTTTAGATTAGGAGTATTAAAACCACCAAAAGGTAAAATTGAAATTTTAAAGAACAGATTTTCAGATGGTTTTAAATCTTGGTCGCTATAATATTCTTTGTTATATTCAATACCTGCTGTGAGGCAGTCATTTTGATATTGGTATATTAGATTGTAAAATTCAGTAAAACTTTTCTCTTTATTTTCCCTAGTTTTAAAAATTAAACTATTATTTTCGTTAAAATTATATTTAGTCTCATTTTGCAAATAAGAATCTTTTAACTTGCTGTTATTTTCATTTCGATATTCAAAAGTTGATGTTAGGTTGTTTAAAAAAAATTCAAAACTAAGAAGTTCATAGTTTTTTTCAGTTAAGTTATCTTTGAGAGAAAAATTATAATCTAATTTAAAATTATCTTTTGAACTATATTCAAAAAGCCCAACAAAATCTGAAACTTTATCTCCTAAGTTAGTATGAGATGGTAAATCCTTATTTTCCTCAAATCTAATATTATTTGCGAAACCAAATTTCATTGTCTGATCAAAAATTGATTTATCTATTTTAGTAAATTCGTAGCCGTATGTGGCTGATATACCCCCTTCATTAACCTCCTCAATGCCCAATCTGTCTAAATCGTAAATGTTAGAATAATTTATTCTTCCATCATTTCTATTTCTAATATCCTTTGTGTAATTTGGACTTAATCTTAAAGAAACTTTGGGTGTAAGAGTATTACTAAATTTATTATTCTCTTTAATAAGTGGAAGAGTGTATGTACTTTGAATAGCAGTTAAAAAAGTATTTGAATTTTTGTTTTGAAAATTTTTCGAATTTTTTGCATTCGAATTTACATTTTTAATTAAAAAATTATTTTCATTTATAATCCCATTATTGAAGTATTTTGGAATTGAGTTAAAATTTAAATTATTTATTAAAACTTTTTCTGTGATATTTGTATTGTAATTTTTGTAATATCCCAGAGAATCGAAAGAATAATTTTCATTTATAATGTTAGAGAAACTAAAATTTGGTACATACTCAAATTTATCATTATCTGCTTTACTTAAATCCTCATAAACGTCTAAGCTTGTATTGATTGATTTGTTGTTACCATAAAGATCTAAACTTAATAGATTTTTAAGTTTTGTTTTATTTTTTATGATAGGGCTTTCAATTTTTTGAGCTTTTAAATAAGTTTCATCTGTGACTTGTTGTAGTTCGATATTTAAATCTATATCATCAAAGTTTTTATGATTATATTTTTTATTAAAATCGTAAAAAAAATGTCCTTTTGAGTTATTATTGTTAGAAATATATTGACTCACGTCTGCTATATGAAAAGATTTCTTATTTTTTTGTCTGAATTCTGACTGTAACAAAAATTTATCATCAAAAAAAAATCTTGGATTAACTGTGATATCTTTATTTTTGTCTAAAGCGAAAAAGTAAGGTAAGTTAAGCGATAAACCACTAGAACTATTATCCTGTAACCTTGGAACTAAAAAACCGGTTTGCCTTTTTACTGTTGGATCAGGATGAAAAAATTTTGGAAAATAAAAAACTTTCTGATCGTAAACCTTAAGTTTTGCATTCTTATAATTTATAGTCTTTTTTATTTTATCATGCTTTATTTCTTCAGCACTTATTTCCCATGGAGGACACTTTTCCCTTTTTTTACAAAAAGTAAATGTTCCTTTTTTGACGATTGTACTATCTTTATCATATATTAAACTTCTACCTTTTAGTCTTGGCTCATTTTCTGAAGTTTCTGAAAATTTAAAATTTAAATTCACATCTTTTGCTACTAGTTCCTTTTTTTTTAAGTCCATATAAGCCAAATCGACAATGAATGAATTTTTGTTAACATCAGATGCACTAAGCTGAATTAGTTTGATAATTTTTTTATCTATAGAATATTCAAATTCTTTTACTTTATAAATATTTCCTAAACTATCATATATTTCTGAGTCAGCTTTACTGGTAATTAACTGATTGTATACATCGTAATTAATTTCACCTGAATTTATAATTAGATTATTATTTTTGTCATTTATCTTTACATCTTTTTTTAAAATTAAATTCGATTTATCAATTTTATATTCGATTATTTTGGATGATATTTCTATATTTTCATCAATTTTAAAAATTTTACCTTCTTCAATTAATAACAAAGATTGGTCTTTAAAATATTTTATCTGACGTCCCTCAGTTTTTATTTGATCTTTTTTAATTATTACAACTCCATCGTTGGCAATAGTTAAATTTTGATTTTGAAAAAATTCAATATCTGTTGCTTTAAATTCAATATCCTCAGCTAAAACAAAGTTAAAAAAAAATATATTAAAGAATATAATTACAAAAATTTTTAGAGTTTTATTTTTCATTTATTCTTATTAACCCTAAAGTTGAAACAATACTTAAAACAATTATTGGAAAAAATACCGATAAATGTATTGGAATTTTATTGGTAAGCCCAAAAATATCAAAAATATTATTAATGTAATAAATTATCACAGACAAAGTTATTCCTAAAAGAATATGAAATAAGTATGGTTTGTCTTTTTTAATATTTAACATAATTATAGACGAAATAATTACCATAATACTTAAATAAATAGGCAATGAAACAATCTTTAATATGTGTAGATCTATCTCCTCAGAGGAGTAACCTAACATTTTGTTTTCCTCCTTTTCTTTAATTAATTGTATTATATTTAACGAATTAAGGTTTCTAAAACTTTTACTTATTTTGTCTGAGTCAAAATGACTCATAATTGTAATATTTTCATCAAGTTGAATTTGTTTGTTATTTTTAAATAAAATAGGTTTTTCTAATTCCCATTTGTTAGTGCTAATATCTACTTTTTTTGATGAAAAATTATTTATTAAATTAAATTTATTGTCAAATTCTGAAATAAAAACATTCACAAGAAAATCATTTTTTTTTTCTGATCCGTTAATAATATAAATTTTGTTATTAATTTCATCTTTAATCCATAAACCATTTTCACTAAAATGTTTTAGATATTTCCCATCTTTTGAATAACTATTTTTAAATTCAAAATAAATAAATTTAAGTTTTGAGGAAAATGGATAGAAAATAGTAACAACCATTATTCCAAATAAGAGAGCACATAATGATAAAAGTTTGATTAAATAAAAATTGTCTAAATTATTTAGTTTAATCAATTCATTTTCCCTTTTTTTAATTATTTCAAGAAAAAACATTTGCGTAGCAATCAACATAACAAAAGGTAAAATTTCTAAAATCGTAGTAGGGGCGTTGAGGGCAGCTAGTAAAAACGGGAGATAAAATTTAGAGTTTACGTTATCAAAAAAAGTTATTTCCTCAAATACAGTTAATATTATCGTTAAAGCAAAAAATATTATTGAAATCAATAATAATTTTTTAAAAAATAAACTTACAAAATATCTATCTAATGTATTAACCATATTTAACTTTCTTGATTAAAAAGATATAACCGATAAAATAAAAGAATATTGGAATTGACATTAACAAAATTAAATAAATAAAAGATTCACTTACGTATCTCATTAAAGTTTCTGAAATTATCAAAATTAAAAAAACAGATAAAAAAACTTTTATGGTTTTAAAAGTGTAATTATTTTGTTCCTTGGAAAAAATTATTAAGAAACAACAAATTAATGTTAATACAGGAATATAAATAGGTTTAATAAATCTTTTATATAATTCGTTATTAAGTTTTTTAAGTCTTTCAACATTACAATCAAAATAATCATCCTGGTAACTTCTATTTGTCATCAAATTAAATGAACATCTGATAATTCTTAAGGAAGATAACTCTTGTATTTTAGGTACTGTGATTGTTTTAGAGGAAAATTTTGATAAATTATAATCTATTTTATCAAATTGAAAACTTATTAATTTTTTATTATTAGTGCTTATTATCTTTCCATTTAATAATCTGAAAATTTTTTTTTCATCATCAACTAAAAAACCTTCTTTTGCAAAAATAATTTGATTATTTTTTTTTAAGTCAAATAAATTTCCTTCTTGAATGTATATATTTTTGTAAGAATTTTGTGTTGTCTTTTCATTTATAAAAATAGTCAAACCAGAAATTGTATCTATAAATTTGCCTTGTTTAATTAGATTTGGCAAAAAGTCCATGTTAGACTCTTTCAAAAATAATCTAGACTTAAACTGACTTGATGGTGAAATGATGCTACCAATCATAATCTGAATTAACATAAGTATAAATGAGAATTTAGCTAGATTTGAAACAAAACTTCTTTTACTTATGCCATTAATCCAAAAAATTAAAAGTTCATTATTTTTTTCATATTTAATTAGCTCAAAAAATATTGATATAAAAAGAACAAAAGGTAAAATTCTATGAACTATTTTTGGAAAATTGAATAAATTATAATAAAAATAAATTTTAAAATTATGCCCATCATCAATGACAAAATCTAAATAATTAACAGCCTGAATTATCCATACTATTACTCCTAAGGTAAAAGTTATCACCAATGCCCTTATAGATATATCTGCGATTAATTTTCTAAAAAGTAATTTTTCCATTGAAATAAAATTGTTTTACTCATATATAGCATTATCTCCTGTAGATTGTATTTAAATTTTATGAATATTAAAATTAACTTTAAAAACCAAGTATTTAGTAAAGCTAGTGAAAACTCTATATTATTTGTTGACGAAAAATACAATATCTCAAGTTTAAGAAAATTAATTTCAGGCACCGAATATTCTTATATTTTAGACTTGCTCAAAACTGAAGATATTAAAAAAAAGATCATTACTTTTAATATAAATTCAAAAAGGAAAATAATTTTAATTTCTTTGAAGAAAAATTTAACTAATTCCGATGCAGAAAACTTAGGGGCCAAATGTTATGAGCTCTTAAATAAATCAAAAATAACTGAGTACACTGTAAATTCAGACTCAATTAATCATAAATCAAATAATTTTATTGGATATTTTTTACACGGAATAAAACTAAAGTCTTATAAATTTGAAAAATATAAAACAAAAAAAAATAAAAATGAAATATCCATTAAAGTTTTAGGTAAAAATATTCCATCTCAAAAAGAGCAAATTAAATTTAAAGCAATAGAGGAGGGAACATTCTACGCTAGAGATCTAGTGTCTGAACCTGGTAATGTATTACATCCTGATGAATATGCAAAAAGAATTAATTCTTTAAGAAAATTGGGTTTAAAAATTAATATTTATGATGATAAAAAATTAAAGAAACTAGGTATGAATACATTGCTTGGTGTTGGTCAAGGAAGTATTAGAGGATCTTACCTGGTTACAATGGAATGGAATGGGCTAAAAAATAAATCAAAACCTTTAGCTTTTGTTGGGAAAGGAGTATGTTTTGACACTGGTGGAATATCTTTAAAGCCTGCGAAATTTATGGAGGATATGACCTATGATATGGCTGGTTCTGCAGTTGTAGTAGGACTAATGAAAAGTCTAGCATTAAGAAAAGCAAAAATTAATGCAGTTGGTGTAGTTGGTCTTGTTGAAAATATGCCTGGAGGAAATGCACAAAGACCAGGTGACATCGTAAAATCTTATAGTGGGAAGACCGTTGAGATTTTAAATACGGATGCAGAGGGAAGGTTAGTTCTTGCAGATGCTTTGACTTTTACAGAAGAAAAGTATAACCCAAAAATTATAGTAGATTTGGCGACTTTGACAGGGGCTATAATTGTATCTTTAGGATCGGAGTATGCGGGCTTATTTTCTAACAACGATAAATTATCTCAACAATTAATTGAGTCAGGCAAGAACGTGGAAGAAAAAGTTTGGAGGATGCCTTTAAATAAAAATTATGATAAATTAATTGACTCTAAAAATGCTGATATGCAAAATATAAATTACTTAGGTGGAGCTGGCTCCACTACTGCTGCACAATTTCTACAAAGATTTATTTTAAATAAAACTCCTTGGGCACATTTAGATATAGCTGGTATGGCTTTTTCAAAATATGGTGGAGCTTTAAATTCAGGTGGTGCAACAGGTTATGGGGTTAGATTATTAAACAAACTTATAGAGGATCATTATGAGTAATATAGAACAAACCTTATCCATTATTAAACCAGATGCTGTAGAAAGAAATCTTGATAGCGAAATAAAAGAAATGTTTAAAAGTAATGGTTTTCAAATTCTTAAAGAAAAAAAAATTCAAATTGAAAAGATTGAGGCTGAAAAATTTTATAAAGTACATGAAACAAAGCCATTTTATAATAATTTATGTGACTATCTTTCTTCTGGTCCGATAGTTGTTATGATTCTTCAAAAAGAAAATGCAGTAAAAGCAAACAGAAAACTTATGGGAGCTACAAATCCATTAGATGCAGAGGACGGAACTATCCGAAAAAAATACGGGATTTCAATTGATAAAAATTCTGTGCATGGATCTGATAGTGTTGAAAATGCTAAAATAGAAGTTAATTTTTTCTTTAAAGATTAAATACCTTTAAAATAGCTTTTGGATAAAGCTTATGTTCTTGAACAAGCACTTTTTTAGCTAAAGATTTTACTGTCTCATTTTTTGTGATTTTTACTTTTTTTTGTAAAACAATCTTACCTGAATCTAATTTTGAATTAACTAAATGAACGGTACAACCTGAATATTTTTCATTATTATTTAAGGCTCTTTGGTGAGTATTTAATCCTTTATATTTAGGAAGTAATGAAGGATGGATATTCAAAATTTTACCTTTAAATTTAGTTATAAAATTTCTGGATAAAAGTTTCATAAATCCTGCCAAACATATCATTTTGACTTGATGCTTCTTTAAATCATAGAGTATCTGACTTTCAATTTTATATTTTTTTTTAAAATTATACACTTTTCTTTTTATCTTATTCATTTTACCAATCTTTAAACCTTTAGCTTTAGGGTTATTTGAGATAATTAAATCAATAGAAATAGGTGATTTTTTTTTTTTAGAAAATTCTATTAAAGATTTTAAGTTACTTCCAGTGCCAGAAATAAAAACTGCAGCCTTTACTTTTTTATATCCACTTAACTTTACCATTAAGACTTACTTTGTTTCTATTTTTAGAAATTTTACCAATAATATAAGGTTTATATTCCTTTGAAAAAAATTTACTAATTCTTTTTTCATATTTGGGGTTTATTATTAAACAAAATCCAACTCCACAGTTAAAAGTTTTAAGCATTTCTTTATCACTGATTTTGTATGTCTTAAGCCAATTGAAAATCTTAAGAGGTTTAATTCTATTTAAATCTATTTCTATAGATAAGTTATTGGGAACAACTCTACTGATATTATCAGCTAATCCACCACCAGTAATATTAGCACAACCATTTAATAAATTTCTTTTAACAAGATTTAAGATTTCTTTTACATAAATTTTCGTTGGCTTAATTAGTTCTTTTTGTAGAAATATATTTTTTTTTATATTTATTTTTTTTATTTTCAATAAATGTCTAACAAGTGAAAAACCATTTGAATGTAAACCACTAGATGGAACAGCTAAAATTAAATCTCCCTTTTTTATCTTATTTTTATAAAGAATTTTTTTTTTATCTGTAATTCCAACAGCGAAACCAGCTATATCAAATTTGCCTTTTGCATAAGTATCTGGCATTTCGGCAGTTTCGCCACCAACCAAACTACATCTTGCAATATTACACCCTTTAACTATTCCACTAATTATTGATTTCATTTTTTTCAAATCAATTTTATTGATTGAAATGTAGTCTAAAAAAAATAAAGGTTTTGCTCCTTGTACAATTAAATCATTTACACTCATGGCAACTAGATCTATTCCAATAGTGTCATATTTATTTAGTAAGTTTGCGATCTCTATTTTTGTTCCCACTCCATCGGTACAAGCCACTATTTTTGGATTTTTTATATTTTTTGGTAAATTTGTGACCGATCCAAAGCCTCCAATATTAGCATTCTTTTTATTGCCTCTTTTCTTTGATGAAATACTAGATATGAAACTTACAAATTTATCTGCTGCATTAATGTTGACCCCACTTTTTTTATAGGTAAAGAGATTTTTATTCATTAATATAGGTTCTAAATTTAAGTATGTATTATATCAGACATTTATATATTTTTTTTTCTACTCTAGCTTTAATAATATTTTTTTTTTCCACAGAGGTTGTTAAAGCAAAATCTTTTGAAATCAACGATATTGAAATTTCCCAGCCATTTGAAATGAATTTTGATAAAAATAAAGTAATAGATTTAGGGTTTAAGAAAGCTTTTTTTGAATTAGTTTACTCTTTAATCAAATCACCAGATTTCAAAAAAATTGACAATATTAGGTTAAATGAAATCAAAAGCATGATTGAAACATTCTCGATTAAAGAGGAAAAATTTATAGATCAAAAATATTATGTAAACCTTGGTGTTTCATTTAATAAAAGAAAAATTTTTAGATATTTAGAGAAAAAAAATATTTTTCCATCACGAATACTCAAAGAGCAATTTTTATTTATCCCAGTCATAATAAATGAAAAGGGAAATGATATTTCAATTTTTTCAAATAATCCAATTTATGTGGATTGGAATAAAACAAATAAAAAATATCAATTAATAAGATATTTACTTCCCTCAGAAGATCTTGAAGATTTAAATCTTATAAAAGAAAAATTAGATGTAATAGAAACTTATGATTTTAATGAGATTACAAAAAAATATTTTTTAAAGAATTCTATCATATCATTAATTTTTAAAGGTAAAAACGAAGTGAGAATTTTAACAAAAATTTATAATAATAAAAATGAGATAATAAAAAATGATACTTTTAAAAATATAAATATAGATAATGAAACAGACCTTAAATACTTAATCGAGAATTTGAAAAGTTTATTTGATGATACTTGGAAAAAATTGAATGAAATAAATACTTCAATAAAAGTTCCAATTACAATTAAGATTAGAAATGATGACTTAAAAAAATCAAATAATTTTCAATTATTTTTAAATGAAATAGATATGGTTAGTGACTATTCTGTAGAAAAATTTGATAAAGAATTCATATATTATGAAGTTTTATTTAATGGAACAGTCCAAAATTTTATTAATATAATGAAAAATAAAAAATATAATTTAAATACGCAAAAAAAAGTTTGGATGATTGAATGAGAGACTTAGATCAAATAATAATCAAATTTGATTATGACAAAAATTTTAAAAATGATGATTTTTATCTTTCCAAAAGTAATAAACATGTTTTTGATTTTTTAAACATATGGCCAAAATGGGAAAGAAATTTTGTTAATATTTCAGGGGAGAAGCTCTCTGGAAAAACTCATTTAACGAATATTTTTTTACGTAAAAACAAAGGCATAAAGTTTGAGGGTAAATCTCTAGAAAATGATGATCTAAAAAAAATAAAAATTAATCAGAACATTATAATTGAAAACTTGTCTTCAGATGTTGATGAAAAATTAATTTACAGTCTTTTTAATTTAATTGAGCAAGATAATAAATTTATTATTGTTACATCTTTAAAACCAATTATTGATATCAATTTTGAGTTAAAAGACTTAAGATCTAGAGCAAAAAATTTTATCTTATTAAATATTGAAAAACCTGATGATCAGCTGATATTTGCTATTATATTAAAAAATTTATCTGATAGACAAATCTCTTTGGACAACAAGTTCATTGAGTTTATTGTTAAAAGAATTGAGAGATCATATAGTAAAATATATGATTTCATATATAAGATCGATCAGTTAAGTTTAAAAAAAAAAAAATCGATTGATTTTAAAATTATAAAAGAAGTCCTAGGAGAATAATTGAGCAAATTTAGAACTCACAAATGTAACGAATTAAATAAACAAAAAATTGGAGATAAGGTATCTCTATCAGGTTGGATTAATAAAAAAAGAGACCATGGAAATCTTTTGTTTATAGATTTAAGAGATAACTACGGGATTACACAATGTATTATAGATAAAGAAAATTCCAATTTTAAAAAGTTAGAAAAAATACAGTTAGAAACAGTAATTAAAATTGATGGAAAAGTGGTCGAAAGAACAAATGAATCAATTAACAATGATATTGAAACCGGAGAAATTGAGGTAGTAATTAAAAATTTTCAGGTTCTTGGTGAATGTAAAGAACTTCCTTTGCCAGTTTTTACTGATCGAGAGTATGCAGAAGAAATAAGACTTAAATATCGTTTTTTAGATTTAAGAAGAAAAAAAATTCATGAAAATATTATTTTAAGATCAAAAGTAATTTCATTTATTAGAAACGAAATGAATAAGTTAGGATTTTTAGAATTTCAAACACCTATTTTGACTTCTTCAAGCCCAGAGGGAGCAAGAGATTTTTTAGTACCGAGCAGATTAAATCCTGGAAAATTTTATGCACTTCCACAAGCACCTCAACAATTTAAACAATTAGTGATGGTTTCTGGTTTTGATAAGTATTTTCAAATTGCTCCATGTTTTAGAGATGAAGATGCAAGAGCAGACAGAAGTCCTGGAGAGTTTTATCAATTAGATTTAGAAATGTCCTTTGTTGAGCAAGAGGATGTATTTAACGTTGTAGAAAAGTTATTTGTAAATACATTTAAAAAGTTTTCAAAAAAAGAATTATTATTTAACAAGTTTCCAAAAATTGCATTTAAGGATTCAATGCTTAAATATGGAACAGATAAACCAGACTTAAGAAACCCACTGGTTATTTATGACATCACTGAAACTTTTTTAAGAGATGATGTTTCATTTGAAATATTTAAAAAACTTGTCAAATCTGGATCTAAAGTAAGATGCATTGTTACAAAAAACACAAAAGATAAACCTCGAAGTTTTTTTGATAACATTGATAAATGGGCTAAAGAACAAGGTGCTTCAGGATTAGCTTATTTTACAATTGAAAAAGAAAAAGAAATTTTAGCAAAAGGGCCCGTAGGCAAATTTTTTTCAAAAGACTCACTTAATGAAATAATGACTAAAACTGAAGCAAAAGTAGGTGATAGTATTTTTCTTGCTTGTGGCAAAGTGGAGGAGGTAGAAAAAATTACTGCATTGGCTAGAGATAAAATTGGAAAAGATTTAGGTTTAATCGATGAAAACGTTTTTGCATTCTGCTGGATTGTAGATTATCCAATGTATGAAATAGATAATCAAACTAAAAAAATTAAATTTAGTCATAATCCTTTTTCTATGCCGCAAGGGGATATCAACAAAATTAATTTTGAAAAGCCGTTAGAAATACTTGCATATCAATATGATATTGTATGTAATGGGATAGAATTGTCTTCAGGTGCGATTAGAAATCATATTCCAGATCTAATGTATAAATTATTTGATGTTGTAGGTTATTCCAGATCTGATGTTGATCAAAAATTTAGTGGAATGATAAACGCCTTAAGTTATGGTGCTCCACCTCATGGTGGCATTGCCCCAGGAATCGATAGAATAATTATGTTACTAGCAAATGAAAAAAATATTCGAGAAGTTACAATGTTTCCAATGAATCAAAATGCACAGGATTTGATGATGAATGCACCTTCTAGTGTAAGTGAAAATCAACTTAAAGAGTTAAATTTATCTATAAAAAACAAAAAATAATTATTTTTTACCTTTAAGACTAATTTTAACATCTGATAAATCTACTAGATTTTTTTTGTAATTGTTCCTAACAAATCCTTTACTTGTTATATCTTTAACTATTTTCAGTAATTGATTTTGTTCATCGGAACCTTTTTCATCTGTAAATGAAACATCTAAATTACCTATAGAAGGAGTATGAGCTAAATCTTCTCTGTTTAAATAAGAAATTGCTAGTTCTCTAAATATATAATCTAAAATTGAAGAAGCACTTAAAATTCTGTCGTTACCATTTACTTTACCAGAAGGCTCAAATTTAGTCCCTATAAATGCACTTACAAATTCATCTAATGGTACCCCATATTGAAGGCCAAGTGAGACAGCAATAGCAAAATTATTCATTAAAGCTTTAACTAGCTCTCCCTCTTTACTTGTATCAATAAAGATTTCTCCAATTTTACCATCCTCATATTCGCCAGTATGCAAATAAACTTTATGGTCACCAATTGTTGCTTTTTGAATGTAACCTTTTCTTCTATCAGGCATACCAAATCGTTTTCCAGAATTATCAGATTTCGCAAAAGTTTGAGAAACAATTTTTTCAACACTTGTATTTTTGTTATCATTATGAACTTGAACTAAATCAATTTTTTTACTTTGATCATTTTTTTTATTATTTGGATCAAGGCTTTTTGTCTTTCTGTTATCTAATTTTACATCCAGCACTTCAAATTTTCCATCATCTCTTTTTTCAAGATTCTTTAGTTCTGTTTCATTGATATCGTCTAAATAGTGATTTACTTTAAAAGTGCAGGTATAATAAGTTTCTACAAGATATTTTGACATTTTTTTTAATCCTTAAATTAATTTGAATTTTTTAATCTTTTTACTTATATACTTTTACATATTTTAGTCTAATTTAATTTATACAATTTAAAATTGAAATTAAAAAATTTTACATGTTGACTTTCTTAAAAAAAATATTCACCTGGTGGAATCGCGATACATTTGGCACTAGAATCAAAACTATATTGTTTGGTAAACTTATTGGATCAGATGAGAATGGAAATAAATATTATGAGAGTAAAAAAGGAAAAAGATGGGTAATTTATGCAAATGAAATTGATGCATCAAAAATTCCAGTTGAATGGTACTCTTGGATTCATTTTATGCCAAATAAAATTGAAAATATTCATGAATTAGAAAAACATCATTGGCAAAAACCTCACCAACCAAATTTGACTGGTACTGCTTCAGCTTATTATCCAAATAAGAACAATAAAGATGCAAATAAAAAAAAATATAAAAGCTGGAAATAAGCTAATTTTATTTTTATTTATATATTTACTTAGCATATTTGTAACATTTAAGACTAATTCCGAGACTAACCTTGATGGAAATAATACTGACATAAAAATATTAGATAAGATTAGTTCTAAAAACGAGTTGATAAAATTAGTTAATAATGAGGAATTTGTTTATAAAGATTTAGCAATAAAAAGTATTAAATGTACAGACTCTAAATTTGATGATAACCCAGAAGTTAAGGCGTATATCCAAGTAAGAGATTTAACAAAAAAAGATAGAAATAATGTTTTTATTTTTAACGGATGGATGTTTTCATCGAGCCCTTCTATAGCACCCTTTGATCATCCAGTTTATGATATCTGGCTTGTTAACTGTTATTAAATTATTTTATCTTTATCCAGCCAACTAACATTGAAATCAGAATCAATAAATTTTTTATGATTTAGTAATTTTTTATGCAATGGAATAGTTGTTGTGATTCCTTCTATAACAAACTCATCTAAAGATCTATTCATTCTCTGTATAGCTTCTGATCTATTTCTTCCATGACATATTAATTTACAAATCATACTATCATAATATGGAGTAACTTTATAACCCTGATATATTGCACCATCGACTCTAGTTCTAAAACCTGATGGTTGATGACACATACCAATTAAACCAGGTGAGGGTTGGAAATTTTTACTAGCATCCTCCGCATTTATCCTACATTCTATAGCATGTCCTCTTGGATTTATATCGCTTTGGTTTAAAGCTGTTTCTCCTGAAAATGCTATCCAAATTTGTTCTTTTATAATATCTATACCTGTTACCATTTCAGTAACTGGATGTTCAACTTGGACTCTTGTATTCATTTCAAGAAAATAAAATTTTCCGTCTTCATAAATGAATTCAACAGTCCCAGCACCTGTATAGCCAATTTTTGACACCATATTAACTGTTTTCTCAAAAAGATCTTTTCTTATCTCATCAGTTAAAATAGGACTTGGTGTTTCTTCAATTAGTTTTTGATGTCTTCTTTGAACTGAACAATCTCTCTCATGAAGATGAACAGTTCTATTTTTTCCAGCTAAAATTTGGACTTCTATATGTCTAGGATTTTGAAAAAACTTTTCTATATAAACTTCATCATTACCAAAATATTTTTGAGCTTCTGACTTTGCAGTTGAAAACAATGTTTCAAATTCCTCCTCTTTGTAAACGATTTTCATACCTTTTCCACCACCACCACCAGAAGCTTTAATTAAAACTGGAAAACCAATTTTTTTGCACAATTCTTTTGCATCTTTAACATTTCTTACTCCACCTTCAGATCCTTCAATAACTGGCAAACCATTTTCTTTGGCAATTTTTTTTGCTTGTATCTTGTCTCCCATCATTTCTATCAATTCTGATGATGCGCCTATAAATTTAATATTATTATCTTCAAGCACTTTTGCAAAATTAGCATTTTCTGAGAGGAATCCATAACCTGGATGCACAGCCTCAGCATTGGTGATTTCTATTGCAGATAATAAGGCTGGGATATTTAAATAACTATTTGCTGGTTGGTGAGAACCTATACAAACACTTTCATCTGCCATTCTTACATGCATACTTTCTTTATCTACATCAGAATGAACAGCAACAGTTGAAATCCCCCATTCTTTACAGGCTCTTATAATCCTGACCGCAATCTCTCCACGGTTGGCTATCAAAATTTTTTTAAACATTAATCTAGAATTAATAAATTTTGACCGAATTCTACAGCTTGACCATCTTCAACACAAATTTCTTTTACAACCCCATCAGCAGTTGATGGCACATGATTCATAGTTTTCATAGCCTCTACTATCATTACTGTGTCACCCTTTTTAATTTTTTTTCCAACTTCAACAAATTTTTTTGCCCCAGGTTCGGGTGCATGGTACGCTGTTCCTATAATCGGTGATTTGACTTCAATTCCTGTTTTACTTTTCTCCGATGAATTATTATTTAAATTAATTGTATCAATTTTTTGATTTGGAACATTTTGATTATTTACTGAGATATTGTTTTTAGATACTTTAATCTTAGTGTCTTTCTCAGTATATTCTAGTTCAGTTAGATTAAATTCTTCTAAATAGTCACTAAGTTCTTTAATGATCTTTTTATTAATTTTCATTTTGTAAAAGCTTTTGCATTGAAATTATGGCTAAAATATAACCGTCAGTACCTAAACCAAAAATACCACCTGTAACTACGTCACTTATTAAAGATTTATGTCTAAATTCTTCACGTTTATATATATTTGAAATATGTAACTCAATAATTGGTTTTTTAAAAATACTTAATGCATCCCTAATAGCTACAGAGGTATGTGTAAAAGCTGCAGCATTGATTATAATTCCATCAAAATTTTTTCTAGAGTTTTGTATCAAGTTAACAATTTCCCCCTCAATATTTGATTGAGAAAAATCAGCTACCAAACCCAATTCTTTCGACTTATTCAAACAAATTTCTTTTAATTCTTCAAATGTAGTAGATCCATATTGTGATTGTTCTCTTTCACCTAATAGATTAAGATTTGGACCATTGATTATAATTATCTTATTATTCATTTAACATTTATATACGATGAAAAAAAAAATAAAAATAAAAATAAATGGCAAAATAAATAGAATTAATGATAAAACTAAATTATCTGACTTAGTTAAAAATTTAAAAGTCCCTTTGAAAAAAGTTGCCATTGAATTAAATAGAGAAATAGTGGATAAAAAAAATCTAAATAAAATTAATTTAAAAGTTAATGATAATATTGAAATTGTTCACTTTATCGGAGGTGGTTAGTTTTGAAAAAAGATAATCTTATAATTTCAAAGAAAAAATTTAATTCAAGATTGATTGTAGGTACTGGCAAATACAAAAACTTGGTTGAATGTGCTAAGGCGATAAAGATATCTGGAGCCGATATTGTAACTGTTGCTGTTCGAAGAGTAAATATTACTGATAAAAAGAAACCCTTATTAATGGATTATATAGATCCAAAAAAAATAACTTATTTACCAAATACAGCTGGATGTTTTAATTCAGATGAAGCATTAAGGACACTCAGGCTAGCAAGAGAAATTGGAGGATGGAAATTGGTAAAGCTTGAAGTTTTAGGGGATAAACAAAATCTTTTTCCAGAAATGATAGAAACACTTAAATCAACAGAAATTTTAACAAAAGAGGGTTTTAAGGTTATGGTTTATTGTAACGACGATCCTCTAATGGCCAAAAGGTTAGAAAATGTTGGAGCGGCAGCTATTATGCCACTAGCCGCACCAATTGGATCTGGTTTAGGTATTTTAAATAAAGTTAATATCCAAATTATAAGAGACCAAACAAAATTACCTTTGATAATAGACGCTGGTTTAGGGCAAGCATCTGATGCAGTTATAGCAATGGAATTAGGCTGCGATGGAGTTTTAGTGAATACTGCAATTGCTAAAGCTAAGAAACCATTTGAAATGGCAAGAGCCTTCAAAAATGCTGTAATTGCTGGTAGACAGTCCTTTTTATCTGGAAGAATTAAAAAAAAAATAATGGGAAGTGCTTCATCCCCCAAAGAGGGTATTATTTAGTTTTTTTATAAAACTTTTTTTTCTTATAAGTTTTTCTCTTAGTTTTAATTTTAATCGTCTTTTTCTCATCTATAGTTGTATTAATTTTTTTTAGTTTTTCAAAATATTCCAAAAGTTCTATAGTTTTTTTTGATCTATTTTTAAAATCAATAATGTATTCTGGTATAATTAATGTATCATCTGAAATTATATCAATTTTCATTTTATTTTTTTTTTCAAAGAAAGTTAAATCCTCTATAAAATTTTCTTTTAAAAAGTCAGATATCTTTTTAGAAACTTTCAATTCAACAAATTTGGCTTTATTTAAAATCGCTTTCAATTCCACTAATTTCAGTATTTTTTGAGCAAAAGACTCATCGGTCAAGCTCACTTTCCATTTGATGGCACTCTCTCTTAATCGTTGTCTAGACATTTCAAGCAATCCAAAATTACTAATTCTACCAATTTGTATACGAGCTCTGTCAGATCGACATTTCTCTTTTAATCTTCTTTCAACCATTCTTCTGTTCCCATAACTCAACATATCTATAAAATCTATTATAATTAGTCCTGACAAATCTCTTATCTTAATTTGCCTAGCGATCTCTTCAGCTGCCTCTAAATTAGTGTCCAAAGCAGTATTCTCAACATTTTTTTGTTTAATTGAACTTCCAGAATTTATATCAATTGAAATTAAAGCTTCAGTGGGGTTTATGACAAGATATCCACCAGAGCTTAATTTTATTTCTGTATCAAAGATTTGATTTAACTTTTGTTCAATACCCTCCTCAATAAACAGTGGTATTTTTCCTCTATATTTTTTAATTTTTTTCACCTGAGAAGGCATAAGTAATTTCATAAAGTTCTGAGCTTTTTTATAACCTTCATTTCCTTCTATGATTATATTTTTAGTATCCTCATCATACATATCTCTTAAAGTTCTATTAATTATTTCACTTTCCTGATGTATTAACGAAGGCGCAATAGCATTAATGGCATTTTCTTTAATTTGATTCCAAGATTTAATCAATGTTTCTAAATCATATTTTATATCGTTTTTAGTTTTATTACTCCCAGCAGTTCTTACAATTAAACCCATCTCTTTGGGAATTTCTATTTCATTAAGAATTGATCTTATCTTTTTTCTATCAGCTGGATTAAATATTTTTCTTGATATTCCACCTCCTTTAGGAGTATTAGGCATTAAAACAATATATTTGCCCGCGATCGATATAAAAGTGCTCAATGCAGCACCTTTTTGACCTCTTTCATCTTTGATAACTTGTACAAGTATTACTTGATTTGGTTTAATAACTTCTTGAATTTTATATTTTTTAAATTTGTTTCTACTTTCAAATTTTTTGTCTTTTGGGTCTATATCTTTTTCTTTTTCGTCAGTATCTTTTTTATCAATTTCTATTGGATCATCAATTTCTAATTTTCCTTCAGCTAAATTTTGCTCTTCTTTTTTTTCAACTTTTTTTGATAATTCCTCTCTTAACTTTTCTTCTTCTTTTTTTATTATTTCAAGATCACTTTGGGGTATTTGATAATAATCTGATTGAATATCATTGAATGATAGAAAACCATGCCTTTCTCTTCCAAAATCTATAAAAGCTGCTTGTAGGGATGGTTCTATTCTACTTACCTTTCCAAGATAAATGTTGTTCTTTATTAAGTTATTCTTAGAACCTTCGTATTCGTAGTCTTCAATGTTATTATTTGATTTAAGTACAACTCTTGTTTCGTTAGGATGCGACGCATCAATATATAAATTTTTTTCCATAATAATAGTTTTGTGTGTTTCATTTGTTTAATTTTTTAATAAATTTTGTTTAGTTATAATGCCTTATCTTTAACAAATTCCTATATATAATGAAATCAAAATGACAAATGTATTTAAAAAAATTTTTATACTATTTTTAAGTGTATCTATAATAACAATAGTTATAATTTTTGGCGTATTATGGACCTTTTCTAATAATATACCAGATTATAAATTTCTAAAAAATTATAAGCCTCCTGTATCAAGCAAAATGTATTCTGGTGATGGTGATTTGGTAGCGGATTTCTCAAAAGAAAAAAGAATATTTATTCCTTTTAATACAATTCCAAAAAAAGTAATTAATGCATTTTTATCTGCGGAGGACAAAAATTTTTTCTCTCATCCAGGAGTTGACGCGAAAGGTGTCATTAGAGCGATTATAAATAATATAAAAAATATCATGACCTCAAAAAGGCTTGAGGGTGCATCCACAATTACACAACAGGTTGCTAAAAATTTTTTACTAACTAATGAAGTAAGTATTAATAGAAAGATTAAGGAGGCTATTTTGGCTTTTAGAATTGAGAGAGCTTTAACTAAAGAGAGAATTTTAGAGCTATATCTTAATCAAATTTACTTAGGTAGTGGTGCATATGGAATTGCTGCAGCTAGCTTAGAATATTTTGATAAATCAATAAAAGAACTTGATTATTCTGAAGCATCTTTATTAGCAGCACTACCAAAAGCACCCAGCAAATACAACCCTTATAACAATGTTGATTTAGCAAAATTTAGAAGAAATTTAGTTTTAAAAAATTTATATCAAAATGGATTTTTAAGTCTTATAAAATATAATGAGTACAAAAATAAAGATATTAAATTAAAAAAAAAGAAAAAAATTTATTTAGAGGATGCTCAATATTACATAGAAGATGTTAGAAAAAATATAATAGATAAACTTAGTTATGAAAAAGTTTATAAACAAGGATATAACATCAATACTCCAATTAATTTAAACCTTCAAAAAATTGCAACTGAATCTTTGAGAAATGGTCTTATTGCCTATGATAAAAGAAAAGGATGGCGTGGGCCAATCCAGAATATGAAAAATGATCAAAATTGGCATAACAATTTAGATAAAAAAATTAAATTAGAAAATTCTCTAAATTGGGAAATAGCAATTGTTAAAGAAATAAATCAATTTCAAACAAAAATTGAGACAATTAATAAATTAAGTGGTTTTATAAATTATAATGAAATCTCATGGACTAAAAAGGAGTTTGAAGATTTGTTTAATATTGGAGATTTAATTTATGTTAAGAAAGTTAAAGATAGCTTTTATAGTTTAAAACAACTCCCAAAAATAAATGGAGGTATTGTTGTAATGGATCCTTACACTGGACGTGTTTTAGCTTTGAGTGGAGGATTTAGTTTCAAATCAAGTGAATTTAATAGAGCCACACAAGCACTAAGGCAACCTGGCTCAGCTTTTAAACCATTTGTATACGCATTAGCACTAGAAAACAATTATACTCCATCTTCATTAGTACTTGATGCACCTTTAGTATTAGACCAAGGGGTCGATTTAAAAAAATGGAAACCAGAAAATTACGGTAAAAAGTTTTATGGACCTTCTACACTTAGAGTTGGGCTTGAAAAATCAAGAAACTTAATGACTGTAAGAATTGCTCAAAACTTAGGTGTAGATAAAGTAGCAAAATTTTCTAAAGAATTAAAAATATATGATAACCCTGAAGAACTACTATCAATTTCCTTAGGATCAGCTGAAACAACTCTTTTAAGTTTGACTTCAGCGTACTCATCATTTGTGAATGGTGGAAAATTGATAAGCCCTATCATAATAGATAGAATTCAAGATAGTGAAGGTAATACAATAATTAATAATGAAAATAGAAAGTGCATGAATTGTGATAAAATTTCATTTACCGGAAAGGATTATCCTAAAATTGAGGATAATTATGATCAAGTAATGTCCGAACAAACCGCATATCAGGTAACAACTTTATTAGAGGGAGTTATTAAAAGGGGAACTGGTAAAAAATTAAGAGATTTACAACTAAACTTGGCTGGAAAAACTGGAACCACTAATGAAAATACTGATGCATGGTTTATTGGTTTCACATCAAATTTGGTGATTGGAGTTTATGTTGGGATGGATAATCCTAAACCATTAGGAAAATTCGAAACTGGGTCTAAAGCAGCGTTGCCAATTTTTAAAGAATTTATTGAAAGGTCAATTAAAAAATCTGAAGCAAGGCCATTTAAGGTGCCCGAGAATATGACATTAATGGTAGTTGATCCATTGACTGGAGAAAAAGCTAAATTTAATTCAAAAAATACGATTATTGAAGCTTATAAAAGTAAAAATGTTTTAAATGGAAAAGTATTGTATTCTGATAATAATAGAATCGATACAAATAATATATTAAAGTTTTATTAATGGACGATAAATATTTAGATCTTAAAAAAGAAATCGAAAAAATTAACCAAAGAGTTAAGGAGTATCTTTGAAAAAAATAAGATTTACTCAAAACTGGATGATCTAGAGAAAAAAATGCTTGATGCCAATTTTTGGCAAGATAAATCAGTTTCTAAAAAAACCATTAAAGAAAAAAAACTTTTTGAAGATTTAGTAAATTCATTCAAAGAATCGGCTAATTATCTTAAAGATTTAGATGATCTTTATACTCTAGCTACAGACGAAAATAATCTTAATGTGAAAAAAGAAGTTTTGGAAAGCATTAAAGAATTAAGATTAAAGGCTAAGAAAAATGAAATAAGATGTTTTTTATCAAAAGAGACTGACTCATTTGATTGTTATGTAGAAATTCATGCCGGCGCTGGAGGCACAGAAAGTCAAGATTGGGCTAACATGTTAAGAAGAATGTATATGAAATGGTCAGATGATAAAAATTATAAATGTAATTTAATAAGCGAGCACAAAGGTGAGGAGGCAGGAATAAAATCTTCAACTATAAAAATTGAAGGGGATTATGTGTTTGGATGGCTTAAAAAGGAGTCTGGAATTCACCGTCTTGTAAGAATATCTCCTTTTGACTCTGGAGCAAGAAGACACACCAGCTTTGCAAGTATTTGGGTTTATCCTGTCGTCGATGAAAATTTGAATATAGAAATTCTGGAAAAGGACTTAAGAATTGACACCTATCGCTCAAGTGGCGCTGGTGGACAACATGTTAATACAACCGATAGTGCTGTAAGAATAACTCATATTCCATCCAAAATAGTTGTTCAATGTCAAAATGAAAGATCTCAACATAAAAATAAAGAAACCTGTATGAATATGTTAAGAGCAAGACTTTATGATTTTGAAATGAAAAAAAAAGATGAGGAAAATCAAAATAATGAAGCTTCAAAATCTGACATAGGGTGGGGTCATCAAATTAGATCATATGTGCTTCAACCTTACAGATTAGTTAAAGATAATAGGACAAACTTTGAGAGCACAAGCCCTGATAAAGTTTTAGATGGTGACATTGACGCTTTTTTAGAGAAATCTTTGTATCAAATTAGATGAAAAAAATAATTTTTAGATTTTTAATCTTAATATTATTATCAATCTTTAGTTTTATAATTTACTTAAGTACCATTGGCATAAAAACGAATGCTTTTAATGATCAAATTATTAAAGAAGTTAAAAAAATTAACAATCAATTAGAATTAGAGTTAGATAAAATTAGTATCATTTTAGACCCTTTCAAATTTAAACTAGTTTTAAAAACAATTGGGGCAAATCTCAGGAATAAAAACAAATTAATTAAACTAGAAAGAATTAAATCTAATATTGATATAAAGACATTCATAAAAAAAAAATTTTCGTTATCTGAATTAGATATCAATACTAGAGCTATAGAAATTAAAAACTTAATTTCATTTTTAAGATCAATTGAGGATAATCCACAAATATTTATATTAGAAAAGTTTGTGAAAAAGGGATATCTGATAGCAGATATAAATCTTAAATTTGATCAAAAAGGAAATATCGAAGATAATTTTATTATAAAAGGATTTGTAAAAGATGGTGAAGTAAAACCTTTTAAAAAAATAGATTTTTCAAAAATAAATTTTATTTTTAGTATTCAAAATAACGAATTTGAATTTAAAGATATAAATTTATCATATGATAATAATGATTTAAAGTTTCCAGAGTTAATTTTAATTAAACAAAAAAATGAATTTCTAATATCAGGTAAAAATAAGAATCAAAATTTAGTTTTAGATGATAAAAAAATTAATCAATTATTTAATAACGATTTTTCCAATGTAAAGTTTGAATCTGCTGAGTTTGATTTAGAAAATACTTTTTCATTTAAAATAAATGATAAATATAAGATAGATGATTTAAAGATAAAATCCTTAATGAATTTAAAAAGTTCTAAAATTGTAAGCTCAAAAAATTTGAAAGAGTTTTTTCCAGAATTAAATGAGATAATTGAGTTATCAGATCACCAAATACAAATTGAATATAATAAAGATCTTCTAAGTATTATTGGCAATGGAAATATTCTGATCCAAAAAGAAAAAGATAATGTTAATTATAATTTTTCGAAATCAAAGACAAACTTCAAATTTGACACCTCATTAGAAATCAAAAAAAATCCATTTCACCTTAATTTTTTTAATTATAAAAAAGATCAAGATGATAAATTAAAAATTGTTATTCTCGGAGTTAAAAATCTTTTATCTAATGAAATCAATTTAAAAGATATCTTAATAAAAGAAAAAAATAATAAATTTGAATTCAAAAATTTATTTTTATCAAAAAAATATGAGATTAAATCTTTAAACGAGGTAAACTTGAATTATTTTGATAATGACTTATTAAAAAATGAGTTATTTATCAAAAAAAAAGATAAAGATTATTTATTAGAATCTAAGAGTTTTAATGCCACTAAAATTATAGATGATTTATTGAAAGCTGATAAAAATCCAGAAAGTGGAAAAATTTTTTCTAAAAATTTTAAACTTAATATTGAAATAAAAGAAGCATTCCTTGATAAAGATCATCTAATAGAAGATTTAAATGGATATCTGAAATTCAACAACAGTGAAGTAATTGATGCTAATTTATTAGGAAATTTTTCTAATAATAAGAGGATTAATTTCACCATAAGATCTAATTCAAATGAAAAAATTACTACTCTTTATTCTGATTTAGCTCAGCCTTTTGTGAATAGATACAAATTTATAAAAGGTTTTGAAGAAGGTAATTTAAATTTTCATTCTGTTAAAAAAAACAATGTTTCTAATTCAAAATTAATAATAGATAATTTTAAAGTACAAGAGGTACCAGCTTTAGCAAAATTGTTAACATTAGCATCTCTACAAGGTATCGCTGACCTATTAACTGGTGAAGGAATAAGATTTACAGATTTTGAGATGAAATTTTCAAACAAAGATGAGTTGATGAAAATAGAAGAACTATATGCTATCGGCCCTGCTATTTCTTTATTAATTGAAGGGTACATCGAGAGTGATGATTTAGTTAGTCTTAGAGGAACACTGGTACCAGCAACCACAATTAATAGAACTATATCCTCAATTCCTCTTCTCGGAGATATTTTAGTAGGAAAGAAAGTTGGAGAGGGTGTTTTTGGTGTAAGTTTTAAAATTAAAGGTCCACCAAAAAAATTAAAAACGACTGTAAATCCTGTTAAAACGCTTACCCCAAGATTCATTACTAGAACTCTTGAAAAAATAAAAAAAAATTAGCTTATCTCAACTTTGACATGTCTTTTTTTTCCCAAGGATAGTTTGATTGTATCATTTTCAAATAATTTTTCACTGATTATTAGTTTTTCATCATTGATGACTTGATTGTTAATTTTAACACCACTACCCTTAATTAATCTTCTTATCTCACTTTTAGATTTCTCTAACTTGGAAAGAATTATTAGATCAACAATAGTTAACTTTTCATTAAATTGATCTTTTTTAATTGCAATAGAAGGTAATGCAGAGCCAATTGAATTTTCTGAAAAAGTTTTTTTTGCTGTATCCTCACATTTTTTTGCTTCTTGTTCGCCATGTAGCATAGAAGTGGTTTGATTTGCTAAAACAATTTTTTGCTCATTAATATCTTTTTCTCTAATTTTTTCTATTTCATCGAAACTTAAATCTGTGAAAAACTTCATAAATTTTGAAACATCTCTGTCATCTACATTTCTCCAAAATTGCCAATAATCATACGGTGACAAAAATTTTTCATCTAACCATATTGCTCCACTTTCTGTTTTTCCCATTTTAGCACCAGTTGCTAATGTGATTAAAGGAGTGGTTAAGCCATAACTTTGCTTATTGGAATGTCTTTTTATTAAATCAACGCCATTAACTATATTACCCCATTGATCAGACCCACCAATTTGCAAAGCACAATTTTCTTTTTTGTTAAGTTCTAAAAAATCATAAGCTTGTAAAATCATATAATTAAATTCCATGTAACTTAATGATTGCTCTCTATCCAATCTTGTCTTTACACTTTCAAATGTTAACATTTTATTTATTGTAAAATGTTTTCCAATATCTCTCAAAAAAGAGATATAATTTAAATCTTTGAGCCACTCATAGTTATTTACAAATATTGGTTTTATATTTTTATCATTTGTGTCTAAAAATTTTTTTAAAATTCTTTCAATATTTTTAGAATTTTTTTCAATTTCATCTTCGCTTAAAATTTTTCTTGTTTTATCTTTACCAGATGGATCTCCAATTCTTGTGGTTCCTCCACCTAATAATACAATTGGTTGGTGCCCATATTTTTGAAGCATTCGTAAACACATAATTTGTAGTAAACTGCCAACATGTAAACTTTCAGCTGTACAATCAAAACCAATGTAGGCTTTTATCTTTTTTTTATTCAATAAATCAGATAACTCATTCTCATCGGTACATTGATAAAAGTAACCTCTGTCTTTAAATTCTTTTAAAAATTTATTCATAAGCGTATAATTCTACAATATACAAATTTTGTTAAAAAAAAATAATAATGAAAAAAAAGATATTTACATCAATAGGTTTGATGAGCGGCACATCAATGGATGGAGTGGATTTATCTGTTATAAAATCTGATGGTAATGATCAATTTTCCAGTATTTATAATACTTATAAAGAGTTTGATGATGGACTTTACAAGCAATTAATTAGTTTAAGAGATAAAATCAGCAATTTTAAAGATTTAAAAACTCATTCTATAGAGATTACTGATGTAGAAAAAAAATTTACATTATTCAACAGTCATTTAATAAACGAGGTAATTGGAGATATTAATGAAGATATTGATTTAATAGGTTTCCACGGTCAAACAGTGTTTCATGACCCAAAAATTCAAATTTCAAAGCAATTAGGAGATGGAAGACTTTTATCTAGTTTATTTAAAAAAATTGTTATCAATAATTTTCGACAAAATGATTTGAATCACGGAGGCCAGGGTGCTCCACTTACACCAATATTTCATAGTTTGATTTCAAAAATTATCCAAAAAAATTTTAAACTTAAGTTACCAATTAACATAATTAATATTGGAGGTATTACAAATATTACTCAAATCAAGGAGGATCTCAATAACTCTATAAACTTATTTGCTTATGATTTAGGACCAGGAAACTGTTTGATAGATGACTGGGTAAGAAATAATAAAGATCTAAAATTTGATAAAGATGGAAATTATGCAAATATTGGAAAAGTTGATGATCTAATTCTAAATCAAGCAATAGATAACTTTGAGTTTAAATCTTACGAAACTTCATTGGATGTAAAAGATTTTGATACGTCATTCGTAAAAGGTTTGTCATTTGAGGACGGGTGTGCAACTTTAACAAAATTTACCGCATATTTAATTGCTGATGGTTTGAGAAAAATTAATAAACAAAATAATATTAATCCACATCATTATATAATTTGTGGAGGTGGAAGAAAAAATAAATTTTTGATGCACTCGATTGAAAATTATTTGTTAAATAAGAATATAATTATAAAAGATATAGATGATTATAATTTTGATGGTAATTTTATCGAGTCCCAAGCTTTTGCATATTTAGCTATAAGATCATATCTAAAATTACCAATATCATTTCCAAGTACTACAAGAAGTAAAAAAGCTATTTCAGGTGGTGATATTTTACAAAACTTTTAATAAAGCGCAGTTTCTTTTTTAATATATTTATTTAAACATTTATTTAATTCAGACTCACTTTTTGTAAAAAAATGATTTGCTTCAGATATAGTTTGAAATTCTACTTTTATTCCTTTTTGTGCGCTAAGTTTATTATCTAAATCTTTAATAAATTCAAAAGGCACTAATTCATCTTTTTTTCCATAAACCATTAACCCAGATGATGGACAAGGCGATAAAAAAGAAAAATCATAAACATTTGGCTGTGGTGAAATTGCAATAAATCTATTTATCTCAGGTCTCCTCATTAGCAACTGCATTGCAATTAAAGAACCAAAAGAAAATCCTGATACCCAACATTGTGAATTGTCAAAATTTTCTCTTTCTAACCAATCTAGTGCAGCTGCAGCATCTGCTAATTCTCCTTGTCCATTATCAAATTCTCCGTCACTTTTACCAACACCTCTAAAGTTTACTCGACATACAGAAAAATCATTCTCCATAAAAGCATGAAAAGTTTCTACAACAACTTTATTATTCATTGTTCCTCCATATTGAGGATGAGGTTGTAATACTAAAGCAATAGGGGAAGTACTTTTTTTACTTTTAAAATATTTTGCTTCGAGTCTCCCGGCAGGACCAGGTATGAATATTTCTAAAATTTTATTATCCATAATTGATATTGATAATTATTCTCAAAAAAAAATTACGTTTATCACATGTACGTGACAAAATGTTAGTGTTTTTTTTTGTTAGATACTTGACTATTTTAGTCGGGTTTATATATACCCCTGTAAAATAAAGGTTTTATGAAATTAACATCTAAAGGCAGATATGCGGTAATGGCCTTAGTGGATCTGGCAAGATTTAACAATATTAACCCAGTATCTCTTAGAGACATCTCGCTTAGACAAGGTATTTCGTTAGATTACTTAGAGCAAATTTTTTCTAAACTTAGAAAAAAGGAGATTGTTCAAAGTGTTAGAGGAAATCAAGGTGGCTACGTTTTAAATAAAAAAGCTAAAGATATCAAACTTACAAATATTTTTGATGCTGTTGATGAAAAAGTTAAAACTGTTCAGTGTAAAAAGGAGTCAAAAAAGGGCTGTAACGGTAAATCTACAAAATGTTTAACCCATAATTTATGGGATGAACTTGAAAATCATATTAATGATTTTTTTGAAAAAAAGAGTTTAGAGGATCTTATTCAAGATAACATCGAGAGAAGAATTTAAAAATGGATACTAGAGAAAAAGATATAGAAAAATTAAAAGATTATAAATACGGTTTTACGACTGATATCGAAAATATTAAATCTCCAAAAGGCTTAAATGAGGATGTGATCAAGTTTATTTCTAACATTAAAAAAGAACCAAAATGGATGTTAGACTTTAGATTAAAGGCTTATGAGCGATTAAAACTTTTAAAAGAGCCTAACTGGCAAAAACCAAAATACCCAAAAATTGATTATCAAGATTTATATTACTATTCAGCACCAAAAAGCATGAAAGATAAGCCAAAAAGTTTAGATGAACTTGATCCTAAACTTTTAGAGACATATAAAAAACTTGGAATTCCATTACAAGAGCAAGCAAGATTAAACGGAATTGCTGTAGATGCCGTATTCGACTCTGTTTCAGTTGCTACTACTTTTAAAGGTGAGCTGACTAAACATGGAATAATTTTTTGTTCAATGTCAGAGGCAATTCAAAAACACCCTGATCTTGTAAAAAAATATTTAGGTACAGTTATACCAGTAACTGATCATTTCTTTGCCACACTAAACTCTGCTGTTTTTACAGATGGATCATTCGTTTATATTCCCGAGGGTGTTAAGTGTCCTATGGAACTATCAACTTATTTCAGAATTAATGCATCAGAAACAGGACAGTTTGAGAGAACGTTAATTATTGCTGATAAAGGAAGTTATGTGAGTTACCTTGAGGGATGCACTGCCCCCATGAGAGATGAAAATCAATTACACGCAGCAAATGTTGAATTGATTGCTTTAGATGATGCGGAAATAAAATATTCAACGGTACAAAATTGGTATCCAGGTGATGAAAATGGCAAAGGAGGAATTTATAATTTTGTAACTAAAAGAGGATTATGCAAAGGGAATAATTCTAAGATTTCTTGGACTCAAGTTGAAACAGGTTCAGCTATAACTTGGAAATACCCAAGCTGTATTTTAAAAGGTGATAATTCAATTGGTGAGTTTTATTCAATAGCAATTACCAATAATCATCAAAAGGCAGACACTGGAACAAAGATGATTCATTTAGGAAAAAATACTAAAAGTAAAATTATTTCAAAAGGAATAAGTGCTGGATTCTCTGATATGACTTACAGAGGTTTAGTAGATATTAATTCAAAAGCTAAAAATTCTAGTAACTATACACAATGTGACTCTTTATTAATGGGAAATAAATGTGGTGCACATACAGTACCGTATATAAAAAATAAAAATTTTGACTCAAATATTGCACATGAGGCTACGACATCAAAAATAAGTGAAGAACAATTACATTATTGCCAACAAAGAGGACTTAATCCTGAGGAAGCTGTAGGATTAATTGTTAATGGTTTTTGTAAAGAAGTATTACAACAATTACCAATGGAGTTTGCAGTTGAAGCCCAGAAACTTGTAGGTATTAGCTTAGAGGGGAGTGTTGGTTAATGCTTAAAATAAGCAATTTAAACGCAAATGTTGAAAATAAATCAATTTTAAAGGATTTTTCGTTGAATATAAATCCTGGCGAAGTTCACGCGATTATGGGTCCAAACGGATCAGGAAAAAGCACATTATCTAACATTCTGTCAGGAAAAAAAGGATACCAGGTATCAGGCGAAATCTTATTTGAAAATAAAAATTTATTTGATCTTGAAACCGAAGAAAGAGCGCACAAAGGAATATTTTTGGCTTTCCAATATCCATTAGAAATTCCAGGCGTTAATACAAATATTTTTTTAAAAACATCTTTAAATGCAATTAGAAAAGCAAGAGGCGAAAAAGAATTAGATGCAATTGAATTTTTAAAACTCGTTAAAGAGAAAGCCAAAGAATTAAAATTTGACGAAGAAAAACTAAATAGACAATTAAATGTTGGATTTTCAGGTGGAGAAAAAAAGAAAAATGAAATTCTGCAAATGTCTATGTTAGCCCCAAAATTATCCATTTTAGATGAGACAGACTCAGGCCTAGACATAGATGCGCTAAAAATAGTAGCAGATGGAGTAAATACTTTAAGAAATGATGATAATTCTTTTTTAATAATAACCCATTATCAAAGATTATTAGATTACATTAAACCTGATTTTGTTCACGTTTTAATGAATGGAAAGATAATAAGATCTGGTGGCCCAGAATTAGCAATCGAGTTAGAAAAAAAAGGATACGAAAGTTTTAATTAAATGAGCGAGCAATTACAGTCAGACTTTGATAAATTAGTAAAAACTTCAAAATTTTCTAATGAAGAGATCCAGTTTAAAAAAAATTATTTAGATAATTTCATAAAAAAGGGTTTTCCAAATAGAAAGCAAGAAGATTGGAAATTTTTAGATATTAGCCAGATCATCAAAAAGAATATTAGCGATTTAAGTTATTTCAATGATTATTCAAAATCTAATAAAATCGATCCATCAATTTTTGTTGATGGTTTGGAGCACAATAAAATTATTTTTATAAATGGAAGAATCGAAAAAATTGATTTTAACTTCGAAGACCAAAATAAAATTGAAATAATTAATGAAACTAAAAAAGATATATCATTTGATTATGAAAATTCATTAATTGATTTGAATAGTGCATTAACTGATAAAGTTTTAAAAGTTTTAGTTAAAAAAGATTATTCTCTAAAAAAACCTTTGATAATTTATCATTCAACAAGTGACAAAATAAAGTCAACTAATATCAATTTGAGATTAGATTTCGAATTAGGTGAAAATAGTTGTTTAAAACTAATTGATTGTTTTGGTTATAGCACGGCTAGAAGCTTTATTAATATTTTTTATAACTTCAATTTAGAAAAAGGCTCAATCCTTAAAAACTATAAAATTGATAAATTTAGAAATAATAATTTAAAATA
This sequence comes from uncultured Pelagibacteraceae bacterium, assembly GCA_902576375.1. Taxonomy (GTDB): domain Bacteria; phylum Pseudomonadota; class Alphaproteobacteria; order Pelagibacterales; family Pelagibacteraceae; genus Pelagibacter. Next base: position 423,707 of record CACGUZ010000001.1, read on the forward strand.
CTCTTTTAACAATATTGAACAGGATAATAACAGTGTTTCAGAAACATTTATACTATCTGCTGGTTCAGATTATTTTAAAAATGAGATTAACTGTAATTTAAATGGTGAGTATTCATCAGCATTTATTAATGGTATTTTTTCATTAAAGGAAAATCAACAACACGAAATTAGAACTACAATTAATCATTTAGTGGAAAACACAAAAAGTTATCAGCTTATTAAAAGTGTTCTTGGAAAAAATTCAAAATCTGCATATCAGGGAAGAATATTTGTAAATTCAAAAGCTCAAAAAACTGATGGATATCAATTGAGTAAAGCAATACTGCTCGATGAGACATCAGAGTTTAATGCAAAACCAGAATTAGAAATTTATGCTGATGATGTAAAATGTTCCCACGGATCAGCATCTGGTAGCTTAGATGAAAATTCAATTTTTTACTTAATGTCTCGTGGTTTGAATTATCAACAGTCAAAAGAACTTCTGATAAATGGGTTTTTAATGGATGTTGTTGAAAAGATTACTGACGTAGAAATAAAAAACTTAATTACAAATATTATTGGATTAAAACAATGAACATAAATAATATTAGAAAAGAGTTTCCGATTTTTGATGAAAAAATTCAGAATAACGATTTAGTTTACCTAGATAGCGCTAATTCATCTCAAAAACCTAAGGTAGTTTTAGATAGAATAAATGATTTTTACTCTAAACAATTTTCAAATGTAGGTAGAAGCATACATTATTTAGCTGTTGCAGCTACTAATTTGTATGAAAATACAAGAACTTCTGTTCAAAAATATATAAATGCGAAAGATAAAAATGAAATTGTATTTACTAAAGGTGCTACAGAAGCTTTGAATTTGGTTGCTAACACTTTAGGTCAAGCGATCTTGGAGCCAAATGACGAAATTTTAATCACAGAGCTAGAACATCACTCAAATTATGTTCCATGGCATTTTTTAAGAAAATCCAAAAATATAAAAATAAAGTTTGCAGAGATAAATGAAGACGGAGATATTCCAATTGAAAATATAGAAAAAGAAATTACAGACAAAACTAAAGTAATAGCAATAACTCATTTATCCAATGTCACTGGTGCAGTTTTACCAATTAAAGAGATAACCCAATTAGCACATTCTAAGGGCATAGTTGTTGTAGTAGATGGATGTCAGGGAGGACCACATTTAAAATTAGATATGCAAGACCTGGATTGTGATTTTTATGCAATATCATGTCACAAAATGTATGGCCCGACAGGACTTGGAGTTTTGTATGGAAAAAAGAAATGGTTAGAGCAACTTCCACCTTATCAAGGAGGTGGGGGAATGATAAATGAAGTTAAAAAAGATAGAATTTCTTATGGCGAACTTCCAAATAAGTATGAAGCTGGAACAATGGCTACAGCTCAAGTCATCGCGTTTGATCAATCAATAAAATTTTTAGAAAGTATTGGAATTGATAATATTATTAAACATGAAAAAGAATTAATAGAATACGGACAAGAAATTTTAAAAAAGAATAATTCTGTGAAACTAATTGGAAATCCAAAAGAGCGAGGTGGAGTTCTATCTTTTACTGTAGAAGGAGTTCATCCACATGACATTGCAACTATTCTGGATGAAACTGGAGTTGCTATAAGAGCGGGTCATCATTGTTGTCAAATACTTCATGACAAATTAGGTATACCTGCAAGCGCACGAGCATCATTAGGAGTTTATAATACCAAAGATGATTTAGATAAACTAAATGAAGGTATTAATAATTGTAAAAAAATTTTTGATTTAAAATGAACTTAAAAGAATTATATCAAGAAATAATTTTAGAGCATGGTAAGAACCCTCGAAATTTAGGGAAAACAGAAAACTTTAATAAAGATGCAAAAGGCAATAATCCATTATGTGGAGATAATGTACATGTATATCTTAAATTAAATGATCAAAGAAAAGTAGAGGATATTTCTTTCGAGGGAAGTGGATGTGCGATATCAATGGCATCAGCTTCAATAATGACTGATTTGATTAAAGGCAAAAGTGATAATGAAGCTAAAGAAATAATTGAGGATTTTTTAGGAATGATTAAAGAAAATCCTGAACTTAAAAATAATATTTTAAAAGAGGACGATAAAACGAAATTAATGTGTTTATCAGGTGTTAAACAATATCCAATGAGAGTTAAATGTGCTACCTTATCATGGCACACTTTGGTATCTGCAATGGAAAATGATGGGAAAGAAATAACCACAGAAAATTAATTATGGATGTAAAAAACAAAATAATTGAGGAAATTAGAAAAATTTATGATCCTGAATTACCAGTGAACATATATGAACTTGGTTTAATTTATGATATACAGGTAAATGGTCGTAAGGCTGAAATTAAGATGACATTAACTACACCGAATTGTCCCGTTGCAGAAAGTTTACCAAAAGAGGTAAAAGAGGGTGCAATGCAAGTAGAGGGAATAGATGATGTAAATCTTGAATTGGTTTGGGACCCTCCTTGGAATAAAGATATGATGTCAGATGCAGCTAAATTGGAATTAAATTTATAATGAATCCTATTATTAAATTAAGTGATAATGCAGCTTTAAGAATTAAAGAAATAATGTCTAACGCTGAAAAAAATGCGGTCGGTGTGAGAGTTTCTGTAAAATCAGGTGGTTGTGCAGGCATGTCATACGTAATGGAATATTCAAAAGAGGTAAATCCTAATGATGAGTTGATAGAGGATAAAGGAGTAAAAGTTTACATAGATTCGGCAGCAGTTATGTATCTTTTAGGCACTGAAATGGATTATAAAAAAGGGGATTTTTCATCATCCTTTGTCTTTAATAATCCCAATGAAACTGAGCGATGTGGCTGCGGAGAGTCTTTTAAAGTATAATCCCATTTTGAACATACCAGAGTTGCAATAAACGCATAGATTGATAATATCTATTTATGAACGTCTTTGAAATCAGAAATTTGCAAAACAGCGAAGACAGAAAAGAGAAGAGAAAAACTTTTTTAAGATCTCTTATAAAGTCTGTTGATACTGGAGCAAATGGAACACTTGATTACATTGTTAAAAAAGGTTCTGGCAAAAACAAAATCGCTAAAACCAGACAATAAAAATTAACAACTGTAATACATCTCAAACTCTATCGGATGAGGTGTGTGTTCAAAATTGTGTATTTCTTCAAACTTCAATGCAATATAAGCATCTATTTGATCATCAGTAAATACATTCCCTTGTTTTAAGAAATCTCTATCTTTATCAAGACTTTCCATTGCCTCTCTTAAAGATCCACAAACAGTTGGAATTTTTTTAACTTCATCTTCTGATAAAGCATAAAGATCTTTATCAAATGATTTACCTGGATCAATTTTATTCTTAATTCCATCTAAACCGGCCATTAACATTGCAGAGAAAGTTAAATACGGATTACCAGCAGCATCACCAAATCTAATTTCACATCTAGCTGCTTTTTTACTTAAAGTAATAGGAATTCTGCAAGATGCTGATCTGTTTCTAGCTGAATAAGCTAATAAAACTGGAGCTTCAAATCCTGGAATTAGTCTTTTGTAACTATTCGTTGTAGCATTAGAAAATGCATTTATTGCTTTTGCATGTTTTAGAATTCCACCTATGTAGTGTAATGCTGTATCAGATAAGCCCGCATATTTATCACCAGAAAATAATGCAGTATCACCTTTCCAAATCGATTGGTGAACGTGCATACCTGAACCATTGTCACCTTTAACTGGTTTAGGCATAAAAGTAGCTGTCTTACCAAACGAGTTAGAAACCATGTGAACAGCATATTTATAAAGCTGTAAGTTATCCGCTTGATCCACAAGAGTTCCAAAATACATTCCAAGTTCGTGTTGACTAGGTGCAACTTCATGGTGATGTTTTTCAACTTTAATTCCCATTTCTTTCATAGCTTTTAGATATTCACTTCTCATATCTTGTTCACTATCAACAGGCGGAACAGGGAAATAACCACCTTTAATTCCTGGTCTGTGACCCATGTTACCGTTTTCATATTCTCTTCCTGAATTGTAGGGACCTTCCTTACTATCTATTTTAAATCCGGTTTCATTCATGTCATTTTTGAATCTTACGTCATCAAAAACAAAAAATTCAGCTTCAGGACCAAAAAATGCTTTATCTCCAATTCCTGAACTTTTTAAGTAAGCTTCAGCTTTTTTAGCTGTTCCTCTAGGATCTCTTTCATAAGGATCTTTTTTAATTGCATCTAAAACATCGCAAAAGAGATTTAATGTATTATGAGATGTGAATGGATCTACAATCGCTCTTGAATTATCTGGCTTAAGGATCATATCAGACTCATTAATAGCTTTCCAGCCAGCTATAGAAGAACCGTCAAAAAAAATTCCCTCATTCAACATATCTTCATCCACCATTTTGGCATCCATCGTAACATGTTGAAGTTTACCTCTAGGATCGGTAAATCTTAGATCTACGTATTCAATATCTTTATCTTTAATAGTCTTTAATACATTACTTGAACTCATAATCTCTCCTTTATAATTCTGGACGTTGTAATAACAAAAAAAGACTGATAGATAATGCTCTTTTAATTGATATCACCTATGCATTTTTTACATAAGTTTAATGGGTAATGTGCAAATTGACTAACAATTAAAAGTTGAATAATGAGTTTATTAGACAAAGAGCCAGTTCAAAGAGTTGAAAAAATCCTCAAAGATTTTGATCAATCTCAAAATATAATTGTTTTAGAAACCTCTGCCAGGACTGCCCTTGAGGCAGCTTCATCTTTAGGTTGTGAGGTAGGAGCAATTGTAAAAAGTTTACTCTTTAAAACTGAGAATAGTTATACTTTATGCTTGGTTGCAGGTGATAAAAGGGCGTCATTAAACAGGATTAAGAAAGCACTTAAAATAAAGGATGCTTCTATGGCTTCAGCTGAAGATGTAAAAAATATTACGGGTTATACAATTGGAGGAGTTTCTCCCATTGGTCATTTAAAAAAAATTGAAATTTTAATAGATAAATCTTTAAGTAGATTTAATTTGTTGTTTGCTGCTGCTGGTCATCCAAACTGCGTATTTAAAATAGATTTTACAAATTTAAAAAAAATTACTAATGGAATTTCTGAAGAGATTACCGAATGAGACAAGCTAAAATTACAGATTATCTTTTATTAATTTTGCTTGCATTAATTTGGGCTTCTGCCTTTTTTAATATTAAAATTGCAACATACTCATATGGTCCAGTTACCATAGCATTTTTAAGAGTTTTTTTTGGAGCTATTCCAGTTTTATTACTTTGTTATTATAAAAATATAAAAATAGAAGCATTCTCAAAAGACTGGCATTGGTTTGCTATGATTGGATTTATAAACTTAGTAGCACCTTTTTATTTGATAGCTTATGGAGTTCAATCAGTTCAAAGTAACTTAGCAGCAATTTTAATGTCAACTACACCTTTAAGCTCAACTGTTCTAGGTCATTTTTATACGACAAATGAAAAGTTTAATTTTATTAAAACATTTGGAATTTTAATAGGGTTTTCAGGAATACTTTATTTATTTTCAGATAATTTATTGATTGATGAAAATAATTTTATATCTGCTTTATTAATTCTTTTAGGCTCAACTTGTTATGTAATTGGTGGTGTTCTAACTTTAAAAATTAGTAAGAAAAAAAATGAAAATGTAACAGGATCTATATTAATTTGGGCTACAATTATTTTGATACCACTCGTCAGTTTTATAGAACAGCCTTGGAATTTAACACCAAGATTAGACTCGACAATTTCCGTTTTTTATTTAGGTCTTGTTTCAACAGGTATTGCTTGGTTGTTACGATTTAGAATTTTAGTTAATAATGGTTTAATTTTCCAATCACAAGTGTCATATCTAATTCCAATTTTTGGAACAATACTAAGTTATATTTTTCTAAAAGAATTAATTACCACAAAAGTATTAATTTCTTTAATCGCTGTTTCAGTTGGAATTTATTTTGTAAGAAAAGCTGATTGCAAAAAAACTACTTAAGCTTAGAAAAAGCTTTAATATGTAAAGGTGTAGTTTCACAACAACCACCAATAATGGTAGCTCCTACATCCTTGAATTTTTTTGCAAATTCTAGCATTTTTTCTGGAGTTAAATCTTTTCTTACCCCAAGAAATTCATTTGGATTTCCTGTTTTGCTTTTATTATATGCTCCAGTATAATTTGGTTTTGGATTAGTTCTCACAAAACCATTTAGTTTGAAACCAAATGGAATATTTAAGCTTTTTATTTCTTTAAGATTTAAATCGTAATTTTCTGGCGAAATACATGATAAAATTATTCCTAGTAATTTTTCATGATTAATTTTGTTAATAATTTCAGAAATTTTTTCACCACTAGGTAAATTTGTACCCTCTGATATATGAGCTCCAATTAAATATGGTTTATTAAATTCTTTTATACTTTCTATAGCAATTTTAAATTCTCTTACACTGCTTAAAACATCAAAATAAAAAAAATCAATATATGGGTTTAATAGCTTTGCTTGACTATAAAAATTATCCTCTATTTCTTTTTCTGATCTTGTATCAGCCTCGTAAGTTAAATATTGAGGCGGCAATCCACCAGCAACAAGAGTTTTAGGATATTGTTTTTTTGCTTTTTGAGCTATTTCACCTGCTTTAATATTTAAATACTCGTATTTATCTTCAACATTATTATCTTTTAATCTTATCTTTCTAGTTGTGAATGTAGTTGTTACAATTACCTCAGCACCAGACTTGATAAAGTCTAAATGTGTATCCAATAATAACTGATGATATTTTTCATGAAGTAACGCATTCGCACTCCACAAAGTTCCATTAGGCTCCATACCTCTTGCAAGTAATTCCTGGCCCATACCACCATCTAAAATTCTTGTTTGTTTGAAAAAATTTAAATCCATAAAATCCTCACTTTTTTAGTGCTTTAGCTTTATGCAAGACGCACAATATAGTTCAAATGCCTACAGATTGATTATTATGGGGTTTCCGTTTTAGCAGTTAATGCCCGCAATAGGATCAAATCGGCAAGTTCTTTATACTTAATTTTAATTAAAAATCTTTATTAATTATATCTACAAATATTAATTAATTTTTTATAGATACAACATATAGTATTTTGTTCAATTATAAGTAGTAAATAAAATTTTATAAAAATAGACACTACCCTCATTTACAAGTTTAATTGGCTATGGCTACTAAAAGAAAGAAAAAAGCTAAGCCAAAAACCAATAAAAAAAAAACTAAATTGGTTAAATCTTCTAGAAAAAAAATAAGAACGAAAAAAAAAGTTAGGACAAAAAAGTCTGCGACTAAGAAGCGTTCTAAAATATCTAGAAAAAATAATAAGCTTAAGTCAATAACAAAAACAAGAGGAGTAAAAAAAATGAGTGCAGAAGCTATGAAAGTGTCATCTGTATTAGATACTTCTCATTTGAAAGTAAAATTCCCGTTCAAAGCAAAATACGGGAACTACATTAACGGTAAGTTTGTAGAGCCAAAATCTGGAAAGTATTTTGACAATACATCTCCTATTTCAAATGAGGTAATCTGTTCAGTTGCACGATCAAATGAAAAAGACGTAGATGCAGCATTAGATGCAGCTCACGCAGCTTTCCCAACTTGGGGTAAAACTTCAATTACGGAAAGATCAAACATTCTTCTTAAAATTGCAGATGTCATTGAGAAAAATCTTAATGTATTAGCAACAGCTGAATGTTTAGATAATGGTAAGCCAATTAGAGAATGTATGGCTGCTGATTTACCACTAGTAATAGATCATTGGAGATATTTTGCTGGAGTAATCAGAGCAGAAGAAGGTTCAGTTGCTGAAATCAGTAACAGTGAATATTCTTATCACATTCCAGAACCACTAGGTGTAGTTGGACAAATTATACCATGGAACTTTCCATTACTAATGGCAACTTGGAAACTTGCTCCAGCTTTAGCAGCAGGAAACTGTGTAGTGCTAAAACCAGCTGAGCAAACACCAGCATCAATCATGTTACTTATGGAACTAATTGGAGATTTATTACCTCCGGGAGTAGTTAACGTAGTAAGTGGCTTTGGTTTAGAGGCTGGAAAACCACTAGCATCATCAAAAAGAATCAAAAAGATTGCTTTCACTGGTGAAACAACAACTGGTAGATTGATTATGCAATATGCATCTCAAAACTTAATACCAATTACGTTAGAGCTAGGTGGAAAATCTCCTAACATTTTCTTTGAAGACGTCATGGCAAAAGATGATGACTTCTTTGATAAGTGTTTAGAGGGTTTTGCAATGTTCACATTAAACCAAGGTGAAGTTTGTACTTGTCCAAGCAGAGTACTAGTTCAAGAGTCTATCTATGATAAGTTCATGGAGAAAGCTATTGCTAGAACAAAAGCTGTAAAACAAGACAATCCTTTAAAAATGGAAACAATGATTGGAGCACAAGCTTCATTAGAACAAATGGAAAAAATCAAATCTTATCTAGATTTAGGTAAGAAAGAAGGTGCCAAAGTTCTATGTGGTGGAAATGTTGCAAAAATCAATAGTGGTTTAGAAAAAGGAAACTACATTGAACCAACAATTTTTGAGGGTAATAACTCAATGCGTATCTTCCAAGAAGAAATTTTTGGACCAGTTGTATCAGTAACTAAATTTAAAGATGAAGCAGAAGCATTACAAATTGCTAATGATACTCTTTATGGTTTAGGTGCTGGTGTTTGGACTAGAAATGGAAATATCGCTTACAGAATGGGTAGAGAAATACAAGCTGGTAGAGTATGGACTAACTGTTACCACGCTTATCCTGCACATGCTGCATTCGGTGGATACAAACAATCTGGTATCGGAAGAGAAACACATAAAATGATGCTTAACCACTACAGACAAGTGAAGAATCTTCATGTGTCTTACAGTGAAAAGAAATTAGGCTTCTTTTAAAAACAAACTTATATATAATGGCCCGTGAGGAATCACGGGCCATATTTTTTATGAAAGTAAAAGCAACAGACTCAGCACTAAAATTGATTGAAGAGCTTAAAGCTCAACATGGTGAAGAGCTATTATTCCACCAGTCTGGTGGATGTTGTGATGGAAGTGCACCAATGTGTTATCCTAGAAATGAGTATATGGTTGGTTCTAGCGATGTGAAGCTTGGAGAAATTGGTGGAGTGCCTTTTTACATGAACGATGACCAATATGAAAAATGGAAACATACTGATTTAACAATAGATGCAGTTAATGGTATTGGTGGAATGTTTTCATTAGATAATGGTACTGGAAAAAGATTTTTGACAAAATCTGAGATTTGTCTGGTTGTGGATAACGACCCAAAGAAAAATTAATTATTCATTAATTTTTTATGTCTGTTTACTTAAGTTCTCAAAAAATCATTAAAGATTGGATAGATTATAATGATCATATGAACGTATCATATTATCTTTTGATCTTTGATAAATATGGTGCAGATACTTTAAATAATATATTCAAAATGGGAGAGCACTCAGCAAAAACAACTGGCAAAAGCACCATGATTGTAGAGTCAAATATTACCTACAATCAAGAGCTCAAAGTTGATGATGAGGTTGATGTTAATTTAGTTTATTTTGATCACGACAAAAAAAGACTGCAATATAAAATGGAAATGGTTCATAAAGAAAAAAAGTTTCTCGCATCAACTATAGAAGTTCTTGCATTATATGTTGACCTAAATAATAGAAAAGTTTCTGAGTTTGAAGATGAAAAAGTAAAAATTATGGATGATTATATCCAAAAATATTCTTCAGAATTTAATAACGAAAATCTCAAATTTTCTTCAAAATTAAAAAAAAATTAGTATAACTTCCAGTCCGTAGCTGGAAGTTATACCAAAAGATTATTGACCTGGGGCTTTGTAACCAATTTTACTAGCTTTTGTTGTAGCTTTTGTAAAATCAATTGCCTCAAGCATTGTTAGGTTTTTTACAGCTCCTGATGCTTCAACAACTAATTTTATTGCTGCAAAATCATCAAAACCTGGAACGTCAGTGACAACTATGAAATCATAAGAACCTCTAACAATATCCATGCTATGCATTGTGCCACCCATAGCTTTTGTTAATTGTTCTACAACAGCTTTTCTATCACTTGTTGGATCTTTTAAAAAACCCTGAAAAGCTTTTTCAGTGTAATTACCCATTATATATGCTTTCATCTTGAACTCCTTTATTTAATAAGAGTATCATCTAATCAGAGATAATTAATGTGTAAAAATTACATAGTAGACACAACTTATAGTAATGCTAAATTGAAATTATGTACGAAAAATTTGGACAATTCATCGATGGTAAATGGTGTCAATCATCTGACAAATCTACATATGAGGTTATTAATCCTGCAAATGAAGAAATTATTGGACACGCATCTAAAGCTACTCCAGAGGATGTTGATAAAGCATTAAAATCTGCAGAAAAAGGAATGGATGTTTGGAGAAAAACCGCTCCATGGCAAAGATCATACATCATTAGAAAAATTGCAGATAAGTTAAGAGAAAAACAGGATGTACTAGCTAAATGGATGACATTGGAAGTTGGTAAACCTCTAGCTGAGTCAAAAGCCGAAATTGGAACAGCTGCAGATATTTTTGAATGGAATGCAGAGGAAACGAAAAGGATATATGGACAAACGGTCGAAAGTAGATTTGAGGATACAAGAGTACATGTTTATTATCAGCCAGTTGGTGTTGTTGCAGCATTGAGTCCTTGGAATTTTCCTGCAGTATTATCAGCAAGAAAAATTTCTACAGCATTGGCAGCTGGTTGTTCAGTTATAATTAAACCCGATGTAATTACTCCTGGGGTTGTGATGGAAATGGTAGATATCTGTCGAGAAAGTGGAGTTCCAGCAGGTGCTGTGAATCTTTTATCAGGAGATCCACCAAGTATTGCGCAACAATTAATTGCCTCTGATATCATAAAAAAAATTTCAATTACAGGCTCATCGAGAGTTGGAAAATTAATATTAAAACAGGCTGCTGAAAAAGTTCAAAGAGTCACAATGGAACTTTCAGGTCATGCTCCATTTATCGTATTTGATGATGCTGATATTAAAAAAGCGGCTGATATGGCAATTGCTGCCAAATTTAGAAATAATGGTCAAGTTTGTATATCGCCTAACAGATTTTATATTCATGAAAGAAAAAAAGACGAATTTGTAAATTTATTTATCGAGAAAACAAAAAAATTGAAAATAGGTGATGGTATGGATCCCTCAACTCAATTAGGACCATTAACCACAAAAAAGAGGTTAAATGAAATAGAGGAGTTAGTTGAAAAAACTAGACAAGAAGGTGCAAAAGTCCTACTGGGTGGAAAGAGACCATCAGGATTTAACAAAGGTTTTTTCTACGAACCTACAATATTTGATGATGTAAAAGATGATTTTACAATAATGAAACAAGAGCCTTTTGGACCATTAGTTCCCATGTTATCTTTTAAATCATTTGATGAGGTTATTAAAAGAGCTAATAATCATGAGCTTGGTTTGTGCAGTTATGTATGCACAAAATCAATGGAGACAGCACATCTCGCATCAGAACAATTAGAGACAGGTTCAGTCGCTGTTAACACACCTATGGTAGCTATTGCTGAAGCACCTTTTGGAGGAATTAAACAAAGTGGTTATGGACGTGAAGGTGGGTCAATGGCAATAAAAGATTATCTAAATATTAAATATACTCATCTTGGTATTAAAGGTTAATCGATGAAACTTTTAAGGGTTGGTGAGCATGGCAAGGAAATACCTGCAATTATTGACAATCAAAACAATTTTCGAAATTTATCAAACATTTTAAAAGATTTTACACCAGAAAATTTGAATTTTGAAAATTTAAATAAAATAAAAAAGTTAGATTTAAATTCTCTTCCATTAATTGAAAGCACCAAGAGAATTGGACCTTGTGTGATAAAACCAGCAAATTTTATCGCAATAGGTTTAAATTATAAAGCACATGCTGAGGAAACAAATTCTGATGCTCCAAAAGAGCCAATTGTTTTTAATAAATCTCCAAATTGTATTGTCGGACCAAATGATAATATTGTAATACCAAAAAATTCAAAGTCTTTAGATCACGAAGTTGAAATTGCAATGATTATTGGAAGTAAAGCTAAATACGTTAAAGAGGATGAAGCTCACAAACATGTACTAGGTTATTGTATTTGTAATGATATAAGTGAGAGGGAATGGCAAAAAGATAGAGGTGGTCAATGGGTAAAAGGTAAATCTGGAGACACTTTTGGTCCATTGGGTCCGTATTTGGTAACAAAGGATGAAATTGATAATCTATTTAATTTAAATTTATCTTTAGATCTTAATGGAAAAAGAAGACAAACAGGAAATACCAGTTTAATGATATTTAATTTTAATTTTTTAATTTCACATATCAGTCAATTTATAACTTTAATGCCAGGTGATATTATCACAACAGGCACACCTGCGGGAGTGGGGATGGGAATGAATCCACCAGATTATTTAAAAGATGGTGATGAAATGATTTTAAAAGTAGACAATCTTGGGGAACAAAAATTGAAAGTTGTTAAAGAAAAGTAATGATTGAATTAATTATTGCATTTGGAGCTGGATTGATAAGTTTTTTATCACCATGCGTTTTACCACTTATACCTGGTTATATTTCTTATATTTCTGGAAGTTCTATAGATGAACTTGTTGATAAAAAGAACATCAATTTATTTCCAATTTTTCTATTTACAGTTGGCTTTTCTTTAGTCTTTATAACCTTTGGAGCAGCCTCAACTTTTCTTGGACAAATTTTTCTAGAGAATTCTTATAAATTAAGAATAGCTGCAGGACTAGTAATAATAATCTTATCGCTTCATATAATTGGAATAATAAATTTAAAATTTTTAAATTATGAAAAGAGAATTCAAACAAATATTAACAAAAGTGTATTTAGCCCGATATTAATAGGAATGGCATTTGCATTTGGCTGGACACCATGCATTGGACCTATTTTAGGATCTATTTTAGTTTTAGCTGCGACTGAGGAAAGCTTAAGCCAAGGAATATTATTGTTATCATTTTATTCTATTGGATTAGCTATTCCGTTTATTTTATCAGGTTATTTAATACAAAGGTTCCTTATCTTTTCAAAAAACTTTAGAAAGAATATTAATTTAGTGTCAAAAATAGGTGGAATAATTCTATTAATTACTGGTATTTTAATATTAACTAATCAATTGCAAGCCTTGGGATATTATTTGTTAAATATTTTTCCATTCTTACAAAATTTTGGGTAAATTAAATTATGAAAATTTATCAAATAGACTCTAGTGCTAGAAAAGATGGTTCAACTTCAAGAGCTTTAGCAAAAAAACTTCTAAATAAAATAAAAAAGCAAGGTGACGAGGTGATTTACAGAGACTTAAACGAGGAAATGGTTTTTGTGTCTAATTTAACAGAGTCAGGGATGAAAATAGATCCAAAAGATCAAACAGAGACACATAAAAAAATGTTCAAACTTTCAGATACACTTGTAAAAGAATTGAAAGAGAGTGATATTATAATCATTTCTGCTCCAATTTATAATTATGGACCTCCAGCAACTTTAAAAGCCTGGTCGGATCTTGCAGCAAGAGTAGGGGAAACTTTTAGATTTAAACCCAATGGAAGAAGGGAAGGGTTACTAAAAAATAAGAGAGCTTATTTAGTAATTACTTCGGGTGGGACAAAGCTAAATAGCAATGAGGATTTTCTAACTCCTTGGTTGAAGTTTATTTTAAATTTTTTTGGCATAGAAAAAGTAGAGGTAGTAAGTGCTGATCAAATGTCCCTAGATTATGAAAAATCAATAAAAGAGGCTGAGAAACAGATAGAAAATTTATCCTAATAATTAAATTTTCTTTTTAAATGTTTTAGCCTGCCCTCAGTACTATCATAATCAATATAACATCCCTGAAGAAAACGATTTCCCTCATTAGCATCATAAGTGGTTCTGCCATGCAATAACCTATAGTTATCCATCATTAACAGATCCCCTGGAAAAAGTTTAAATTCTATTCTAAAATTTTCTGAATTATAGAGTTCAGATATTTTTTTTCTTGCAGAATAAAATAAATTTAATTTTTCTTTGTCAATTAAAGGGACAAAATCTAATCTTGGACTAAAACGTACTTGTTTGAAATTGCTGTTTTCATCTAACTGAATCATTTCAGCCCAATCCTCTAAAATCACACTTTCATCAATAAATTGAAAACGTATTTTTACTTCAGCTAAAATTTTATAATATTCTGGAAAATCTTTTTTAAGTTTCTCAGAAACAGTATATCCATCAACTAGAGTTGATAAACCTCCTGTGACTTCATTTTCTATACAATGAAGCATTTGAATACATGGCACAGGATTTCTATATGGATTATCAGTATGAGGAGCCAAAGGCAAAGAGGTGTAAGCTAAGTCGTTTGGATTTGGTTTTGATTTTACATTAAAGAATTCACCAAAGTTTGTACGTCTCACACTTCCTATAGAATTTGCAAAGTTTATAATGAAATTATTTTTTATCGGTACATTTTTAAAAATTACAAAACCATATTGATAAAAATTAATCAAGGCTTTGTACATTTCGTCTGTTTCAAATAAATTTTCTTTGAATTTGAAAGTATTTTGATCTTTAAATGAAGAGTCCCATTTTATTTTTTCAATTTGTTTCACATCATTAATATTTGAAAATTCTTTAAAAATATCAACTATAGCAATTTTTGTTGAAGCCCCGTCATTGAATTTAATTTCTAAAAAATTACTATTTAAGCTTAAATCTTTGATGTGAATGTTTTCTGGTAATTGAGTTGGGTCAAATAATCTTTGTTGAGTAGACTTATCAACAAAGTTTTCTCCGTTAACTCTTTCTCTAAGCCAAAATGGGTGTATCTCTTTTTTATGACCCTTATTTTCAAAAAATACTTTGTTACCTTTTAACTCTAATTTCATGTATTTTTAAATCATTATTTAAAATTTTGCTTTAATCAATAGTAATAAAATAGTATTAGAGCGTTGTGCAAATTTTAAAATCATCAGATTATAAACTTTATTCCAAGTTCATTGAAACTTTGGCTAAGAAATTAACTAGATTTTATTACTCTAAATTGAATAAACCCTTTAAAGTATCGAATAAACTTAGAAGCGGTTATGACCCTGTAACAACTGCTGATAAGGCTTTTGAACGATTCATCAGAAATGAGATTAAAAAAAAGTTTCCAAATCACCAAATTATAGGCGAAGAATTCGGCTATAAAAAAACTAAAAGTGATTATTCATGGGTTATAGATCCCATTGATGGAACTCGATCATTTGTGATAGGAAATCCAACTTGGAGTAATTTGATATCTTTAAATTATAAAGGTAACCCAGTCATAGGTCTTGCAAATTTTCCAATTCTTAAAAAGTTTTATTTTAATACCTCGTTTAATTCTGCGTATGTTTCAGAAAATGGAAAGAAAAAGAAAATACTTGTTAACCAAAAAGCAACTTATTCTAAAATGAAATTGTCAGCAGCTTTTCACGGCAGCTTGTCATTAAATAAACAAAAAAAAATTCCACAAATTTTAAGAAGAATGCAATTTCCCTGCTCGGATGCTTTAAGTTATTCTCATTTTGCTGAGGGTAAACTTGATGTTGTTATTCAATGTGGAAATAAAATTTGGGATATTCATGCTTTAATACCAATTATTGAGGCTGCGAAAGGGGTTGTCTCGACCTGGAAAAATGATGATGCTAAGAAAGCTGGTAATATAATTTGCTCAGCTAATAATAATTTACATAAAAAAATGCTTAAAATTTTAAAACCAGTTTCTAACTAGTTTTACCCAAAGTATTTAAAAGAATTACACCAATAATTATTAAACTTATTCCAATAATCCCGTAAAGGTTTGGAACTTGCTGGTATTTAAAAACACCAAACAATGTTACTGCAGTTATCGTTAAACCTCCATAAGTTGCGTATGTAAAACCAACTGGAATTATATTCATTGCTTTGGATAAACAAAAAATACAAGCAACTATAGATATGATACAAAAAATAGTTGGTCCAATTATTGTAAATCCATTAGTTGATTTTAAAAAACCATTTGAAGTTATTCCAAGAATTATCGCTAAAGTTAAAAAGATATAACCAGATAAATTTATCATAAATTATCCTGTTTTACCCAGTAGATTAACAATTAAAACTCCTGATATAATTAATATCAAACCAATGATTGTAAATAGATCAGGTACTTGATTGAATTTATATATTCCAACAATTGAAGTCGCTACTATGCAAAGACCTGCAAAAGATGCGTAGGTGATACCAACAGGTATAGTTTTCATCACTATTGAAAGAGTAAACATGCAACCAACTATTGTGATTGCAGTAATTAAACTAGGAACTAACAATGTGAAACCATTTGCACTTTTTGCAAAACTATTTGCTGCAGTTCCTAATATGACAGCAAGTATAAGAATTAGAAAAGCTATAACGTTACTCACAAATAAAAGATATTCTTATTTGGTAATTTTATCTACAAATTTTTTAATCGGGGGACCTACAAGAAGAGCAGCAATTATTGCAATTGGAAGACTTACTGACCATGCTTTAAAAAAACGGTCGACATACTCATTATCCATTCCAGTATTTATATAAGTAATTATTAGTGTCATTAAAAGACTCATCCCAAATCCCATAACTAATATAAATAAAAGGTTAGAATATTTTTTTGGAAACATTTTTAAATACTTTGTTTCTGCAATTCAATTTGAAGCTTTTCCATCATAATCATAGGAGACTTCAAAAACGGATGAACTTTATGAGCTTCAATGTAACTATCAATAGCTTTTTCGTAGTTTTTTAAAGCTGTTTGAACTAAACCTTGGCCTGTTAGTGCACCGAAATGTCTTTTTTCTATCAAAAGCACTTTATCAATATCAGCTTGTGATAGCTCGTATTTACCCATTAAATATAATACCGTTGCTCTTTTATTCCAAGCTTCTGCCCAATTAGGATCAAGTTTAATGACTTCAGTAAATTTATCATATGCAGCATCAAGTTTATTCTCCATCATTGCAGATGAACCATCAGCTAATAACTTTGTTAAATTATTTTTAGTTGGATGAGTAGTCCAAAGATCCCAAATTTTATCCTCTATTTTTTTTGAATTTTCAAAGTTTAAAGCACTTTTTAATTGAACAAATAATTTATCAATTTCTTTTTTATTATCGTCAGCCAATAAAGACGATGAAAATAAGAAAAAAATAAAAATGAATGAAATTTTTTTCACTTACTTAGACATTGGAGTAGCGCCAGTTTCTAAACTAACAATTTTTCCGTCTTTATATCTATAAACCGCCATTACAGCTTCAACATTTCCGTCATTAAATGTGACAAAAGAATGGTGTACACCCACTTCATCATTTTCATATACAACCCTAGTTTTATCTTGATTGATATCTCCACTCATTGCCCATTTTATAACATCAGCTTTTCCTAAAGAATTTCCAGATTTATGCATTGTGAATTTAAAATCATCATGCAAAAGTTCATTCATAGTTGCCTCATCTTTTTTGTCTATTGCATCAGTATATCTTTTTAATATCGACATTTTATACTCCTTTAATTATTATTCCGTTACCAATTGAGTTTTCTAAACGGATTTGTTTAATTGGTTTGTATTCATCAGAGTTATACCACTCTAAAGCTTTTTCATAACTTGGAAATTTAATTACAACTGTTCTAGGATATGCCCAAGTTCCTTCTAATAATTTTGTTTCACCACCTCTAACAATATATTCTCCACCAAATTTTTCAGCAATCGGTTTCACTTTTTCCACGTACTCTTTATATTGCTCAGGTTTTTTTATCTCTATGTTGAATATCGCAAACCCAGACATTAAGTGTAAATTTTATCAGCTAAACCGTAGCATAAAATTGCACTCATAATCGTAAATACAAACGGTGCAATAACACCCTCGTTTGTAGTTTTTTCATTCACACCTGTTTTATTTATTTTAATAGAATAAAAATTACATAAAAAAATACATAGATTATTTATAAAAACTAAATTTAAGAATCCCCATGTATTTTCCAAACCCCCAGGTCTTATAAAACCTACATAGATTGACATTAAAAACACAGCAAGCATAAATGCTCCTGCCATTCTAATCATTATTGCTCCACTTGGATCTATACCAAATCTTTCCATAAAGCTTTTAGTGCCAAAAATAGTTTGAAATGCGTAAACACCAACTCCAATAAAATGAACTAAATAAATTATTAAATAAAATATCCCATTAAATTTTTCTATCATTTTGTCTCCTAATCGTTAAAAACCATTCTCATTTCATCCTGAATTGTACCTTCTTTAAAAACACCCTTCATTTTTTTCTGAAGTTCAATGAATTCAGGATCAGCTGACATGTTTGTATCATTTTCAAACGCTTTATCAGTAAACTGTTCGCCCACAAGTGTTTCTCTTACCGTCCTTGGGTTTCCACCAATTTGAAATGAAAAGTAAACTTCATGATCTGGATAATGTTTTTTTCTAACTTTTGCTAAGCCTTTAGAGATTTCCATAGCCTCACCAAGTTTTTCATCATAAACTCCGATAGTTCTTGTATAGATTGCTTTCATAAATCTTCCTCTTAAGCGTTATAGTCCATCACTTGGTCAGTACACTCAGTAAATTTATGAGGCTCAAAGAAATCATTCATTTGACCTAATTGATTATTGATATCTGCTTCACTGTTAGCTTTCCACCAGCAAAACATTTGCATTGTATCACCTGGGGTGTTCCACGTCATTTGGCATGCTGCCTTATCACTTGTCATTGATTTAACAATATCTTCCATTTTCATTGAAGCTACTGTTTCACTAAATTTAGCTTTCATCTCTTTTGATTTGAAAGTGTGAGTTACCATATAGTTTTTCATTTTTTCCTTTCAATTATTTTGCTTTAGTTAAGTGATAAACTGAGTAACTATCTAATACTGCTGACATAATAGGTTTTGATACTTCAGTTCCTTCTATAAATTTATATAGAGCTGCTTCATCAGTACAAAAAATTTTAAACATAACAGTGCTTTTATCTGGTGTTACTGTTCCAATTGTTTTTTCCACTACTGCAACTTTTGCTCTTTCTGCCAAACCCTCAGGTGATTGCATAAAACCCATGAATTTTTCAAACATACCTTCTTTTAGTTTAGCAACTACTAACATTTCTTTTTCCATATCTATCTCCTTAATATAATGTTTGAACTACTTTTTTTACTCTTTCAGCTCCATTAGGCACTAAAGCTTCAACGAACGTATGACATTTGTCAGTTTTAGCTTTGTCGTATTTTGAGCCATAATGTTTATCTACTGCTTTGTTTACTCCAGCATCCCAATCTTTTTCTGGAATACCTATCTCAAGAGCGTAGGTTTTTAAAACTTTCACAGTTGAAATTGATTTTTCTTTCATTCCATACTCAAATTTTTCACCTGATGGAAGAAAGTAGTTAGCCATATAAATACCAACACAATCCCATGCTTTTGATTTATCTTCATCATTCATTCCTGCATTAGCAGATGTAAAAATAAAAAAAGATAAAACTATAATAATTTTTTTCATAATCTCCCGACGTTAAATAATATTAATATAAAAATGTAACTGTTTTGTTACATGCCTGGTATGCGTTATTATAACCAGCTAGGAATAGGGAGGTTTTTTTCCTTTAAAAAAGATTTATTAAACATCTTTGAGTTGTATTTATCTGATCTATCACAGAGAATTGTTACAATTGTTTTGCCTGGACCTAGCTCTTTTCCTAATCTAATTGCACCTGCAATATTTACTCCGCAACTAGTTCCTAAACTTAATCCCTCATGCTGTATTAAATCATAAAGTACGGGTAAAGACTCTTGATCACTGATTGAAAAAGCACCATCAATTTTAGCTTCAGCAAAGTTTTTAGTTATTCTGCTTGAACCAATACCTTCAGTTATTGATCCACCCTCAGCTTTTAGTTCTCCATTCATAATATGATTATAAAGTGCAGAGCCTGTTGGATCTGATAAATAAATTTTTATATTCTTATTTTTTTCTTTTAGAAATTTACTAACACCACCAATGGTGCCTCCGGTTCCTGACGCACAGACAAAGCCATCTACCTTACCATCAGTTTGTTCCCAAATTTCTGGTCCAGTCGTTTCGTAATGACCTTTTGCATTGGCAGTGTTATCAAATTGGTTTGCCCAAACCACACCCTTGTTATTTGTACTTTTTAATTCTTCAGCAAGACGACCTGCAACTTTTACATAGTTACCATCATCCTTATAAGGCTTGGGTGGTACCAGTCTAAGATCTGCACCAATATTTTTTAAAGTATCTTTTTTTTCTTGGGTTTGGTTGTCATTCATTACAATAATTGTCTTATAACCTAAGGAATTTCCTAAAAGACATAAACCAATCCCAGTATTACCCGCAGTACCTTCAACAACAATTCCACCTTCTGAAATTAGTTTCTTTTCTTGTGCATCTTTTATTAGTGCAAGAGCAGCTCTATCTTTAACGGATCCACCTGGATTTAGGTACTCCGCTTTTCCATAAATATTACACCCAGTGATCTCTGAGGCTGCTTTTAATTTTATTAAAGGTGTATTACCAACTGACTCAATAAAGTTATTTTTTATTTGTGACATTAATCTTTATCTTTATCAGTAACAGCATAAGGTTGAAATCCTTTTGTAGCATCACCAACTCTTGTAGCTGGAATTCCTACCATTATTGATTTCTCTGGAACATTTTTAGTAACTACTGCATTTGCACCGATTAAGGAATTTTTACCAACTGTTATTGGTCCTAAAATTTGAGCACCAGATCCGACAACAACATTATCTTCTAAAGTTGGGTGTCTTTTAGTATTTCTTTGATCATTAGTATTTATACTTGGAGCAATTCCGCCTAATGTAACATTATGATAAATAGTAACATTGTTTCCAATCTCAGACGTCTCGCCGATAACAACGCCCATACCGTGATCAATAAATAAATTTTTTCCAATCTTTGCCTTTGGATGAATTTCTATTCCTGTTAAAAATCTTGAAAATTGAGAAATGATTCTTGCAACTAAATCAAATTTTGCAATCGCAAAAAAATTTGCAATTTTATGAAAAAAAATAGCCTTAACCCCTGGGTAAGTTAAGATAAGACTTAACTTAGATTTTGCCGCAGGATCTCTGTCTATTATAGATTGTAAAAAATCATTCATATAATTTTGTCAGCTTGATAAAAATAATTAATGTCTATATAGTGGTTCTAAACAGTATTTAAAGGAGAAATAATGTACAAAAATACTAATTGTTTTCATCTAGCAATCCCATGCGGAGATCTAGAAACAGCAAAAAAGTTTTATAGTGAAACTTTGGGCTGCCGACTTGATAATTCAGCACAAGAGTGGGCTGATGTTGACTTTTGGGGAAATGAATTAACTCTCCATGCAAGTGAGCATAAACTTGATAATGAAAGACACGACGTAGATATGGGTAACGTTTCTGTTCCACACTTTGGAGTTCATTTATCAAGAAAAGATTTTGATACTTTAAAAAATAGATTAAAAGAAAAAGGTGCAAAGTATTATGATGAACCTTATCTAAGATTTAAAGGAACAAAATACGAGCAAGAAACATTTTTTGTAAAAGACCCTAACGAAAATATTCTAGAGATCAAAACTTTAACAGCTAATCCAGAATAATTTTAGTTTAGATGGAATACCTGGTACTAGGTTTTATTACCGGGCTTAGTTTAATCCTAGCGATTGGTGCTCAAAATATTTTTGTAATAGAACAAGGGCTAAAAAAACAGCATGTTTTTTTAGTCTGTTTAATTTGCTCATTTTCAGACCTAATTTTGATATTTTCAGGTATTCTTTTATTCCACTTTTTTCATCAATATTTTAATATATTTGTAGAGCTAACTTTAAACATCTGTTTAATAATTTTTTTAATCTATTTTATATATTCAAAAATTAAATATTTTAGTGTTAGCGCTAATTTCAATATTGAAAAAAAAGAGACCAATAGTGCTAAGATTATATTAAAGACACTTGGTTTCACCTACCTAAATGCACATGTTTATTCTGATACAGTTTTCTTTTTAGGGAATTTTTCAAAAAATTTTTTATTTGATGAAAAAATTTATTTTGGTATCGGCGCCTCTGTAGCATCTTTTATATTTTTCTTTTTACTTGGTTATTCATCGGTATACTTTTCAAGATATGCTCAAAGTGATAAAACGTGGAAATATATTAATGGATTCATTATTAGCTTCATGTCTTTGCTCACAATTTATATAATTAAAGAAACGGCATATTTTCTTTAATTAATGTATTTTTGAGTGACAATTATAGCGCATGTTAAAATCTCAATTTCAAATTAATCTTATTCAATATGCTTTTAAGAAGAAAATTTTTGAAATTATTTGGACTTTCTATACTTTTTGTATCATTGCCTTATCAATTCTTAAAATCAGCTACAAAAAAAATCATTAATCCTGATCTGACTAAAGCTCAAAAAGATATAATGTTTAATGAGGGCACTGAGAGACCGTTTACCAGCAGACTACTTGAAGAAAAGAGAAATGGTTTTTATCATTGCGCAAACTGTGGAGCAAAGTTATTTTCATCAAAAGCAAAATTCGATAGTGGCACGGGTTGGCCTTCCTTTTCTGAAGCTTTGCCAGGAGCTTTTGAAACTAAGATTGATTATTCTTTTGGAATGAAAAGAATTGAGTATCATTGTGCAAATTGTGGCGTACATCATGGCCACGTTTTTTTAGACGGACCCACTGCTACTGGAAAAAGATTTTGTAATAATGGATTGTGTTTAATTTTTGTACCAGAGAATTAATTAGAAAAACCATATTTTCTAAGTCTTACATCTCCTGTTCTTGCATGAGCTTCCATTCCCTCATATCTAGAAATTCTAGCTGCAGCAGCACCAACTAATTTAGTAGATTCTTTTGTCATTCTTTGAAAGCTCAAAGTTTTAATAAATTTTCCAACAAATAATCCGCCTGTGTATCTTCCTGCACCTTTAGTTGGTAAGATATGATTTGTACCAGAACATTTGTCGCCGTATGCAACAGTTGTTTCCTCACCCACAAACAATGATCCATAATTTGTTAATCTTTCATGAAACCATTCTAAGTTTTCGGTCTGTACTTCTAAATGTTCAGGTGCATATTCGTCACTAATTTTAACTATTTCTTCATCAGTATCACAAAGAATTACTTCACCATAATCTCTCCACGCTGCTTCAGCACTTGTCCTTGGAACTTCTGGAAGTTCTGCAATTAATTCTGGAACTCTTTTCATTACTTTTTCGGCTAATTCTTTACTAGTTGTATAAAGCCAACATGGTGAGTTATATCCATGCTCAGCTTGCCCTACTAAATCTACCGCAACAATTTCTGGATCAGCTTTAGCATCAGCTATAATTCCAATTTCAGTTGGTCCTGCAAATAAATCAATACCAACTTTTCCATATAAAATTCTTTTAGCCTCAGCTACAAATTGATTTCCTGGTCCCACAATTATATCTGCTGGGGGATTTTTGAATAATCCATTGGTCATTGCTGCAATAGCAGGAACTCCTCCTAAATTTAAAATTACATCTGCACCGCAAAGATCAGCTGTGTATACAATAGTAGGGTGGGCACCAACACCTTCTTTAGGAGGACTACATGCAATAATATTTTTTACTCCAGCAACTTTTGCTGTAGTTACACTCATTACAGCAGATGCAATGTGAGCATATCTTCCACCTGGGATGTAGCAACCTGCTGTATTAACAGGCACTAATTTTTGACCCGCATACAAACCATCAGAAAGTTCTACCTCAAAATCTTGACCATAATTTTTAAGTTGTGCTTCAGCAAATTTTCTAACTCTTTCAAATGAAAATTGAATATCATCTTTGGTTTTTTGATCTAACGTTTTTTTAATTTCTTCAATTTTATCTTTTGATACTATGATTTCCCCATCATACTTGTCGAATTTTTTAGTTAAATCGATACAGCCTTGTTCTTTTGTTGTTTCGATATCTTTTAATAAATCTTGGACTATTCCAGTTGTTTTATTATCGTCCGTGGACGAAGTTTTCGGAGACTTTTTTAAATAAGTAATAGCCATTAATATGTTTTTATAATTGATGAATTATTTAAGACAAATTTAATTTTATTGCAATCAAACATTTAATCTAGTGCAACAACAGCTGCAGCTATTGACGCTAGTCTTGCAGGTGCTTCATCGGAGCGACTAGTAATTACCACAGGTACTTTTCCACCAACAACTACTCCTGCAGCACATGCACCACTAAAATATATTAACATCTTTACCAATGCATTACCTGTCTCAACACTGGGCACTAATAAAACATCAGCAATTCCTGCAACATCATTTTGAATACCTTTAATAGCTGCAGATTTTTTTGATATGCTATTATCAAAAGCTAAAGGCCCGAATATATCGGCATTTAACTTTTCTTTTTTTGCAAGATTTGTAATTTCTTCAGCCTCTTTAGAACTTGGTACACTATCTAAAACTTCTTCTGTGGCAGACAATACCGCAATTTTTGGTCTTTCAATTCCAATTCTATGAGAAAAATTAATTACATTTTTTAGGATATGCATTTTAGTTTTTACATTTGGTAATACATTTAAAGCACCATCGGTAATTATTAGAGGCTTATCGTCTTTTTCTAATGTCATATGCCAGATGTGACTTAACCTTGTTTTACCCAACAAGTTGTACTCTCTTTTTAAAACTTCTTTCATTAAAATATCTGTATGTATATGTCCTTTAACTATAATTCTTATTTTTCCCTCACTCGCAAGTTTTGCAGCTATACCAGCAGTATTATTTTCAACTGGTTCATTAATTATCTTATATTTAGAAATATCCCAATTCAAGTCTTCTGCACACTTTAGAATTTCTTTTTTATCTCCTATAAAAATCGGATCAATTAAATTTTCTTTAACTGCATCTTGAATAGATAACATTGGCAATGGTTTCCCGGCATTAACAATTCCAGCTTTTACTCCTTTATTCTTTAGGGCAGCATTTAATAGATTATTTGGAACAATTATTTCTTTATTTGAAAGCATAATTAGTTTTTAAGAATCTCTAATTCTTTTTTAATAATTTTAGATATTTTAATCTCTTTTTTTAAATTCATTTTATATCTTTTATATTTATTTTGTCCTGGATACATTATTTCTTTTATTCCTTTAACTTTAGGTAGTCGTTTTACTCTTTTGATATTATCTTTAATTCTTTGATTGTAATCTTTTACAAATAAATTTGTTTTAAATGTGATAAATAAATGTCCTATATTTTGTGGTCCAGTAAAATCCTCAAAAGGATCTTTTACTTTACCTGAGTGATTACCACCAGTTAAAACACCACTTAATATATCAACCATCCATGCTAATCCTGAACCTCTAAATCCTGCGATAGGTAACTGAACACCTTTAAGAGCTTTATTAGCATCAGTTGTTGGTTTACCAAACTTATCTAAGGCAACACCGACTGGGAGTTTCTGATTATTTTTTGATGCAAATCTGATCTTTCCTCTATTGATTATTGAGATTGATGAGTCGAAAATAAAAGGTGCTTTTGAACCACTAGGTGTTCCAAAACAAATAGGGTTAGTTCCAAATAAACTTTTTCGGGCTCCGTGTGGAGCAATTGCAGGTGGTGCATTTGTGTAGATCATGGTAATCAAGTTTTCTTTTACAGCTTGTTCAGCGTAATAACCTGACAAACCATAATGGCCACTGTTTTTTACAGCAACCAAACCTAAACCAGTTTGCTTTGCATTTTGAATTGCTTTTTTAATAGCTATATCTGCTGCAACAAAACCAATACTGTTATCAGCATCTATATGTGAAATTGATTGAGATATTTTTTTTATTTTTATTTTTGGTTTAGGATTTATTACATTTTTTTTAATCCTATCACAGTACATTTTTAATCTTGATAGACCGTGTCCATAAGCCCCAACTATTTCTGCATTTAACAGAGCTCTTGTTGATATTTCAGCATGATGAGAACTTAACTTATGTTTTATAAAGATTTTTTTTACAGAATTGTATAATCTTTTATTTTTGATGTTCAATTAGTTCCTTTATAATTTTTTTGGTATTATATTTTTGCTTCCATTTTGGGTAATGTTTTTTAAATTTAGAAGTATCAGAAATATACCAGATATGATCACCAACTCTTGGACTTTTTAAAATTTTTCTTTTAACTTTTATTTCGGCTATTTCTTCAACTAAGTTTAACGCTTCTATGATTGAGCAATTTGAATATCTTCCACCACCCATATTATATATTTCACCAAATCTTGGTTTTTTATAAAATTGCCAAAAACAATTTACTAAATCGTAACTATGCAAGTTATCCCTTACTTGTTTTCCTTTATAGCCAATTAAATTATATTTTTTCATTTTTAAACTTGCTTTAACTAAATAAGATAAAAATCCATGAAGAGTTGCACCACTGTGATTTGGACCAGTAATACAACCACCCCTAAAACATACTGTTTTTAATCCTACGTTTTTACCATATTCTTGAACTATTAAATCTGCATAGGTTTTTGAAACACCAAAAAAACTATGTGTCGAGTTATCTATAGAAAAGTTTTCTTTGATACCTTTATAGTTTTTATCTCTTTTGTTTAACTCCCACCTGGTTTTTTTTTCAATGATATTAAGTTTATTTGGATTATCACCATATACTTTGTTAGTTGACATGAAAATAAAAGGAGCATTGGGAGAGTATTTTTTTGTTAATTCAAGAAGATTAAGTGTGCCTGTCGCATTTACATTAAAATCTAAAAAAGGATAATTCTTTCCATAATCATGAGATGGTTGGGCCGCACAATGTATTATTACTGATATTTTTTTTGAATATTTTTTAAATATTTTTTCTAAGCCTGTAAAATTTCTTATATCAATGTGGTAATTTTTAAAATTTTTATTTCTCTTTAGAAGTTGAGATTTAAGCCAAACTGTAGAGCTATTTTTTCCAAAAAATAACTTTCTTAAATTATTATCAATACCAATTACATCAAAACCTTTGTCATGAAAAAAATTGACAGCTTCAGATCCAACTAATCCCGTAGAGCCTGTAATAATTGCTAATGACATTAGAAATATTTGTTAATTATTGATTCATTATTTTTTAACCACAAAAATGTATCACTAACAACCTTTAAAATATTTCTTTTTGGTTTCCAACCATAAGTTTTTGTTACAAAATAATTGTTAGTTATAAAATATGGGATGTCATAAATCGAGGTTTTAGCAACTTTGGAGAATTCAATTTTATTTTTGGTAATTTTCTCGCAAATATGAGTTAATTGCCTTAAAGAAGTATAACTTTTTTTTGAGCCACCAACGGTAAAAATTTTATTGTTAATTTTGTAAATTTTTTTGATTTGTAAATTTATCAATTCACATAAGTCGTCAATATGCAATACATCTCTCACCTGATTGCCGAAACCACCATAACCTATGTACTTCATTTTTTTCCTTTTTAGATGACCCCATATCCATAAACTTACAAAACCTTGATCTTGTTTTCCAAACTGCAATGGTCCAGAAATAACTCCACACCGGTTAATTATAAATTTAATATCAAAAGCATATGCAAATTCCTCAATTAGCATTTCAGATGACAGTTTAGTCAAACCATAAATAGTTTTTGGACCTTGAACACTATCATTTTCACTAAAAGTTTTTTTAACTTTAATCTTTGAAGAAATAACTTTTTTTTTTATAATATTATTCATTTCTTTAATAGGATAAACTCTACTAGTTGAAAGAAATATAATTTTAGATTTGTCTTTTTTAGCTTTTTTCAAAATATTTAAAGTTCCAAAAAAATTTGTATTTATTACACCGTCAATATCTTTTTTAGAAACTTCTACAGCTGCTTCTGCACAACAGTCTATAATCAAATCATATTTGGGTAATTTTTGTATTTTTTTATGATTATAGATATCAAAGTTATAATTTCTTATTTTTTTATTTCTTAATAGACTTAAATTATATCTTGATCCTTTTCTTGATAAATTATCAAGGCAATTTACATTAAAACCTTTTGAGTTTAAAAATAATGCTAAGTTCGTACCTACAAAACCACAACCACCTGTAATTAAAATTTTCATTTTTTAAACTTTTTATAGTAGGTATGTTCTAACACAATAAATTTTATTAAAATTGCAAAATTAATAAGTATAAAATTAAATTCTAATCTTATAAGGTTTTTTACAGATCTTTTAAAAAAAAATTTTGTTTGTTTTAGGGATAATTTAAATGTTTTGTAAATAGAAGGACTTTTTATCTTATATCCAAATGAGTGATATCGCCAAACTCTATTTGATAAGGAATTTAAATCATCATCTTGAAAATGTTTTGATAATGCGTCAGAGCAATATTTGATTTTGATATGATTATGATGTCTTATTTTATTTGTGTAATCAATATCTTCCCCGTTTGTAAGTAATTTTTCATCGTATCCTCCAACAGCATCCCATACAGATTTATTTTGGATTATATTGCAACCAAATAAAAAAGGTGGGTTTTCAAACGATTTATCTCCCCAGTTTTGACTATAATATTTTGCCCGCCAAGCATTAAATCTATTTTTGGTCAGTTCCTCAATCATTTTTCCACCACAGATAACAGTTTGATGTTGTGAAAAGTTTTTAATCATGATTTCAAGCCAGTTTTTTTCTAAGACTACGTCAGCATCAATAGAAGCAACTATTTGATGAGAGCTAGATTTCATTCCCAAGTTTCTATTATATCCCAAACCTTTATTCTTTGAGTTGTTGATTATATTTACGTCATTAAACTCTTTAACAATATTTTCTGTGAAGTCAGATGAATTATCATTAATAACTATAATTTCATCAAATGGATGAGTTTGGTTTTTTATAGACTCTAAAGAATGTTTAATTGTTTTTTCAGCATTATAAGCTGGAACATAGATACTTACGCTTTTAGTATTCACAAATATTAATTATCTTGCAAACTTTTCACTAAGCTTTGCCACTTCTTCCCTCCATCTTTCTGTCTATCATATTCAGTATTGATACTAGCTCCAGGATAGTTTTTTAAATCTTTAGTATTTAATGTATGTAAAGGAGTTCCTTCTATTTCAGCTGTTCCAGATTCTTGAACTGTATTAAAATTAGTTCTCTTAATAAATTCTTTAGTTTCTAACATTTGTTCTTTTGTTTCACCAGGCAATCCATAAGTAAATGTTCCATGAACAGACATATTTAGATCTCTCAAATGATCAACGAGTTGATTGGTGTAATCTAAATCGAGATGTTTATTTACGATCTTATCCACCACATATTGACTTCCAGACTCTATTCCTATTTTAACTCCTTTGCACCCATTGTCTCTCATTATTTTCCAATTTTCTTTTTTACAAGTATCTGCTCTACACATTGCAAACCAAGGAATATTGTACTTGCCAGCAACTTTGCTTATTTCAACAGTATGTTTATTTCCAATGTTAAATGTGTCATCGTCAAAATAAATTGCTTCAAACTTATAATCACTTGTCAATTTATCTAAAAAACCTTTTATATAATCAGCAGAGTATTGTCTCACAGATCTTTTGTTTTCACCATCTGGATCATTTCCAGTCATTGTTGCTGGCCATACACAAAAAATACATTTAAATGGGCAGCCTCTACTAGTTAGAATATGAGCTTGTGGTGATAATTGATTCATTGGTATTGGATTTCCATCAAAATATTTATCATAAATTGTTTCATCATAATAAGGGAATGGAGAGTTATTCATTTCTTCCAAAGTTAAGAGATCATGTTCTATTAAACCACTTTTTCCATTGATGACTTTCATTACATTTTTTTCAAATTCACCTTTTAAAACTGCGTGAATAATATTGCTATCCCATTTTTGAGCAGATGTAGATATTGGACCTGCAACAATTATTTTTAAATGAGGATACTTTTCTTTTATCTGCTTAATAAGTTTATAATCGTGATCCCAAGATGGTGTAGCGCTTTCAATTAAAAAATATTCTAATTTTTTTTCAATAGACTCTAAGTATTTATAAAAACTTTCATATGACTCGGATAATGCAATGCTATCTCTAAAATAAACTTCTTTATCACCCATCATTTTGGATGCATAGGTAGTGGCGTAACCTAAAAAATAAGGGTAGGGAATATAATCTTTGGCACGCGGATTATCTGGTGTACATCTACCAAGGTATGTGAAGGGCCATCTTGAACCTGATCTTACTCCCCTCCGCCATCTTTTTTTTCTAAATAAACCCCTGCTCTCTTTGTTTTCCCACCAGGGAGGATTACTAAACAAAATTGACATAATAAGCTCTAGTTATAGTTTATTTTGATATCAATCAACTAAAGATTTATATAATTAACATATATGAGAGTATTTGATACCACTACATTTTTCGAAGAAAAATTAATGATGGATTTAAGGTTCAATATACTTGATCCTTTTGTAGACAAATTTATTGTTTGTGAGGCAAGATTTTCTCACAGTGGAAAAGAAAAAGAAATTAAATTTAATAAAAAAGATTACCCAAAATTCGAGCATAAGATAATTCACTCAATTATTGATATTGACCCAGTAAAAAAAATAACCAGTCTAAATAATGACCCATTATTATTAAGACAAAATAGTATTCTAAGAATAGAAGCACAAAGGAATCATATTTTTAAATCACTAAATGGAGCAGATAAAAATGATTACATTATTTACAGTGATAATGATGAAATCCCAGACCTGTCCAATATAGATTTCAAAACTAATACAGCAAAGATTATCATATTCAAACAAAAGCTATTTTATTATAAGTTTAATCTTGCATACCCAAAAATAGATTGGTTTGGAACAAAAGCTTGTAAACTAAAAAATCTCAAAAATATATCTTGGTTGAGGAATATAAAAAATAAAAAATATAGTTCTTTAAGATTAGATACATTGTTTTCTGAAATGAAATACACAAATATTAAAATCATAGAAAATGGTGGTTGGCATTTTACTAATCTTAAGACTCCCGAGGAATTATATAGAAAATATTTGAACGATGAAATGCATTCAGAGTTTGAATTAAAAAATGATACTTTAAAAGATATTGAATATAAAATTCAAAATAAATTTATTAATTATGATCATTTGACAGACACAAAGTCTTCCAATGAAAAGAAACAAAATAATAGATTTAATTTAATGAAAGTAAATTTAGACGTTCTTCCAAAATATATCACTGATAATTTAGAAAAATATAAATCATGGATAGATTAGAATTATTTTAATGACTTGATAATATATTATTTAAAACTATAAGAAAATTATGGCCAAAAAAAATACCATTATAGTTACAGGGGGAGCAGGTTTTGTAGGCTCAAATTTAATAAGTTATCTATTAAAAAAAACAAATTATTATTTAGTTAGTATTGATAATTATTCATCTGGATTTAAAAAAAACCACTATAAAAACAAAAGATTAAAGTACATCAAAGCTAATACAAAAGATATTTCAAAAATAATTAAAGATCCAAAAAAAATAAAAACTGTATTTCATTTTGGTGAGTTTGCAAGAATTTACCAAAGTTTTATTGATATGAACACTTGTATAGATTCAAATACAGTTGGTACGTATTCAGTATTTAATTTTTGTATGAAAAATAAAATTAAATTAATCTACTCAGCGACATCGGCATCATTAGGAAATAGAGGTAATGATAAAAATTTATCTCCATATGCCTTTACAAAAGCAAAAAATTTAGAATTGTTAGAAAATTATAAAAAATGGTTTAACTTTAAGTTTGAAGTGATCTATTTTTATAATGTTTACGGTCCAAAACAAATATCTAAGGGAAAAATGGCAACTGTGATTGGTATTTTTGAAGAAGCATATAAAAATGACAAACCGCTTCCTGTAGTAAAACCAGGAACACAGACAAGAAGATTTACTCATATAAATGATACAGTTAGGATATGTTTTTTAGCTTGGAAAAAAAATCTATCAAGACACTATAGTATTTCTAATAAAGAAAGCTTTTCAATTATACAAGTTGCTAAGATGTTTAAATCTAAGATTAAATATTTGAAAAAAAGACCTGGTGAAAGATATGCATCTGCATCATCGAAAATGAATTTATCAAACAAAGTTTATAGGCATTTTGGAAAAATAAAGCTTACTGATTACATTAAAATTTTCTTAAAAAATCAAATTTAACCTTTTCCTCGCCATGGAATCGTTTTATCAATTATTTTTCTAAGTGTTATATCGAATAACAATCCGAGCATTCCCATTATAAAAATTGTTATCCAAATCACTTCATATTGAAAATATTTCTTGGCTACATTTTCGACAAAACCAATACCAGTGGTACCAGCTAAAAATTCTGCAGCTACCAAGGTTCCCCAACACATACCCACTGCCACTCTTATACCGGTAAGTATTTCTGGTAATGAGTTTGGGAAAATAACATGCCTTAATATTTGTCGTTTTGATGCTCCTAACGAGTGAGCTGCATGAATTTTTGACAACTGCGTTCCCGAGGCACCTGCTCTTGCTGAAATAATCATTATAGATAAAGAAACCATAAATAATAAGAATACTTTTCCAGTATTATCAATTCCTAAGACCGAAATTATAAGTGGAGCCCATGCAAGAGGAGGAACAGGTCTATAAAGCTCTATTAAAGGATCAAAAAAACCTTTTGCAAATCTGTTCAGTCCCATAAATAGACCAAGAGGTACACCAATTAATATTCCAAAAACTAAACCAAGAAAAACTCTTAAAAATGAATCCCAAATATGTCCATAGGGAACAGGTACTTTAAACAAATTAAAATCACCAGTTACAATTTTTAGAACTCCACCTTTGAAGTTTTGTTTTACTATTCCATCTTTATTATGAATTGGATATTCACCTGGTAAAATATCTGCAATCCAGTCTGGCAAAATAAAGCCAATCATTTTACTTACATCCACCATTTGTATCCATAATAGAGGAATATCTTTATAACCCACGCTAGGTTTTGACATTAATATGAATTTATTAAAAGTATCGGATGGTTTGGGTAACCATCTACCTGATCCCTGCTCTGAGCAACTTGGACCACTAGCAACAATAGTTCCTGCGGGGAATAGGAAAATATCGATTAATCTCAATCCACCTTGTTCTTTTTTTTGAGCATTATCAAATTTGACGATTGCCGCCTGCATCTTATCCAATGCATTTGGAGGATAGATACTTGCGAATTCTATTCTTCTTGCAACCTTAACAATATTTTTTGCGTATGTTGAAGCCACTTCCTCACTATCACTCAAACTTTTTCTATAAGATTTAATTTCCTCTTTAAGTTCTTTAATCTTATTTTTAAATTGAGGGTTATGATTTCTTAACTTAAAAAATTCATCACTTATTAAATTTAACTCTTGGGCTGCTGTGTGAAACTTTAAACCTCTGTACGTTGCAGGTACTAAAGGCACTTCTAATGTATTTTCAATAGAACCTGAACCTGCATTTACTTTAGTTATACCCCAACCACCTTCTTCCTCTACTGCTATAAGTCGGTCATTGAGTTCTTGCTCGCTCTCAAATGGATAATCAGGTTTTTGGAAATTTTCAGTTAATAGATTAATTTTTCCAGTGATATCATCTAATTTTTGTTGAGTCTCAATCTCTAATAAATCTTCATTTGTAAGTAATGGGATAAGTTGATTAGTTTTGCTTATATAACTAATTAGTATTGTTTTTTGTTGATTGTTTAGTTCTTCAGAGTTTTGAATTTCACTTTGGATAATTTTTAAGTTTTTGTTTTCTTTTTTGATTTGTGAAGTACTTTTGAATTCTCTTTCCTCAATTGGAAATTGATATTTTAATCCAAGCAAAGAGTCGTTCACTTTTGCTACTTGGCATAACTCATTAGCTGATTTTGGATAAAACCCTTTAGCAATATCCCAAGAATAATACAGCCAAATTAAAAGTAAAAAACTACTTCCGACAATTACCCAGTGAGTACCACCTAGTGCTCTCTCTGGATTTCCAAATACAGCATCTACTTTCTCAGTTCTTATCAATCTTCTTCCATAAAGAATACAGCCAACTACAGCGAAGAATATAAGAAAAGTTATTATCTGAGTTAACATTTAATTATCTTTCCCCATAATTTCTTCTTCCATGTTCCAGATCATTTCAAGGATTTCCTCTCGTTTTTGAGAAAACTCTTTGTTTTTTTTAATTTCTCTTAAATCTTCTTTTAATCCCATTGAAGCGAATGGCAGATTATATTCTTTGTGTATTCTTCCTGGTCTTGGAGCCATCACATATAATCTTTCCCCAAGAAGTAAGGCCTCCTCAACTGAATGAGTAATCAGAATAATTGTTTTGCCAGTCTCTTTCCAAATTTTTAAAACCAGAGACTGCATTTTTTCTCTTGTAAGAGCGTCAAGAGCTCCCAATGGTTCATCCATTAAAATCAAATCTGGGTTATTAATTAGACATCTTGCAAGGGCAACTCTTTGCTGCATACCTCCAGATAATTGATAAGTTGGGGTATTCCCAAAACCTTTTAATCCAACAATTTCTAACCATTCATAAACTTTTTTTTGAGTTTCAACTGGATCTTCTTTTTTCATTCTTAATCCAAAATTCACATTTTCAGCAACTGTTAGCCATTCAAATAAAGCCCCTTGCTGAAAAACCATTCCTCGCTCAACTCCTGGTCCATCTATTTCTTTATTATTTAAAGTAATACTTCCTGAAGTTGGTCTAATAAATCCTGCAGTAATGTTAAGCAATGTGGTCTTTCCACAACCAGAGGGCCCAAGAACTGTGAGAAGCTCTCCCTTTTTGAGAGTAAAATTTAAATCTTTTAATGCGTGAACAGTCTCCCCTTTAGGAGTTTTAAAAATCATGTTTAGATTTTGTGAAACTAAATCACTCATAAAGAGACTTTATATTTGAATTTTTAATAAAAAAATAGGCACCAATTTATTACAATTGGCGCCTATTAAAATTTAAGTTACCCTTAGATTATAAAGGTAAGAAACTAGTATCTACGTTTCCTCTTGGTGTTCCCATTCCTTTTAAGAATGCATCAAGATTTCCACTTTCCATAGATTGTTTAGTTTCCTCAGGTGTTAGAAATTTAAAGCCACTTAAAGTTTCTTTCATATCAGCAACTTTCATTTCAGAAGCTTTTGACATTGAGTTCATATCGCTTTTACCAGCTCTATATCTCGCATTAGCCTCATGAGTTACTTCAATAAAAGTTCTTAGCATACCTGGATTTTCCTTCATAAACTTAGTAGTTACTGAAGTGATATCAATACCTAAGATACCTGCGTCTCTAGCTTCTTGAACTGTAAGTAATCTAGATCCAACTGCAGTTGCAGCTTTAATTGAGTTACCACCAAATAAACATGCCATTACAACATCACCACTTACTAAAGCAGCAGCACCTTCTTCAGGGTCCATTTGAATGATATCCATTTTTTTTCTGTCCGCACCAACAACTTTCATACTTTCATCAAAAACGTATTCAGCCATTGTACCTAATGGAACAGCAACTTTTTTACCCTCAAGTTCTGTAGCGTTAGCTTTTGTTATACCTGAAGCATTAGATGTTACACATGTTGTACCACCCATTCCGTATTCCATAGCAATATCTACAAGTTTGATAGGAGCTTTTGATTTAACAGCATTAATGAATGGAACTAAACCTTGAGAGTAAGAGATATCAATATCTCCCGCTAACATAGCATCAGTCATTGCACCACCGTTAGTAAAGTTTGTCCACTTAACAGGAACTCCTAGAGCTTTGGCGAAGTTTTTCTTCATCATATCCTCTAGATTTGGGCTTGGCCACTCTAAGAAGTATGCAACTCTTACTTCATTAGCTGCTGAATTAGCAACTGAAATTGAAAGATTAAGAGCTACAAAACATCCAAGAATAAAACTAATTATTTTTTTCATTTTTCCTCTTCCTTGTTTATTTATATGTTCCAATTTTAAGATTAAATTGACCTATATGTAAAACAAAAAAATGCTCATTCTAGTTACACAACTTTAAGTTGTGACAATTATTTTGGTGGTTTATTGGACTTAATTAGTCTAAGGATTTATTAATTAACCAATTATAAATTTTAATATGAGCTCAGAAAAAAGAACATCTGTACCTAACTCTTTAAATGAACATTGGATGCCATTTACATCTAATAAAGATTTTAAAGAAAATCCAAAACTTATAGTGGAAGCAAAAGGTGTATATTTAAAAAATCACCAAGGTAAAACTCAAATTGATGCTAGCTCAGGATTATTCTGTAATCCTTTAGGACATGGTAGAAAAGAAATTATTGAAGCAATAACAAATCAATTACAAACTTTAGATTATTGTCAACCCTTCCAACAAGGATTTGGTGGATCTTTTGAATTAGCGACTAGAATTTCAAAACATACACCAGGAAATTTGAATAAAATTTTTTATACAATTTGTGGGTCTACTGCAGTTGAAACAGCAATCAAAATAAGTATTGCTTACCATAAAGCGAGAGGCGAAGGACAAAGATTTAGATTTGTTGGAAGAGAACGTGCATATCATGGGATGAATATAGGAGCAACATCAGTAGGTGGGATGATTAATAATGTCAAAGCTTATGCAAGTGTTCTGATGCCAGGTGTTGTTCATATGAGACATACACATTTAGATGAACATAAATTTATATCAGGTCAACCTGAAACAGGTGCTGAAATTGCTAATGACTTAGAAAGAATTTGTACTAATTTTGGATCAGAAAATATTGCAGCTTGTATTGTTGAACCAATTGCTGGATCAACAGGAACTTTAGTTCCACCAGTTGGATATTTACAAAGATTAAGAGAACTTTGTGATAAACATAAAATTCTTTTGATTTTTGATGAAGTTATTACTGGATGGGGAAGAACTGGTTCAGCTTTTGGAGCTCAAGAGTTTGGTGTAACACCTGACATAATGACTATGGCTAAAGCAACAACTAATGGAATAGTTCCATTTGGTGTGGTTGCTTGTAAAGAGGAAATTTATGATGCTGTTATGGACAATTCTCCAAAAGGTGCGATCGAATTATTTCATGGTTATACTTATTCAGGAATACCAGTTTCTGTTGCAGCAGCATTAGCTGTTCAAGATATTTTTGAAAAAGAAGATATTTTCAATAGAGCAAAAGAACTAGCTCCATACTTCCAAGAAGGACTATTTTCACTAAAAGACATTGATGTAGTGGATAACATTAGAGGCTACGGAATGATGGGCGGTATAGATATTAAAACTGACGGGAGACCTGGTAAAGCAGGCTTAGCTACTTTTAAACATTGTTATGATGCTGGAGTAAATTTCAAAGCTACAGGTGACTGTTTAATTATAGCACCGATGTTTATTTGTGAAAAAAAACATATTGATGAAATTATTGAAAAATTAAGAACCGGAATAACTAATTACGCAAAAAGTAAAAAGAATTAAATTTCGTTAATGAGAATTGGCGTACCTAAAGAAATTAAACCTCAAGAAAATAGAATAGGCCTAACACCAGATAGTGTAAAAACTCTTGTCTCTGAGGGACACGAAGTATTAGTAGAAAACAACGGAGGCTTTGAGGCAGGTTTTGATAATGATCAGTACAAAAAAGCTGGTGCAAAAATTATAGAAAAAGCTACTGATATTTTTAATGATGCTGAAATAATTGTAAAAGTTAAAGAACCTCAAAAAGTTGAGGTTGAAATGATTAAAGAAAATCAAATCGTATATACTTATTTACATCTGGCTGCTGCAAAAGATTTGACGGCGGGTTTGGTTAAATCAAAAAGTATTAATATAGCTTATGAAACTATTACTGATGATAATGGAAGACTTCCTTTACTTGCACCTATGAGTGCCGTTGCGGGACGTATGTCAGTTCAAGCAGGAGCTCATTGTTTAGAAAAAAATCAAAAAGGTAGAGGAGTATTATTGGGTGGAGCTCCTGGCGGTGAACCAGCAAATGTTTTAATTTTAGGTGGAGGTGTGGTGGGAGAAAACGCGGCAACTATAGCGACTGGCATGAAGGCAAAAGTTCATGTTGTAGATAAATCAGAAGCGAGACTAAAACAATTAGTTGAAATGTTTGGAGATAAAATAATTCCTCAACAAAGTGACAAAATAGATTTGAAAACTTTAGTTGCTGAGGCAGATTTAATAGTAGGAGGAGTTTTAATCCCAGGAGCAGAGGCGCCTAAGCTAGTTACTAAAGATATGTTAAAATTAATGAAAAGAGGCTCAGTTATTGTTGATGTTGCAATTGATCAAGGGGGCTGTGTAGAAACGAGTAAACCAACAACTTTTAATAATCCAACTTTTATAGTTGATAATGTAGTTCATTATTGTGTAGCTAATATGCCAGGAGGTGTTCCTAGAACCTCAACAATTGCATTAAATAAAGCAACACTTCCATATTTAATTAAATTAGCCAATAAAGGTTATCAAAAAGCCCTTAGCGAAGATAAAAACTTTTTAGCAGGACTAAATGTTTGTAAAGGACAAGTTACATATAAAGCAGTGGCAGATATTTTTGGCTATGAATACATTAAACCTATAAACTCGTTAAGTTAGTTTTTTTTCCCATTTAATTGCACTTTTTAATATAGTCTGAATATTATTAAATTTTGGCTTCCATTTAAGTATTTTTTTAAGCTTAGAATTATCTGAATATATTTGAGCAACATCTCCAATTCTTTTTTTTTTATATTTTATAATCACTCCTTTTTTGATTTTTTTGAAAATTTCTACAATTTCTTTAACAGAATATCCTTTTCCATAACCACAGTTCAAAATTAAGGATTTTTTGCTACTAGATATTTTTTTTAAAACAAGAATATGGATATCAGCTAGATCAGACACATGAATGTAGTCTCTAATACAAGTGCCATCTTTTGTGTTGTAATTATTACCAAATATATCAACTTTAGGTCTCAACTTTGTTGATTGTATAGCCAAGTTTTTGATTAAGTGACCGTAAGATTTTTCAATTTCACCTATTTTTCCTGATGGGCTGGCCCCTGCAACATTAAAATATCTAAGAATGCCGTATTTAAAATTAAATCTTTTTCCATATTTTTTTATAATTTCTTCACTTTTATACTTTGTAAAAGCATAATAACTTTTAGGTTTAGGTATATTTTTTTCACTCACTGAACCCTTAATATTTCCATAAATAGAACAAGAAGATGAAAAAATTATATTTTTAACAGTCGAATTTTTACAAGCTTTAACTAAATTAAGAGTTCCTATTACATTGTTTTTATAATACTTTTTTTTATTTTTTTGACCCTCGGATATGTTTAAATATCCTGCTAAATGTATTATAGAATTTATATTGTTATCATTAATAGTTTTAATTAAAAGTTTGGAGTTTTTAATATCACCTTTAATAAAAACTGCTTTTTTATTTATTAATTTTTTATAACCTGTTACTAAATTATCGTAGATAAATACTTTAAATTTTTTTTTTACCAAGAGCTCAATTATGTGACTACCTATATAGCCAGCCCCACCGGTTACTAAAATATTATTGGTGAACGTGAACATTTTTTTATATAAATATATCATAAATGATAAAAACACTTCCAAAAAACTGTAAAGTTGTAGTAATAGGTGGAGGCATAGTTGGTTGTTCAGTTGCCTATCATTTAGCTAAATTTGGATGGAAGGATACAATTCTTTTAGAAAGAGATCAGCTCACATCAGGTACAACTTGGCATGCAGCTGGATTAGTAAGTCAACTAGGTCCATCTGCAGCCATTACTAAAATTAGAAAATATACTTTAGACCTATATAAAGAACTTGAAAAAAAGGTTGATCATTCAGCTGGGTTAAGGTTGAACGGTGCTCTTTCAATTGCAGAAAATAAAGGTAGATGGCAAGAGCTCCAAAGACAAGCTACAACTGCACAACTTTTTGATGTTGACGTTAGAATTTTAGATAAAGAACAAATTAAAAAAGATTATCCAATTGTTAATACTGATGAAGTTCTAGGTGGGATTTTAATGCCAGGCGATGGTGCTGCAGATCCATCTGGAGTAACACATATGTTGGCAAAAGCAGCTAGAATGGAAGGAGCGAAAATTTTTGAAAAATCTCCTGTTGATGAGATCTTAACTAAAAATGGAAAAATTTCGGGAGTAAAAGTAAATGGTCAAAAAATTGATTGTGAATATATAGTTTTATCATCAGGAATGTGGTCTCGCCAAATTGGCGAAAAAGCTGGAGTAAGTATTCCTCTTTATCCAGCAGAACACTTTTATATTATTACTGAGCCGATTGAAAATCTTTCTAAAACTTTACCAGTGATAAGAGATTTTGATAACAGAACTTATATAAAAGAAGATGCTGGAAAAATATTAGTTGGAATTTTTGAGTCTCAATCAATCCCAGCATGGGATAAGATTAATAAAGTTCCTGAGGATTTTTCGTTTGGAGAATTTCAAGAAAATTTTGAACATTTTGAACCTTATTTAGCTACAGCAATTAAAAGATTTCCAGTTTTAGAAACAGCAGGAATTAGAAAATTTTTTTCAGGTCCTGAATCCTTTACTCCAGATACAAATACATTGCTTGGAGAAGTACCGGAAGTAAAAAACTTTTTTGTATGTTGTGGTTTAAATAGTATTGGAATTGGGAGTGGGGGAGGTGTTGGTAAAGTTACCGCCGAATGGTTAATTAACGGACATATTAATGAGGACATTTTCTGTTACGACATTAAAAGATTTCAAAAATTTCACTCTGAGCTAGGTTTTATCAAAAAAAGAATTACAGAGTCTTTAGGAGATTTATATGGAATGCATTGGCCATTTAAACAACATAAAACTTCAAGAAATATAAAAATGCTTCCGTATCATGATGAACTAAAAAGTTTTGGTGCGTGTT
The DNA here is from genome assembly GCA_902576375.1 of uncultured Pelagibacteraceae bacterium. GTDB lineage: Bacteria > Pseudomonadota > Alphaproteobacteria > Pelagibacterales > Pelagibacteraceae > Pelagibacter. The sequence goes on from CACGUZ010000001.1 coordinate 464,749, forward strand.
TTGGTGTTTCTGGCGGATACGAGAGACCAATGTGGTTTGCATTAGATGGAGAAAAGACAGAATATGAATACAGTTACAACTATCAAAATTGGTACCCTTCAGCAGAGTATGAAACAAATAACACAATAAAAAATGTTGGTTTATTCGATTTAACTCCTTTTTCAAAATTCGAGATAAAATCTGATCAGGCTCATAAGGAATTACAAAAAATTTGCACATCTAATATTAAAAATGAGATTGGAAAATGTGTTTATACACATATGTTAAATCCTGATGGTGGTATTGAAACAGATCTAACAGTTGTTTGTATTGACAAAGATCACTTTAGAATAATAAGCTCTGCAGCTACGCGAGAAAGAGATAAATTTCATATAAATAAACACCTTGCAAAAGATGTTGAATTAAAAGACGTTACTGATGATTATTGTGTCTTCGGAGTTTTTGGACCAAAAAGTAGAGCTTTAATGAAATCAATTTCAAAAGATAATTTTGAAAATGATAATTTTAGATTTAGTACAGCAAAGTATATCACTATTGAGGGAATTAAAACTTGGACTCAAAGATTGTCATACGTTGGTGAACTAGGTTATGAATTATATGTTAAATCTGAGGATGCTAAAAAAATTTATGAATTATTGGTTAATAAAGGAAAAGATTTTAACCTATCGAATTGTGGTATGCATGCTATGGATATTATGCGAATGGAAAGTGGATTTTTACATTGGGGACATGATATTTCACCAGAAGAAAATCAATATCAAGCTGGTTTATCTTTTACAATAAGCTCTAAAAAAGAGAAAGAATTTATTGGCAAAAAAGCTTTAGAAAAAATTAAAAAAGAAAAAATTAAAAGTAGATTTGCAATGTTTACTTTAACAGATAGCAAACCAGGTGAGCCATTATTGCTGCATGATGAGCCTATTTATTTAGAAAATAAAATTATAGGTAGATCAACATCTGGTAATTATTCTTTTAATTTTAGGAAAAATTTAACATTTGGTTATATCAATAACAATATTTCAAATGATGAACTCCATAGAAAAGATTTGTTTATTGAAGTAGAGAAAAAAAAATATCCTATTGAATTAATTAACAAACCTTTAAAAAATACTAATTTTAAAAATAATTAAGTTCTATTTCTTAAAAAAAATACAAAAAAAACAGAGGTCATCATCATTATTAAAGCATACGCTGCAGTTGGAACCATATAAGTCATATTTTGCCCAAACAATTGAGTTCCTACAAAAACAGCCAATGTCCCATTTTGTAATCCACATTCAAGAGAAATACATCTTTGTTGAGCAACACCTGATGCGAAAAATTTAGCAACATAGAAACCGATGACCATCATGGAAATATTCAGAATTAAAGCAATAGTTCCTGCTGTAGTGAGAAACATTATAATACTATCCCACTCCTGAATATAGATAGCAATAAAAACAATAGAAAATAATCCTATAGATACTTTCTCAATAATTTTCATATTATTTTCTATGAGATCGCTAAAAAATTTCCTGATAATCATTCCAATTATTACAGGTATTGTCACAACAAAAAACATTTTTAACGATATACCAAGCATTGAAACTTCTTTTTCAACGTAAGTAATATTAAATAAATCAATTGATAAAAAAACAATATAAGGAACTGAAACAATACTTATTAAACTGGTAAAAGCAGTAAGAGATATAGATAGCGCAACATCGCCGTCTGCAAATTTAGTAAGGACATTTGAAGTTACTCCACCAGGTGCAGCTGCAATTAACATTACTCCTAATGCTAACTCTATTGGGGTTTTTAAAATAATTATTAATAAATAACCTATAATTGGAAGAACAACTAATTGACAAATTAAACCAACAAAAAATTCTTTTGGATGCTGAAAAACTCTTGTGAAATCTTTTACTGTTAATGATGCACCAAGCCCTAACATAATTAATGCTAACGCAAATGGTGCAATTGTTGTTACTATACCCATGACCCCTCTAAGTACTTCCGCAACAATATACTAGAACATAATTTTTAAGATATTACAAGGAGATTTAAAACTTTACGAATAAATTTAGCTTTGTACTTAAAAATTTCTGTTTGATAAGGTAAAATTTTTCTAAAATTCATAGAAGTCAACACATATTGTTTTTTTTCATTTAATTTTATTAAATCTTCTTTAATTAAATATTTACACTTTCTAATTATTGTTGCTCGAGGAATTTTTGTCATATCAGAAATTGACATTGCACTTATTCCAGTATTTGTACCAAGATTTTCTATGAGAATGTTATTTGTGGCAAAGTAATCTAACGAAGATTTTTCATTATTTGAATTTAATTGGCTTGAAACATTTAAAACCTGATTCATGCAAATTGTCCCCCAAATATGAAAAGTTGTCAAATCTTGAAAAAATTTATGATATCCTATAATTAAAGGTATCTGCATTCTGTAAAACCATCTCCACGATAATGAAAATTTTTTTTTTATAATATTCTCAATAGTTTTTTGATCTAGTTTTTTTGAATAAATTTTATCTTTATTTAAAGCTTGTGAAACTAAGTGGATATATTTTGATGAAAATTTAATTTGATTATCAGGTTTGACAAATGCAAATGCTTTCCTATCAATAACGATCTTTTTTTTATTACGACTTATAACTCCTTCATTTTCAAGTTCTAAAACTTTTCTTCTAACTGTTTCTTTAGGTAAATCTAATTTTTCACAAAGTTCTGTAATGTTAAACTTTTCAATTTGAAGATAGGATTTCGAGTAATATTCATCATAAGTATATTGAACATTCATCTGGTCATAAAATTGGAGTGTCTTTTCAATTAAAGAAATTATTATCATATATTTATAGTGATCATTAAATGTTTGATAAACATTATTCATCCAATTCCACTGATGACTTATCCAATCTTTACTAAGAGTAGAATAATTAGACATAATTGACTCATAGACTTGATCATCATTGAGGGTTTTGGAAAAATCTATCTCTCTGACACTCATAAATTATTAAGAGAGCAGTAAAGACCCAAATTGGACATATGTCAATTTATTATTGACCCAATTTGAACTTTCAAGAAAATTGTTTTTTTTTATTATTATGGTTTAATAGGTCTATGACATCTAAAGGCTTTACAGAAAATACTGATAATATCGAGACCCCAAATGATATTAATGTAACTGAAAAGCCTTTAAATTCAAACAAAATTAGCTCAGGTAGAGTCGACATAAATGTTTTAAAATCAAAATTAGAGGCTGAGCAAGGTAAAGAGTTAAGAAAAAACATTTTTATTTTTTCATTTTGTGTTCTTCTATTAGGTTCGATTGGAATATTTCTATCTTTGTAATTTTATTTGCTAATAAAACCAAAGAATGGTTTATTACGCTAAATGAAAAATCTAACTAATTCACTAAAGAAAAAACTTGTATCAAAATATACCGTATCTGACTCTCCAAAATCTAATTCCAAATGCACAGATATTAATGTTCTTTTAAACAGAGTAAAAATAGATAGAAAACAAGAAATTAGAAAAAAGTTTTATTTTTCTGCAGCAGCTTCTACAGGTTTGATCTTATTTGGGCTTATAGTTTTTAGCTAAATTTAGATAATTTTCTAAAATTCACTTAAATTTAATGATTAATAATTATTGAATCAAATTTTATAAATATTATAAATCAACAATGTTAAATGGCGGGGTAGCTCAGTTGGTTAGAGCGCGGGACTCATAAGCCCGAGGTCAGTGGTTCGATCCCACTTCCCGCTACCACAATTATTTAATAATTTTTTTCAATAAAGTGATATTCATTGTTTGATTAAGTGGAAGTTCAGAGGATTTTGTTGCTTTTATACCTTTGACTGATGGGTTTGTCTTTTTTGCAAATTTATAAACTGATTGCATTTTACCACCAATATTAAGAATTCCTTTTTTTTTGATAACTTTGGGCAATATTTTTACAAGATCCTCATGGAAAATAAAATTAGTTTTCAAATTAGTGTAAGCTCTATTATAAGCGAATGGCTTTTCGGTCATAGTAATTCGCAAAATAAGTGAATTAGGGTACATTTTTACTGCACACTCACCACCCAATTTTGACAATCCATAGTTATTAAATGGCTTTACTGGGTCAGACTCTTTATAGTTTCCTTTTTTTCCTTCATAAACATAACCAGTAGAAAAATAAATAAGTTTAATATTATTTTTTTTGCATGCTTTTACGATATTGCATGTTCCAATAATATTTAAATCAATACTTTTAGAAATATTACTATCATGAACATTCATCGGTCTAGATAGTCCAGCTGTATGAAGAATAATTTTTGGTTTTTCTTTTTTAATAGATCTATTTATTGAGTTTATATTTAAAATATCCAATTCTTTCTTCGTCTTATATACAAGATCTAATTTTCTATTTTTCTTTTTTAATATCTTTGCAAATCTACCTTCCCCTCCCGTAACAAGAATTTTGAGTGTCATTTAATTATTTCTTTAAATTCTTTAAAACTAAAATTATTTCTATCTTTATCTGAAATAATCGGATTTTTAATTGGCCAGTTGATTTTTAAATCTTTGTCATTGTATTTTATTCCTATTTCATATTTTTTTTCTCTATATTTTGTGCAACTGTAAACTATATAATTTTCTTTTGATAAAGTACAAAATCCATGAGCGAATCCAGGTGGAATAAAAATAGATTTTGAATTATTTTCACTTAAAATTACTGACATACTTTTTCCAAAAGTTTTCGATTTTCTTCTTAAATCAATTGCAACATCAAATATTTTCCCTTTAATTACACTAACAAACTTACCTTGTGAATTTTTAGTTTGAAGATGAAGTCCTCTGATTACATTTTTTTTTGAAAAAGACATAACTAAAAAAGGAAATTTTTTTTTCAAATTTTTTTCTAAAAGTAATTCTTTAAAATAACCTCTACTATCTTTAAAAGATTTATTATTTACTAAAATTAAATCTTTAAATTTTGTTTTTTTAATCATTGAATTAGCTTTTTTAAGTATGATGAGTATTCACAATTACCATAAAAACTAATTGCATCTTTAATATCTTTTTTATTTATCCACTTATTTAATAAAGCAATCTCTTCTAGACATGCTATCTTAAACCCTTGCCTGTTTTCTACTGCCTGAACAAATGCGGATGTTTTATAATAATCACTTATAGATCCCGTATCTAACCAAGCACCTCCACGTCCGATAAATTCTGCTGAAAGTTTTTTTGTTTTTTTGTACTGATTTATTAAGTCTATTATTTCCAACTCACCTCTTTTTGATGGTTTTAGTTTTTTTGCATAATTTACGACTTTGTTATCAAAGAAATAAAGTCCAGTAATAGCGTAATTTGAAATAAATTTTTTTGGTTTCTCAATTATTTTTAAAATATTTTTACTTTTATAATTAATCTTTGCAACACCAAATAAGTGGGGTTTTTTTACACTATGAAGAACTATTTTAGCTCCGTGTTTTAATCTAGCACATTCTGTTAATAATTTTGATAAGTTTTGGCCATAAAAAAAATTATCTCCTAAAATCATTGCAATATTTGAATTATTAATAAACTTTTCACCAAGTATAAATGCATCAGGCAAGCCTCTTGGTTTATCTTGTTCTTTAAATACAACATTAATTCCTAGATTTTTTCTCTCTGGAAATAGTTTCTTGTATTGATCTAGTTGACCTTTGTTTACAATGATTAAAATATCTCTTATTTTTGCTAACATTAAAATTGATAGAGGATAATAAATTAGTGGTTTATCGTAAATAGGCAGCAATTGTTTATTTACAGCTTTGGTTAGTGGACTCATTCTAGTACCCATTCCACCTGCTAATATAATTCCTTTTTTTATCATTTTTTTCCTAATCTTTTTGTAATATCTTTTTTTGATAATGATTTATAGTAAAGTTGGTTATTTTTATACCATTCAAATGTATATTTAATTCCTTTTTTAAATGTTACTTTAGGTTTCCATTTTAATCTTTTCATAATTTTATTACTGTTAAGTGCATATCTAGTATCGTGACCAGGTCTATCTTTAACAAATAAAATTTTCACTTTTTTATTTATTTTCTTTTCATTTTTTGCAAGATTTAATAAATACTTACACACATCAAGATTTGTTAAATTTTTATTAGAGCCAATGTTGTAAAATTCACCAATTTTTCCTCTCATAAATACTTTAATTAATGCATCACAGTGATCTTTTACGTATATCCACTCTCTAGAATTACTCCCTTTGCCATAAATTGGTAATGGTTTGTTGTGAGTAATATTGTAAATTAGCTTTGGGATTAATTTCTCTGGGTGCTGTTTTGGACCATAATTATTTGAGCAATTAGTTACGATTGCAGGAAGTTTATAAGTTCTGATATATGAATTTACCAAATGATCAGAAGAAGCTTTGCTTGCAGCATAAGGAGAGCTTGGTCGATAAGGATAATTTTCACTTGTCCTTCCTTTCAAAACATCTCCATAAACCTCATCAGTAGAAATGTGAATTAATTTAGATTTATTTTTTTTAGTAAAATTTTTAAAACATTCCAGCAGGTTATATACCCCTACAATGTTGCTTTGAATGAAATTATCTGGATTATCTATAGATCTATCAACATGCGTTTCAGCAGCTAAGTTGAAAATACCAGAGGGTCTATATTTTGAAAAAATTTTACCAATTTTATGATTTCCGATATCAAGTTTTATGAATTTATATTTTTTTGATTTTTTAAATTCTTTAGTATTGTAAAAATTTGATGAATAAGTGATTTTATCTATGTTAATAACGTAAAAATTTTTTTTTAGTAATAATTCAACAAGATTACTCCCAATAAATCCTAGACCTCCTGTAACTATGATTTTTTTCATTTTTTGATTTTTACATTAAAAATAAATTTTAGTATAGTTGAGTATATATATATTATGTCAATAACTAGGCAAAATCTTTCAGCAATTATCGTAAGTTATAAGAGTGAGCATGTCATTGAAAATTGTATAAATTCTATTGATAAAGAAATAGAAATTATTGTAATTGATAATTCAAATGATGATCTTTTGAAAAAAAAAATTGAATCAAAATATAAAAATGTAAAATATATTTTATCAAAAAAAAATTTAGGCATGGGTGCAGCAAATAATTTAGGTATCAAAAAAGTTAATAGAGATTTTGCATTAATTTTGAACCCAGATGTAACTTTGGAGAGTAATTCTATTAATGAGATATTTATTGCATCCAAAGAAATTGATAATTTTGGGATTATTGCTCCTCTTTCAAATAAAGATCAGTATCCAAATTACATCTTAAAAAAGGGTCATAATTTTGATCCAATCAAACCTTTTAAAGTTAAAAGTGTCGATGGTTACGCAATGATATTGAATTTAAAAAAACTAAAAAAGTTTGATAATTTTGATTTTTTTGATGAAAATTTTTTTTTATACTTAGAAAATGAAGATTTGTGTAAGAGATTAATTGAAATAGATGAAGATATTTACGTAATTCCAAAATCAAAAATTGATCATCTAGGAGGAAAAGCTGTTGATCCAAAATATAGAAATGAAATTGAATATCTTAGAAATTGGCATTGGATGTGGTCAAAATTTTATTTTAACAAAAAACATTATGGTTACGCGATAGCTGTATTAAGGATATTTAAAAGTTTAATTTCTGCAAAAATTAAATTTTTTTATTACTTAATTACTTTAAATACTTTTAAAAGAAAAATCTATCAGATGAGATTGTTAGGATTAATAAATTCTATGATAGGAAAAAATTCTTATTATAGGCCTAAAATTTAAAATTTAGTGACCAGGGAATTCAATTAAGTTTTCTACTTGGTATCCTTTTTCAAGCAGATCTTTTGAGCCATTTAAATCAAATAGATTTATTACAAATATAAATCCAGCAACTTTACCCCTGGAGATTTCCACAAGTTTTGCTGCAGCATCTGCTGTACCACCAGTAGCAATCAAATCATCAATAATCAAAATAGAGTCTCCTTCACTTATAGAGTCTTTATGAACTTCTATTGTAGCTTTTCCATACTCTAATTCAAAATCTACAGAGTGTACATCAGCTGGTAATTTATCTTTTTTTCTTAACAATATGAATGGTTTTTTCAAGATATAGGAAACTGCTGACGCAAAAACAAATCCTCTAGACTCAATCGCTGCTATTTTGTTAAATTTCATTTTTTTTGATCTTTCTGTGATTTGATCAATTGTATTTGAAAAAGCTTTCTCATTTTTAATTAGCGTTGTGATATCTCTAAATAAAATACCTTTTTTTGGATAATCTGGGATAGATCTAATAAAGTCTTTTAAATTCATAAGAGTAAATTATAAAAGTATAATTAAATTAATTTTATAACATGACAATAAATAAATTAGCAATTATTGGTGGAAGTGGTCTTTATGATGTTGAGGAGTTCAAAAATAGAGAATTATTAGATTTAACCACTCCCTGGGGAAAACCTTCAGATCAGATTTTAAAAACTAACTATAATAATAAAGAAGTTTACTTCTTACCAAGACACGGAAGAGGTCATTTTATTTCTCCTTCCAAAATAAATTTTAGAGCAAATATTGATGCGCTTAAACAATTGGGTGTAACGGACATTGTATCAGTATCAGCAGTTGGATCTTTAAAAGAAGATTTGCCTCCAGGAAAATTTGTTATTGTAGACCAATTCATTGATCGAACATTTGCAAGAGAGAAAACATTTTTTGATGATGAAATTGTTGCTCATGTCTCTATGGCCCATCCAACATCTGATGGTTTGATGAATGCATGTGAAGAGGCAATAAAAAAAGAAAAAATTGATTATCAAAAATATGGAACGTACGTTGTTATGGAAGGGCCTCAATTTTCAACTCTAGCAGAGTCAAATTTATATAGATCTTGGAAAGCAGATGTAATTGGTATGACCAATATGCCAGAGGCAAAATTAGCAAGGGAAGCAGAGATAAGATATGCATCTGTATCAATGGTCACAGACTATGATTGTTGGCATCCTGATCATGAAAACGTTGATGTTCAACAAGTTGTAAAAGTTTTATTAGGTAATGCCGCTAAAGCTAAAAATATGATTAAAAATTTAATTGAAAATTTTGAAGATTACATTGATCCTGGTGATCCAACAAATAATTGTTTAGATGTTGCAATTATTACAGCACCTGAAAAAAGAACAAAAAAGACAATAGAAAAACTAAGCACTGTTGCTGGTAGAGTTTTAAATCAATGAGAATAGAAGGAAAAGAATATCGCACTATTTGGTTTGAAAATAATGTTGTAAAAATTATTGATCAAACAAAACTTCCACACCAATTTATTATTAAAGATCTTAAAACAGTTAAGGACTCAATAAATGCTATTAAAGTAATGGAAGTTAGAGGCGCTCCTTTAATAGGAGCTACAGCAGCTTATGGAATGGTTTTAGCTATTATTGAAAATAATGACCAATCATTTTTAAAGAAATCTGCAAAAGATTTAATTAGCTCAAGACCAACAGCGATAAATTTAAAGTGGGCTGTTGATAGAATGATAAATAGATTATCAGGTGTTAATAGCGATAAAATCTTAGAAATAGCTTTGAATGAAGCAAAAGATATATGTGAAGAGGATGTGAAATTTTGTGAAAATATAGGATTAAATGGACTAAAAATTATTAAAGAAATTTATGATAAAAAAAAAGATACAGTTAATATATTAACTCATTGTAATGCAGGTTGGCTAGCAACAATAAATTGGGGGACTGCAACTTCTCCAATTTATCATGCGCATAAAAAAGGAATTCCTGTTCATGTGTGGGCAGATGAAACTAGACCAAGAAATCAAGGGGCAAATCTAACTTCTTATGAATTAAATGAGGAAGGAATTAAGAATACAATCATTGCAGATAATACAGGTGGAATTTTGATGCAAAGAGGAGAGGTTGATATGTGTATTGTTGGAACAGATAGAACTCTAGCCAATGGAGATGTTTGTAATAAAGTTGGAACTTATCTAAAAGCGTTGGCCGCTTATGATAACAAGATTCCTTTTTATGTTGCACTTCCAAGTTCAACAATAGATTGGAATATAAAAGATCATAAAGATATTCCAATAGAAGAGAGAAATTCAGATGAATTATCTCACGTTGAAGGTTTAGATGAAAAAGGAGACATAAAGAAAATACAAATTTATCCAAAAAAAAGTAAAGCTATAAATTTAGCTTTTGATGTGACTCCAGCAAAATATGTTACGGGATTAATTACCGAAAAAGGAGTATGTGAAGCATCAGAAAAAGGTCTTAAAAAATTATTTAAATGAAGAATTTAGATCAAAGAAATCAGATTATTGAATATTCGTTAAAATTAAATTCCACTAATCTTTCACCTCTTAGGTCAGGCAATATATCATTAAGAGGGAGAGAAGATGACATAGAGGGATACTTAATTACTCCATCAGGTAAAAAATATGAAACACTAAAACCTAAGGATATTGTTTTTATGGGTTTAAATGAAGAAGAAAAAAACGACTCAACTTTCAAACCATCATCTGAATGGAGATTTCATCGAGATATTTATAAAAATAAAAAAGAGGCACATGCCATTGTTCATGCTCATTCTCCACACGCAACAGCTGTATCTTCACATGGAAAACCTATTCCACCGTTTCATTATATGATCGCTCTTGCAGGAGGAAATGACATTAAATGTGCTGAATACGCAACTTTTGGAACAGAAGAATTATCCAAAAATGTTATTAAAGCTTTAGAAAGTAGATCTGCATGTCTAATGTCTAATCACGGTCAGGTTGCTTTTGGAAAAAATTTAGAGGATGCATTTGAGCTTGCACAAGAGATAGAAAATATTTGTCATCAATACACTATTGCTTTAAAATTAGGCCAACCTAAGATACTTTCATTTGAAGAAATGAAAAAAGTTTTAGATAAGGCTAAAAACTATAAAAAAGGGTAAAATGATTAAAGTAGGGGAGCATATTACTTTAGATATTATAGGTACTACAAGAGAGTACGATCCTGCAGTTTATGAAAAGGTTATACATAAAATAGCTAAGGCAGCTAATGTAACTATTTTAAATATTTCAAAATATAAATTTGAACCTCAGGGTTTTACTATTTTAGCTTTATTAGCTGAAAGTCATATCAGTTTTCATACATTTCCAGAAAAAGGAATAATTAGTTTTGATTTTTTTACCTGTGGAAAAATAAGTCCATCAGCGGCAATTGATATTGTTAAAAAAGAATTTGAACATAGGCGAATAGTTAAAAAAGAATTTAATAGAGATACTAGATCTCTTTACCACGATATCTATAGTTCACCGGGATTACAAAAATCTTATGTTGTAAATGAAGTTTTAGAAGACTTTAAATCAAAAGTTGGTCAACATATAGAAATTTTAGAATTAGAGCAGTTTGGAAAATCATTATTTATTGATGGCGAAATTCAAGTAGCTGCTTCAGATGAACATTTGTATAGCTCAACTTTTGTTGGTGCTGGTTTAAAATTAAACAAAAAAAATGAGAGAGCTGCAATAATTGGTGGTGGTGATGGTGGTGTTGCGAGAGAATGCATTTCAAAAAAGTTTAATTTTATTGATTGGTACGAATTAGATCCAGAAGTTGTTGAAGTTTGCAACAAACATCTTGGTGATATAGGAAAAAAAGCTACAGAAAAGAATTCTGTAAAATGTGTATGGGGTGATGCGTTCGAAAGTATAAAGACAGTCAACGAAGATACTTACGACCATATTTTTGTTGATTTAAATGATGATCAGTTTTGTATAGATCTTGCTGCTAAAAATATGGACTCTTTAGTGAGAATACTTAAACCTAAAGGAGTTATTACCGCTCAAGTTGGCAGCCAAGATAAAAAACCTCTTCAAGTTGAAAATTGGTTGAATGTATTTAATCATCATTTTGGAAACACTAATTTATCAAGAGTTTACATACCTAGTTTCGATTGTTCTTGGAATTTTTCCTCATCGATAAATCATTAATTTTTTCTTTTTAATATTCACAATCTGTGAAATACTATTTTTTTATTAAAGGAGATAACAATGAATATATTCAAAAAAACAATTTTTTCAGTTTTACTTTCTCTATTGGTAATAGGAAATGTTAATGCTGATAAAATAAGAATTGGAACAGAAGGTGCCTATCCTCCTTGGAACTCAAAAAATGAGGCAGGTAAGTTAATAGGGTTCGAAGTTGAATTAGCTTATACGCTATGTAGATACATTGGACAACAATGTGTAATAGTTGAACAAGATTGGGATGGTATGATACCAGCGTTAATCATGAGAAAGTTTGATGCAATAATGGCAGGTATGTCAATTACTGCAGAAAGACAAAAAGCTATTAGCTTTTCTCAAGGATATGCAGATGAAGTTGCATCCTTAGCAGTCATGAAAGGATCTAGCCTGGAAGGTTTAGATACATCTGCTGGGATAAATCTTACGAAACCAAATGCTGCAGCTAAAAAAGATCTTAAAACACTTACTGCTGCATTAGCAGGTAAAACTGTTTGTGTACAAACTGCTACTATTCACCAAAACTTTTTAGACTCTGGTGATGTAGGAAAAGTAAATGTAAGAACTTACAAAACACAAGACGAAGTTAACTTAGATTTAGCATCTGGAAGATGTGATGCTGCATTAGCTGCTGCTGTCGCATTCAGTGATTATGCAGAAAAATCTGGTAAGCCAGTTGTTCTAACTGGACCAACTTTTTCAGGTGGTGCATTTGGAAACGGTGTTGGAGTAGGTATCAGAAAAGATGATACTGAACTTTTGAAAAAGTTTAACGCCGCTATCAATAAAGCGAGAAAAAACGGAGACATTAGTAGAATTGCTACTAAGTGGTTTGGTTTCGACGCTTCTATGTAATTAAATTTTAGATTTGGCGACTATCATGTATAGTCGCCAATCTGTATGGAACTTCTAGCATTTGGAGATACTGGTTGGGGAGATGAATTATTTTATGCAACCCTAATGACTATAGCTGTTTCGATAACAGCAATGTTTATAGGTTTTCTTTTTGCTTTAATCTTTACTCCATTAAAATTATCAAAAAATAAGTTTTTAAATTTTATCGCAAATTCTTACACAACTATAATAAGAGGTGTTCCAGAGTTATTAGTAATTTATCTTTTCTTTTTTGGTGGAACCGGTGCAGTAATGTATGTTGCATCAATATTTGGATATAATGAATATATTGAGATAAATGCATTTATCACAGGTGCATTTGCAATTGGGATAATCTCTGGTGCTTACTCTACAGAAGTTTTTAGAGGAGCAATACAATCAATTGATAAAGGCCAGTTTGAAGCTGCTAACGTATTAGGTCTCAATAACTTTGGAAAATTTTTTAAGATTATCCTACCTCAAACATTAAGATTAGCTATTCCAAATCTAAGTAATGTTTGGCAAATAACGCTCAAAGATACTTCATTAATTTCAGTTACAGGTTTAGTTGAAATCATGAGACAATCTTATATTGCTGCCGGATCAACGAGAGATCCATTACTCTTTTATTCATTTGCTGCAGTTTTATATTTATTACTCACTTTTGTAAGCATGAAATTGATCAATAGATTAGAAGTTAAATATAGTAGGGGGTATTGATGGATCTTGAATTGATGATTAATAGTTTTCCAAAGTTACTTAATGCTGCTGTAATAACTTTAAAACTTCTTTCAGTTTCTTTAATAATTGGATTATTCATTGGCTTATTTTTTGCAATTCTAAGATTAAATAAGAATATATTTATAAATAGATTTGCTTATGGATATTCGTATGTGTTTAGAGGTACTCCACTTTTGGTTCAAATTTTTATAATTTATTTTGGATTGGGTCAGATTGAATATTTAAGATCGACAGTTTTATGGATAATTTTAAAAGAACCATATTGGTGTGCAATTATTGCTTTTGCTCTAAACACAGGTGCTTATACCTCGGAAATACTAAGATCAGCATTTCAAACAATTAAACCTGGAATAATAGAGGCAGGTAAAAGTTTAGGCATCTCAAATAAAGTAATCTTTTATAAAATTCAAATTCCTATCGCCATTAGACAATCTTTACCAGCTTATGGAAATGAAATTATTCTGATGATGAAAGGAACTTCTTTAGCGAGCACAGTCACCATAATGGACCTTACAGGTGTTGCAAAATATATAATTTCAACGACCTTTAAACCAATTGAAGTATTTATAGTTGCTGGTGGGATTTATCTTTTTATGACTTTTATCATTCACAACGTGATAAAATTTTTGGAAAAAAAATATAGTTTTAATTAAAGTACTACCAAATCTAACTTTTGTTTACCAAGTCTCTCATTACCATTTTCTGTAACTAAATAAGTTTCACCTAAATTCATTGCTAACTGGTGTTCAGAGTCCATTAATATCATGTGCATAAAAAATATATTTCCAGGCTGAATTACATGAGGATTATTAGTGTAAAGCATTGGCCAATCCATCCAGTTTGGAGAAAAAGTATTTCCTAATGAGTAACCACAAGCGTTCATTCGAGCTTTTTTAAAACCAAGGTCATCAAACGTTTTTGCATGAATATCAAAAACTTCTCCAACTTTATTCCCAGGTTTTAATTTACTTTCACAATTTTTAAGAGCTTCAACACATGCTTCATGCATTTTATAATGTTTAGGATCTGCTTTACCAATAGGAATAGTTCTAAACATAGCAGAATGATAATGTCTATAAGTACCAGCCCATTCAATAGTTAATTGATCGTGTTTATTTAAAATTTGCTTTTCTGCTTGATAACGACAAAGCAGTGCATTTTTACCAGAACCAATTATAAATTCATTTGCAGGATAATCTCCACCACCTTCAAATATAACCCTGTTCATTTCTGCTAATATCTTAGATTCACTAACACCAGCTTTTGCATTTTTCCACACTTCGCCTAAGGCTTTATCTGCAAGCTCTGCAGCTTTTTTGACATAAACAATTTCCTCTTTAGATTTTACAACTCGTAATTTTGTTATTAAGTCTGATTTATCTTCAAGAGAACAATAATTTTCTAAAGATTTATTTAATCGAAGAGCATTACGACCAGTTAAACCATAGGCTTCATATTCAATTCCTAATTTTTTTCCTTTAAGATTTAACTCATCCAAAATAACTTTAAGATCATTAGTCGGGTTTGATCCATCTTTATCAACCCATATCCTAATATCTTCTATGTTGGATGTATTTTGAGCTTGTCTTAAATCAGGAGCTCTTGTGAGCAGTATTATATTTCCGCTTTTATCTAAAACTAATGTCTGAAAAAAAACATAACCAAAGGTATCATATCCAGTTAACCAATACATTGACTCTTGTCTAAACATCAAAAGAGCATCAAGATTTTGCTCTTGCATTAAATTTAAAACTTTATTTTTTCTGCTTAAAAACTCCTCTTTTGAAAAATGAAGCGCCATTAGAATTATTTAGTAATTAGTATATTCCTTTATTTCTTTTATGACTGAACCAGTGTGATTATTAATTTCTAATTTAATTTTTGCTCGATCATCATTAAGAAAATGGACATCTCTTGAGAGTTTTATAAATTTTTCACCAAAATCTTTATCTTTTTCACATTGTCTTTTATCATCCTCAATAACCCATAGTTTAGAATTTATTTCTTTTAATGATTGATAAAGATCATTAAGTTTATTGTCAGATTTTACATTCTTATCCAACTGATTTTTTAAAATAGAGTGTTCGTTGTTAATAAATTTTAGTTTTTCTGGATCTTTAATTTTTCCTTGTTTGATTTCTAAAATTGAAATTTTATCTAAAAGTTCACCTATCGAGACTTCTACTATAATTTTATTCATAAAATTTAATACTGTGCTATCTTGTTATAAATATGTCTAATATTTTAATAATTAAACACGGATCATTAGGAGATATAGCTCAAGCAAGTGGTGCAATTCAAGACATATCTGAAAATCATAAAAATGATCGAATTTATTTACTAACTACAAAAGCTTATTTTGAAGTTTTTAAAAAAAATCCATTTATTCATGAAGTAATTCTAGATAAAAGGTTACCAAGATATAATCTGATATACTTATACTTCTTAATGAAAGAACTTAAGAAACATAGTTTTTCAAAAGTTTTCGATCTTCAAAATTCTTCAAGAACAAATTTTTATAAAAATATTCTTTTTCCTAAAGCAAAAAAAGAAACTTGGTCTAGCTCAATTACAACTTTGCCAGAAGTAATAGATAAAAAGGAATTTGATAAACATTCTGTTTTAGACAGATTTAATCATCAACTCCAAACTTCTGGATTAAAAACATCTAATACAATAAACCCAGATTTTAGTTGGGCGGGTTCAGAAATTGGTGAAATTAAAAATTATTTTAAATTAGACAAATTTATTTTGTTATTTCCTTTTTGCTCGCCACATTTAAATATTAAAAAATGGCCTTATTATAATGATCTTATTAAACTTATTTTAAATAAATTTGGTAATGAATATAAAATTTTGACTGCTCCTGGTCCTACTGAAATAAATGATGCCAAGGAAATTAACGCTTTAGCTATATTAAACAATGGAAAGGCACTCGATATCTCTCAACTAACTCGTTTAATTAAAGAGAGTTCTTTTGTAGTCGCGAATGACACGGGGCCAGCTCACATAGCTGCTCATGTGGGAGCTAAAGGTTTAACTTTATTTGGAAAACATACAACCGCTTACAAAGTAAGTATTGAAAGAGAAAATTTTAAAGCAATTGAAGTAACAGACTTAAATAATTTAAGTGCAGAGAAAGTTTTTGAAAGATTAAGTAATTCTCTAAATTAATTAAGAATTTTTTTGTATTGCTCTAAAGTTTTGTCCCATTGAAATTTTGAAACGTGCTCTTTAGCATTTTTTCCAAGATCAATATATTTTTTATGTTCAATCATTGAATTTAATGAGGAATAAATATCATCTAGATTGTTACCATCACAAATTAATCCTGTTTTATCATGATCTATAGCATCTGATGCACCACCATCTTTTCCTCCAAGTGAGGGAATTCCATATTGTGCTGCTTCCACATATGCTATTCCAAAACCTTCTACGGAGGTTTTATGAATTATAGATGGCATTACAAAAATATTTGATTTTGCCACTAAAGCATTTTTTAAATCAATGCTTATGTCTTTAAAGAACATTACTTGTGAAGTTAGATCTAATTCCTCAACTAATTTTTTTATATTTTCCTCCTCATCACCATAGCCAATACAAATATAAACAATATCAGGATATAATTGTTTTAAATTTCTCAGTGCCATAATTATTTTTTCATGATTTTTTCTTTTATCAAATCTAGAAACAGTAATAAGCCTTGGTGTTTTTATTTTTAATAGACTTTCAACTTTCTCAAGAGATTTTTTATTTAATTCTTGAACTGGATCAGCTCCAGGATTTATAACTACAACTTTATCTTGGTCTACACCATTATTTATGGCTAAATTTTTTGTATACTCAGAATTTGCAATTACTTTTTCAACATTATTAAGAATTTTTAAAACTCTTTTATTCAATGAGCTGCCTACGGGATGATTGATCTCTTTACCATGAATTAAACAATACTTTTTTTTATCAGTTTTTATTAATTCTAAACTTTTCCAGTGATCAGCAATGATACCCTCAACTTTATTTTCTTTTAAAAATTCATTAATCAATTGAGCTTTTCTAATTTTTCTTAGAAATTTTATTCCACCAACTCTTTCGATTGAAAAACTTGCTTGCTCATCAAAATCTTTGTGATTTTCATGATAATCTGCAAAGACTTTAATCATGAAATTTTTTGACATTTCACGAGACAAACCCCACATCAAACTTTGCATTCCACCTAATTCTGGTGGGAATGATCTTGTTACAATAAGATACATTAATTAGTTTTCCACTTAATACCACATCCAGCACTAGGAATTTGTTTCTCAGGTCCTTTATTTGTTTCAGCAATTTGTGTCATAGCTTTTAAAAGATCACTGTCTCCATCTCTAACTGGAATTAATTTTTTGAGTTCTCTTACTCTTCCTCTGTATTGAAGTTCTAAATCTTTATTATAACCAAAAAAATCTGGAGTACATACTGCATCATAAGTTTTTGCAATTTCTTGAGTTTCATCAACTAAATAGGGAAAACCAAATTGGTTTTCTTTTGAAAATTTAATCATGTTTTCATATGAGTCTTCAGGATAATTTTCTGCATCATTAGCGCAAATAGCTACAGAGTTAATACCGATATCTTTTAATTTTTTACAATCTTCAACAATGTCTTTTGTTACTGCTTTAACATATGGACAATGATTGCAGATAAACATAACTAATGTTCCTTTTTCACCTTTCACATCTGCTAAGGAAACAATTTTACCCTCTGTTGATTTAAGCTTAAAGTCATGAGCTTTTTGACCAAAATCACATATTGGAGTTTGTATAGGCATAATGTAATAATATATAAATTATGTTTTACGATTTAAAAGATAAAAAACCAAAAAACTCTGGCGAAAATTGGGTAGCACCAAATGCAACTATAATAGGCGATGTTACCTTAGAAAAAAATTCTAGTATTTGGTTTAATGCAACTTTAAGAGGCGACTTAGAAAATATTCATATTGGTGAGGGTTCCAACATTCAAGATGGGAGTGTTTTGCACACAGACCCTGGTTATCCATTAAAAGTTGGAAAGAATGTTACTGTTGGACATATGGTTATGCTTCATGGCTGTACGATAGGAGACAATAGTTTAATTGGAATTGGAGCAGTAATTTTAAATAATGCTAAGATTGGTAAAAACTGTTTAGTTGGAGCAAAAGCATTAATTACAGAAAATAAAGAAATTCCAGATAACTCTTTAGTGATTGGTTCACCTGGAAAAGTTGTAAGAGAAATTACTGAGGAAGAAAAAAAAGCAATCATTGAGAATACAAAACACTATCAAGACAATTGGAAAAGATATTCTAAATCTGTCTTTTAAGGAACTAACCAACTATTCTTATTTGTATCTAAATCAAACTTAGCTCTTCGATGTCCTTTTGCTGCAAGGTAAAGCCATTCAATAGATTTAATTTTACATTTAATCACAGTAAAGTTTTTATAACCTTCCTCACTTTGTTCCATTGTATAATCAAAATCTTCTAATTTAGATATCATTCCTGATGTTGGATTATTCGATGTAGTTCCTGGAGGACTATCAGTTAAATAACAGCGCCTGCTTATATGTTGAGTTTTTTTCCAAGATTCCTCTGTCGTAGTATTTTGATTATTAATTTCACATTCTACTTTAACTCTCAACTGTATCTTTTCCTCTTTATCGTAGAAAACTAAAGAAGCATTCTTATTTTTTTTAAGAATATCCACCTTTGGAGATCTTAAATCAGTGTGAAATTGTAATACATTATTTTCTCTATCCGATTTACGTAAAACAACAATTCTGCCATCAACTTCATTTTGATGAGCACAAATAAAAACAGGAATTCTAAATGGTGAGCCTCTATTGGTTACGGCATCATTTAACATAGACCAATACTTATTTTGAATTTCTGCAAAATCTTCGTAGTATGCTGGCTGCATACTTTACTTTCTAAATCTTTTTATTAAGCTTGAAGTATCCCAGCGATTGCCACCCATTCCTTGTACTTCACCATAATATTTATCAACAAGTTCAGTGACAGGTAATAATGAGCCATTATTTTTGGCTTCTTCCATTGCAATTTTTAAATCTTTTCTCATCCAATCTACTGCAAAACCAAAATCAAACTTATCATCTATCATTGTTTTATATCTATTCTCCATTTGCCAAGATTGAGCTGCACCTTTTGAAATAACTTCAATTACATCTTCCATGTTCAATCCAGCTTTCATTCCAAAATTTATGGCTTCGGATAAACCTTGAACTAAACCTGCAATACAAATTTGATTAACCATTTTTGCAAGCTGACCATTTCCAGGACCACCAAGTAATTTCATTTTTTTGCTGTAACAATCAATTTTATCTTTTGCTTTTTCAAAGTCAGCTTCATCTCCACCGATCATTACTGTCAGTGCTCCGTTTTCTGCACCAGCTTGTCCACCGGATACAGGAGCATCTAATGCACCAAATCCATTTTTTTTTGCATAAGCATGAATCTCTCTTGCAATAGTTGCAGAAGCAGTTGTATTATCAATATAAACTGCACCTTTTTTAATTGTTTTAAACGCACCGTTATCTCCAAAGGTTACTTCTCTTAAATCATTATCATTTCCAACACATGTAAATATGTATTCAGCATCTTTTGCTGCCTCAGCTGGAGTATCTGCCATTTTACCTTTGTATTCTTTAATCCATTTCTCAGCTTTGGATTTTGTTCTGTTAAAAACAGTTACATTGTGTCCACCTTTTGATATATAACCAGCCATTGGATAACCCATTACACCAAGACCTATGAAAGC
Organism: uncultured Pelagibacteraceae bacterium; assembly: GCA_902576375.1. Classification (GTDB taxonomy): domain Bacteria; phylum Pseudomonadota; class Alphaproteobacteria; order Pelagibacterales; family Pelagibacteraceae; genus Pelagibacter. Next base: position 485,193 of record CACGUZ010000001.1, read on the forward strand.
AACATTACAACTCATAATTTTTTTATATGTTTAAAAGTTTAAGTTTAAAAGTAATTATATTTGGTTTCATATTTACATTTTTTTCTAGTTTTGGACAGAGTTTTTTTCTTGGTCTTTTTAATTCTAGCATAAGAGATACATTATCTATCAGCCAGGGACAATTTGGAACAATTTATGCATCTGCAACGTTGTTGAGTAGCTTTTTATTAATTTGGGTTGGAAAAAAAATAGACGATATAAATATTTTTAAATTTGCATTTTTTGTAACATTACTTTTATCTTTTTCATGTTTTTTCTTTTCAAAAATTTCTTCAGTAATTTTTTTATTTATTGCAATTTTTCTTATGAGATTTTCAGGTCAAGGTATGATGTCTCACACTGCAACGACAACTATTTCTAGATATTTCACTAAATCTAGAGGAAAAGCATTAAGTACTAGCTGGTTCGGTCTTTCTACTGCTGAATTTATGTTGCCTGTTTTAATTGTATATTTACTTACCATTACTTCTTGGCAAAATTTATGGATATATATATCAATATTAGTATTAATATTTCTTCCAATTATATCTTTTATTTTAGTAAAAAATTTAAACTTTGAGTCTAGAGAAGAAACAGACCAACAAGAATTCAATCAGAAAATAAAACAATGGAAAAGAATTGAAGTTCTTAAAGACTATAGATTTTATATCGTTTGTTTGAATATGTTAGCTATGCCTTGGATTGCAACAGGTGTATTTGTTTATCAATCTTTTATTACAGAGTCTAAAGGGTGGGGCGCTTATGTAATTGCCCAATCATTTATGGTTTATTCAGTTTTATCAGTAATAACTTTGTTAGTTGCAGGTTTTTTGATCGATAAATTTACTAGCAGAAAATTACTTATTTTTATGAATATCCCCTTGTTAGTCTCAACAATAGTTTTAATGTATTTCGATATTCAATTTTCAGCTTTCTTATTTCTGGGTTTAATTGGAATATCAAATGGACTTGCAAACGTATTAGGTTCCTCAACATGGGCTGAAATTTATGGTGTTAGATACATTGGTTCAATAAAAGCTCTAACTACAGCATTAATGGTTTTCTCAACGGCATTTGGTACGGCATTATTTGGTCTTTTGATTGATACAGGATTTTCAATAGAACAGGTTGCTTTAGTATCATTTATTTATATTGCTTTAGCTGCTGTCTTGTTATTTTTTGTAAGAAATAAGCTAAATCCTCAGTATTTATAAAATTCTCCTTGATTTTTTAAAGTTCACTGTATAGATACTTCGCATGGCTCGAGTAACAGTAGAAGATTGCATCGATAAAGTAGAAAGTCCTTATGAATTAGTGTTAGTTGCTAAAGAAAGAGCGACTCAACTTAATACAGGAATAGAACCAACTTTAGATAGAGATAACGACAAAAATACAGTTATTGCTCTAAGAGAAATTGCAGAAGAAAATATTAAAGTAAATGAGCTAACTGATAGTGCAGTTTACAAATTAAGAAAGCATGTAGAACAAGTTGATGACGGTGCAGAAGATGATGAAGATGTAGGTGACGATTTTGAGAGTTTATATAAGGGTGAAATTTCAAAGAGTGGTACACCTATTCTTCCGTCTAAAAGAGCAAGAAAAACTCCAGAGAAAATTCAAGTTTCAAATGAGGACTTAGCAGAGCTGTCTCAAACAGCTAAACCAGACATTGATTCTGCAGCTACCGATGAAAAAGGCGATGAACAAGGAGATGTCTCATTGGATGAAGTAACTGAAACAGAAAATCAAGCTACTGAGCAAGACACTTCAAACGAAACTGAGAACAATTAATTAAATTCTTTTAAAATTTTTTCCCTGTGTTCGTCTAAATCAGGGATATCACCCCTAGTTTTTTCATCTTTATAAGTAGACATTTTAATTGGATTACCAGCTAATTTGAAATCTCCAATTTCTTTATGAAATGCTTTTACAATCATGTTTCTTGCATCTACTTGAGGATTTTCCACTGCTTCTTTAATATTAAATATTGGACCACATGGAATTTTTTCTTTTTCCATATCTTTAACCCATTCACTGGTCGATCTAGATTCTAATTTTTTTTCAAGAATTATTTTAAGTTCATCCATATTTTTAGATCTAGATGAATTGTCAGAAAATTTTGGATCTTTGCTCATCTCAGGCATTGCTAAAAGTTCACAAAGTTTTTCGAATAATCTATCGTTTCCAGCAGCAATAATAATGTAACTATCTTTTGTTTTAAAAGCTTCGAAAGGTGCAATTGATGGATGACGTGAACCCATTGGTTTTGGAATTTCATTTTTTGCTAAGTAACGAGCTATAGCATTTTCTAAAATTGCTATTTGACAATCTAGCATCGAAACATCTATGTACATTCCCTTACCTGTTTTTTGTCTATCATAAAGAGCTGCATTAATTCCAATTGCTGTAAACAAACCAGCTGTGATGTCACCAATTGATGTCCCAACTCTAGTTGGTTCAGAATTAGGTTGTCCAGTTACACTCATTAATCCGCCCATACCTTGTACAACCATATCGTAAGCAGGCAATTCTTTGAGAGGACCGGTTTGACCAAATCCAGAAGCAGATGCATAAATTAATTTAGGATATTTTTTATTTATATCTTTCCAACCATAACCCCACTTTTCCAAAGTACCTGGTTTAAAATTTTCAACTAAGACATCTGCTTTAGATAAAATTTTGTCAAAAATTTTTTTATCATCACTGTTCTTTAAATTCAGTGCAATACTCTCTTTACCTCTATTCAAAGACATAAAATAAGCTGAGTAATCTTTTATGAATGGTCCAAATTTTCTTGAGTCATCTCCTATTTCTGGTGCCTCAACTTTAATTACTCTAGCACCAAGATCTGATAGTATCATTGTGCAGTAAGGACCTACTAATACCCTTGTTAAATCAACTACTAGTAGGTCTTTTAACGGTCCATCCATATAATTATATATATCATGAGTTTTTGTCGACTTGACTCTTATTAATAAGTTCACTTTAATTCAATTATTAAAAATAACAATAGAGGGAAAAAATAATGTTAAAAAAGATATCTTTATATTTAACTTCATTAGTTTTTGTTTTTACTACTATTGGTTCTGCTTATGCAGTTACGCTGAAAGCAAGTCACCAATGGCCTGGTACACCAAGAGCTGATGGATCTTATGACCCACGTCATGAAATGGTTCAAATCATTGCTGACGAGGTTAAAAAAGCAAATGTTGGAGTAGATATTAGAATTTACCCAGCTAAATCATTATACAAACCTAAAGAACAGTGGAAACCAATGACAACTGGTCAATTAGATATTTCTGCTTTTCCATTAGCATATGCATCTAAATTCCATCCAGAATTTGACGCAACTTTAATGCCTGGAACAGTAAAAAATCATGACCACGCATTAAGATTTAATAAAGGTCCAATGATGACTGAAATCAAAAAAATTATTAATGATGCTGGTGTTGTAGTTTTATCTGATGCTTGGTTAGGTGGTGGTTTTGCTTCTAAAACAAAATGTATTAAAAATCCTAGCGACGCAAAAGGTCAAGTTATGAGAGCTGCTGGAAAAGCATTTAACCAAATGTTAGAAGCAGCAGGAGCTGGTATACAAAGTATGCCTTCATCTGAAATTTACACAGGTTTACAAACTGGTGTATTAACAGGTGCTAACACAAGTTCAGGAAGTTTTGTAAGTTACAAAATTTATGAACAAGTTTCATGTGCTACTCCTCCAGGAAAATTTGGTCTATGGTTTATGTATGAGCCAATTTTGATGTCGAAAAAGTCTTTTGATGCTTTAAATTCTAAGCAACAAAAAGCTTTAATGAAGGCAGGAAAAGTTGCTGAGAAATACATGACAGCTCAAGTAGAAAACTTAGATAAAAAGTTTGAAGATGCTTATAAAGCTGCAGGTGTAAAATTAGTATACATGGATGCAAAAGACCATGCTGCATGGGTAGAGATTGCAAAAAAATCCTCTCATAAAGCATTTGCTGATAAAGTTCCAGGTGGCGATAAGCTGATGGAAATGGCTTTAGCAGTTAAATAAAATAATATATAAAGAACCCCTATTTATTCTTATTAAATAGGGGTTTTTTTTATGAAAAAAAAGTATCTTCAATTTTGCGATATAATCGCTAAAGCATGTGGTGCTTTCGCTGTATTAGCATTACTCTTATCCATCTTAGTAATCGTTGAACTTGTTTTTGAAAGATATTTTTTTCAAAGAGCAATTACATGGCAAACAGAACTTGTAACTATGCTTTTAGTTGCTTCAACTTTTATAGGAAGTGTATACGTTCTAAGTGAAAAAGCTCATGTGAGCATGGAATGGATTTACGATTTTTTATCTAAAAAAAATATAATTAGACTAAAAATTTTTACATCTTCTATTAGTTTATTATTTTTCCTAATTTTATTTTATTTTGGGTTCTTAATGTTTGAGGAGGCATTTACCAAAAATTATTCAACAGGAACTGTGTGGGATCCACCACTATGGATACCATATTCATCAATGATGTTAGGGGCTCTATTAATGATATTACAGTATATCGCAGAAATTATAAAATTAACTGATGAAAAGGATTTTAAATAAATGGATCCACTGATTATAGCATTAATTGTTGCAGTTTTTACTTTATTGGTACTTTTTTCTGGAATTCCAATTGCATTCGGTTTGAGTTTTGTTTCGATAGCTCTTTTAGTTACATTTGAAGGTTTTCAAATGCTTGATGTATTTGCTGAAACATTTTTTGCAGGATTAAATTCATTTGTTTTACTTTCTATACCAATGTTTATTTTAATGGGAATGGCTGTTGCCAACTCTCCTGCTGGAAAAGATTTATATACAGGATTAGATAGATGGCTTTGGAGAGTACCAGGTGGATTGGTAATTTCAAATATTGGCGCTTGTTCAATTTTTGCAGCTTTAAGTGGATCTAGTCCTGCAACTTGTGCTGCGATTGGGACAATGGGAATACCTGAAATGAGAAAAAGAGGTTATTCTGATCAAATCGCAACAGGAACCATTGCAGCAGGTGGAACCTTAGGAGTTTTAATTCCTCCTAGTATTGTTTTAATAGTTTATGGAATTGCAACGGGTACATCTATTGGAAGATTATTTTTATGTGGTCTTGTACCAGGTTTTATGTTGGCAGGTATGTTTGCGATATGGGCTCTAATACACAGTTATTTTATTGATAAAGATGCAGCAAAAGCCTTAAGAAATAGAGTAAGACCAACTCTAAAAGAAAAACTTGAAGTTTTACCGAGAATTCTTCCTTTTTTAGCTATTATAGCTGGAGTTCTCTATGTACTTTATGGAGGAGTTGCAACACCATCCGAGGCGTCTGGAGTGGGGGCATTCTTAGTTTTTGTATTAATAGCTGTTGTTTACAAAATTTATCAGCCAAAAAAGATTTGGAACATTGTTAAAGTTTCTATGAAAGAAAGTGTGATGATAATGTTCATTATCGCTGCCTCATATCTTTTTGCGTTCACTCTTTCACAATTGTATGTAACTCAGTCATTAGCGCAAAGCATGGTCGAATTAAGCTCTAACAAATGGGTTGTGTTCATTTTAATAAACATATTTCTTTTAATAGCTGGTTTCTTTTTACCACCAGTTGCAGTTATTGTAATGACTTCAGCTATATTACTGCCAGTTATTACTACTTTAGGTTTTGACCCATATTGGTTTGCAATAGTATTTACAATCAATATGGAGATTGGCTTAATTACACCACCAGTTGGATTAAATCTTTATATTATAAAAGGAATTACCCCAGATGTTAGTTTGTCAGAAATATTAAAAGGATCTATACCGTTTATGATAATTATGGCTTTAGCTATAGTAATTTTATGTATTTTTCCTGAGATTGTTACATGGTTACCTGATAAAATAATGGGTAAAGACCTTGGATTCTAAAAAAAAAATAAACAGAAAAATATCAGTTGCCCCAATGATGGATTGTACTGATAGGCATGATCGTTTCTTTTTAAGATTGATGAGCAAAAATGTAATGCTCTATACTGAGATGGTTGCAACAAAATCTGCAATTCATGGCGATAGAAAAAAAATTTTATCTTTTAGCCCTGAAGAAAAACCATTAGCTCTACAAGTAGGTGGATCTAATAAAGAAGAGTTAGCAGAAGTAGCTAAAATTGCAGAAGATATGGGTTATGATGAAGTTAATATTAATCTTGGTTGTCCTAGCAAAAAAGTTCAAAAAAATAAATTTGGTGCATGTTTAATTAAAGAACCTGATTTGGTTGCTGAATGTATTAATTCAATGGTTAATGCATGTAAAATTCCTGTTACAGCTAAGACAAGAATTGGTTTCGATGATACAGAAGAATTTGATTATTTAAATAATTTTATTCACAAAATGAGAGATGCTGGTTCAAAAACATTTATATTGCATGCAAGGAAAGCAATCTTGACAGGTTTATCTCCCAAACAAAATTTAAACATTCCAAAATTAAACTATAAAATGGTTTATGATATTAAAAAAGAAAATCCTAATTTAGAAATAATTATAAATGGTGGAATCACAAAAGTTGAGGAAATAAATAATCATTTAAAGCTTTGTAATGGAGTAATGATAGGAAGATCAATATATCAAAATCCCTATTCTTTAATTGAAATTGAAAAAGAAATATTTAAGACAAAGATAAGTCCTACAAGGGAACAAGTTGTAGAAAGACTTTTAGAGTATGCTGATAGAGAAGTAAAATTAGGAACAAAAATTAATCATATCATGAGACATACAGTAGGTTTATATCACGGACAAGTTGGTTCAAAAGAATGGAAAAGATATTTAAGTGACAACATGATGGCAAGAGACTCCGATTTTCAAAAAGCAAAACATATTATGACTATTGTTCAGAATAATGAAAAGGCAATTCAGGCCAACTCATAATGGAAACTTTAGACATAAATGAAATTATAAATCTTTTATTTGTTTTATCTTTAGCAGCTTCAATTGCTGGTTTTATGGCAGGTTTATTAGGAGTTGGTGGTGGTATTATAATAGTACCTGCTCTTTATTATGCTTTTACTGTTTTAGATTTTGATATTGCAACAAGAATGCATCTTTCGGTTGGAACATCACTAGCAATTATAATTCCAACTTCAATCATATCAACAAAAACTCATATGGAGTATGATGCAGTTGATTTTAAGTTGATAAAATCTTTTGGTATATTCATTCTATTTGGTGTTATTGGAGGAACATTTTTAGCAGTAAAATTAAAAACACCAGCTTTCGTTTTATTCTTTTCCATTATGGCTTTTATAGTTGGTTTATTCTTTATCTTTTTTAGAGAACAACTTTTAAAAAATCCTAAAATGATTTCTGATTCAGCTAAAAATATTTCAGGAGTTGTTATAGGTTTCATATCTGTATTACTGGGGATTGGTGGTGGTTCATTAATGGTTCCTTTTATGAGAACTTTTGGATACGATATTAGGAGATCAATAGGAACCGCAGCAGGAGTTGGTTTTCTAATTGCTGTATTTGGTACAATTACAATGATTACTGGAGGTAAAATTGTAGATAATATTAATACACCCTATAGTTTTGGATATGTGAATTTACTTGGATTTCTAGTTTTCGTGCCAGTAACAATGATAATGGCTAGAGTAGGGGCAAAAGCAGTTTATAAAATAGATAAAAATATATTGAGCAAGATCTTTGGGATATTCTTAATTATTGTATCGATTAGATCTTTTTTTGAATACTTATCAATCAATTAATATTTACCAGTTCCCCATTTAACTTTGTTCCAAATTCTCTCATGAAAATAGTAAAAAAAAAGTGGAATTATTGATCCAACACCGAGTATACCCGCACCTGTGAATGTTCCAGTGTATATGTATCCAAAAATTACCCAATAAACAAAAATGATAAATCTCCAAGAAAAAGTTTTAGCTATTGATCTAATTTTTTTATCTGCCATAAAAAAAAAGAGGTGACTTCAGTCTCCCTCCATCACCTCACAGACTTAGAATAAGTGATTCTTTACAGTTTTATGAACACTTTTTAGTTGAATCTTTCGCTTATTAAATTTTTTGATCGTACTCACCAATCTTGCCAGTTTTCATTAATGTTTTATCAATGAATTTAAAAATATTTAATTTTCTTTCATCAGAAGTAGGGCTTTCAGTTACTACAACTAATGAGGGTTTATTAGAGGATGCTCTAATTAAACCCCAAGAACCATCTTCAAAAGAAAATCTAACTCCATTTACAGTTATAATCTCTTTTATTTCTTGATTGTCTATTTTAATTTTTTGGTCTTTTATTTTTTTAAATTCCCTTACCATTTCGTCAACTACATTGTATTTTTCCTCATCTTTACAAAAAGGCGCCATTGTTGGTGATTGGTAAGTGGTTGGAAGTTCTTTAATTATTTCACTCATTTTTTTATCTTGATTATTTAATAAGTGACAAACTTGAATTGCTGAATTAATTCCGTCGTCGTAACCGTAACCTAATGGTTGATTGAAAAAAAAGTGTCCACTTTTTTCAAATCCAGCTAAAGCTTTTTCACTATGCACTTTTCTTTTGATGTGAGAATGACCTGTCTTCCAATATAAAGTTTCACATTGATTTTTATTTAAAATTTCGTCAGTTGAATAAAGACCGGTAGATTTTACATCAACAATAAACTTTGAACTTTTATGTAAATTCGATAAATTTCTAGCGATTAATAAGCCTATTTTATCAGAAAAAATTTCGTTTCCTTCATTATCAATTACACCAACACGATCACCATCTCCATCAAAACCAAAACCTATATCAGCATTGTTTTCTTTTACTGATCTAACAATTGCATGAAGCATTTCTAAATCTTCAGGGTTTGGATTATATTTTGGGAAATTCCAATCTAAATTACAGTCTAATTCTACTACCTCACACCCAATTCCTCTTAGTATATCAGGGGCAAAAATCCCTGCTGTACCATTACCACAAGCAACAACTGCTTTTATTTTCTTTTTTAATTTATTTTTACTTATTAAATCCTCTTTATAAACTTTATCAAAATCTTTAATTTGTTTTTCATTACCGTTACCTTTAGTAAAATTTTGATTTAAGGTAATTTCTTTTAATTCTTTCATTTCCTCAGGTGCATGCGTTAATCCTTTTTTGATTCCCATTTTTACTCCCGTCCAACCGTTTTCATTATGACTAGCTGTTACCATAGCAACTGCATCGGCATCTAAATTAAATTGTGCGAAGTAAACCATTGGTGATAGAGATAAACCAACATCTTCAATAAAACATCCAGTTGATAGCAAACCCTTTTTTAAAGCTGACTTTATTTTTTCGCTATATGATCTGTAATCATGTCCAACTATTACTCTTGGGTTTTCTTTTTTAGTATGCTCTTTAATTTGGGTACCTAGACCTTTTCCAAGATTCGTGATTCCCTGCTCATTAATGTCTTTTTCGTAAATCCATCTAGCGTCATATTCTCTAAAGCCAAAGGGGTCTATTTTTATTGATTGAGACATGCTGTTAATTACTTACATTTTTTTCATTTTTATAGTTGAATTTTTTTTTCACTGTTCTATAAATGTTCTGTTGATTTACATAATATTTAGTATATTAACACCAAGCGCACACAACATATAGTTGTTTTCGCTATATTAACAAGATATATTAACAAAAAATGAATAAAATACTATCGCAGGCATTAAAGAAAGCTGTCTCTGAATATAGCCCTAAGGTCAATGAAGTCCAAAAAAGCAATAGACCAGATTTATTCTCTTTAAATAACGAAACCGAGTTATTTCAAAATGATAAGGGCATAATAATTAAAATTGACCGATCAAAAGATGTAAACTTAACTGATTTTGGTAAGGCAACTTTAAAAGACAGATACCTTGGTCACAATGAATCTTTTCAAGATTTATTTGCGAGAGTAGCTAGTACATATGCAGATGACAATTTGCATGCGCAAAGAATTTATAATTATATAAGTAACCTCTGGTTCATGCCAGCTACACCTGTTTTGTCTAATGGTGGAACTAAAAGAGGATTACCAATTTCATGTTTTTTAAATGAAGCATCAGATAGCTTAGGTGGTATTCTAGATCTTTGGAGTGAAAATGTTTGGTTAGCTGCAAAAGGTGGAGGTATTGGAAGTTATTGGGGAAATTTAAGATCAATAGGTGAGAAGATTGGTAAAGTAGGAAAAACTTCTGGGATTATTCCGTTTATAAAAGTGATGGACTCATTAACTATGGCAATCAGCCAGGGTTCATTAAGAAGAGGATCTGCAGCATGTTATCTTCCAATTGACCATCCTGAAATAGAAGAGTTTATGGAAATGAGAAGACCAACTGGTGGTGATCCGAACAGAAAAGCATTAAATTTACACCACGGTGTTTTAGTTTCAGATGCATTTATGCGAGCTGTAGAAAATGATGAGCAATGGGCATTAAAGAGTCCTGCTGACGGAACTATTCAACAAACTATATCTGCAAGAAATTTATGGATTAGATTATTAACAGCGAGAATTGAAACAGGTGAACCTTACATTATTTACATCGATACTGTTAATAGACAAATACCGCAACATCATAAGCTTGCAAACCTTACAGTGAAAACTTCAAACCTTTGCAGTGAAATAACTTTACCTACTGGTATCGATAAAGATGGAAGAGATAGAACAGCTGTTTGTTGTTTGTCTTCATTAAATTTAGAAAAGTATGATGAGTGGAAAGATGATCCAGATATGATTGGAGATGTAATGAGATTTTTAGATAATGTTTTATCTGATTTTATTAACAAAGCTCCTGAGCAATTTAAAGATGCTAAATACTCTGCTGAGAGAGAAAGAAGTGTTGGGTTAGGAGTGATGGGTTTCCATTCTTTCTTGCAGAAAAAAAGAATTCCACTTGAGTCTGTTATGGCAAAGTCATGGAATAAAAAGATTTTTAAAAATATTCATGAAAAGGTAAACCAAGCCTCAAAAGATTTAGCTGAAGAAAGAGGTGCATGTCCAGATGCTGCAGAATATGGTTTTAAAGAAAGGTTTTCAAACAAAACTGCAATTGCACCAACTGCATCTATTTCAATAATCTGCGGAGGTGCATCACCAGGAGTAGAACCTATTGCAGCTAACAGTTATACTCACAAAACTTTGTCAGGATCTTTCAATGTAAGAAATAGATATCTTGAGGAGATTTTGGAAAGTCACGGTAAGAATGATGATGAAACATGGTCAACAATAACTACTAATCAAGGTTCAGTTTCGCATCTAGATTTTTTAACTGATTTAGAAAAAGATGTTTTTAAAACTGCTTTTGAATTAAATCAAAAATGGATTATTGAGTTGAGTGGTGATAGGACACCATTTATTTCTCAAGCACAATCAGTCAATTTGTTTTTACCAGCAGACGTTCACAAAAAAGAATTACATAGAATTCATTTTGATGCATGGAAAAAAGGTTTGAAAAGCCTTTATTACTGTAGGTCAAAATCAATTCAAAGAGCTGAAAATATCAATAATGCTCAATCAACTGATATTACAGCTAATGTATATAAATCTAAAAATCAACAAACTAACGAAGAACCAGAATACGAGGAGTGTTTATCATGTCAGTAGCAGAGAAAATCAAAGTAGAAAAAAAAGAAATTATCCAACCTAAAAAGATGGGTCTTTTAGTAGAAAATCCAGTTTACAAACCATTTAGATACCCTTGGTGTTATGACGCTTGGTTAACGCAACAAAGGATCCATTGGTTACCTGAGGAGGTACCACTTGGTGATGATGTTAGAGATTGGCAGAAAAATTTATCACAACCTGAAAAAAATCTTTTAACTCAAATTTTTAGATTTTTTACTCAAGCTGATGTTGAAGTTAATAACTGTTATTTAAGACATTACACAACTGTTTTTAAACCAACTGAAGTTTTAATGATGATGACAGCTTTTGCTGCAATGGAAACAGTTCATGTCGCTGCTTATTCTCATTTATTAGATACTATTGGGATGCCAGAGTCAGAATATTCTGCATTTATGAAGTATAAGGAAATGAAAGACAAATATGATTACATGCAAGGATTTAATGTTAATTCAAAAGAAGACATTGCTAAAACTGTTGCAGTCTTTAGTGCTTTCACTGAAGGCCTACAGTTATTTGCAAGTTTTGCGATCCTTTTAAATTTCCCAAGACACAATAAGATGAAAGGAATGGGCCAAATAGTTACTTGGTCTGTAAGAGATGAAACTCTTCACTGCAATTCTATGATTAGAATTTTTAAAGAATTCATCAAAGAGAATCCAGAAATCTGGACACCTAAATTAAAAAAAGAATTATATGAAGCTTGCAGAACTATTATTGAACATGAGGATGCCTTTATAGATTTAGCTTTTGAAATGGGTCCAATGGAAGGATTAACTGCAAAAGAGGTAAAAGACTATATTAGATTTATTGGTAATAGAAGACTAGTTCAACTAGGCTTGGAACCAATTTATGATGTACAAAAAAATCCACTTGGATGGTTAGATACAATGTTAAACGCAGTTGAGCACATGAACTTCTTTGAGGGTCGTGCAACTGAGTATTCTAAAGCATCTACACAAGGAACTTGGGTCGAAGCTTTTAGTTAATTATCTTTGATTTAATTGTAAAACTTTTCTGTGCTTGTTACCTTTGTAACTTGCAAGAGGTCTGATTAGTTTATTTGCAGCATGTTGCTCCATTATATGTGCTGACCAACCAGTTATTCTTGAAATGACAAATATTGGTGTAAAGAAATCTGTATCAAAACCCATTAAGTGATAAGTCGGTCCAGTAGGATAATCCACATTTGGATGGATGTTTTTTCTCTCAATCATTACTTTTTCAACAATGTCATAAATTTTTTCAAATTTTTTATCTTTTTTAATTTTTGCTACCTTAGCAAAATATTTTCTCATAGTAGGAACTCTTGAGTCTCCACTTTTGTAAACTCTATGACCAAAACCCATAACAACCTCTTTGTTATCTAAGGCATCATTTATCCATTTAAGAGCGTTTTTAGGATCCTTAATTTTGTTCATCATATGCATTACTTCCTCATTAGCTCCGCCATGTAATGGACCTTTTAAACTTGCTATTGCCCCAGTAATTGCACCGTGAATATCAGACAAGCTACTGGTAATAGTTCTTGCAGTAAAAGTTGAAACATTAAAGCTATGCTCTGCATATAATATTAAAGACACATCAAAAGCTTTTACTATTTCTTTTTGAGGCACTTTTCCAAAACACATGTAAAAGAAGTTTTCTGCTATATTTAAATTTTTTTTAGGTTTGATAATTTTTTTACCTTTTCTAATTCTGTAGAAAGCAGCTAATGCAGTAGGAGTTTTTGCAAGAATTCTAATTGCTTTTCTCATATTTGCTTCAGGAGATGAGTCAGTTGTTTCTTTATCTTCTAAACCCATAATACTTACGGCTGTTCTAGCCACATCCATAGGATGAGATTTTTTAGGCATTTTTTTTATAACCGAGTATAAATCTTTAGATAATTCTCTATTATTTTTCTCCTCCTTTTCAAATTTTCTAAGCTGAATAGTATTCGGTAAATCTTTATTTAAAATAAGATAAGCCACTTCCTCAAATCTACAATATTCACAAAGATCTTGAGCAGCATAACCTCTATAAGTTAGAGAGTTAATTTCAGGCATTACTTTTGAGACTTCTGTTTCGTCTACAACAATTCCTAATAAGCCTTTTTTAATATCATCACTCATTAATCGTGACCATCGGTGTTAAAGTTATAAATTTTTTCATCCAAACTATTATATTTCTCGTATTCCACAAGATCATATAAACGTTTTCTAGTTTGCATTTTATCAATAATGTTGTTTTGGTGTCCATTTGCATAAATGTCCCTCAGTCCATCCTCAACGTTTTTCATTGCTAACCTTTGAGTTGTAACAGGATAAATAACGATGTTGTAACCCAGTTCTTCTAATTGTTTATAATTTAATAATTTAGTTTTTCCAAATTCAGTCATATTGGCTAACAAATAACACGATAATTCTTTTCTAACTTTTTCAAAATCCTTTTCATCATGAAGCGCCTCAGGAAAAATAATTTCTGCTCCGGCATCGATATAGGCCTTACATCTCTCGATCATTTTATCAATTCCCTCTACACTTTTTGCATCGGACCTTGCAATAATCTTAAAATTTTCATCTTTTTTTGCAGAAACACATTCTTTAATTTTTTTCACCATTGCATCTGTGGATATCAATTCTTTATTATCTAGATGTCCACATCTTTTTCTTTCGATTTGATCTTCTAAATGAACTCCAGTAATTCCAAACTCTTCAAAAGTTTCTATAGTTTCTTTACATGATTTAAATCCTGTATCTATATCTACAATTGTAGGAAGATTTGTAACTCTAGAAATTAAGTACGACCGCGTACTAACATCTTGCAGTGTGGTTAATCCAATATCAGGAAATCCAAGATCATTTGCCATAACACCTCCTGAAACATAAACAGCATCGTAACCAATCTCCTCAATTAATTTTGCTGTTAAAGGATTATAAGCACCAGGAACTCTTAATATTTTTTTAGATTTTAATTTATCCGTAAAATCTTTCCTTTTTTGTATTGGTTCTTTTTCGACAAAATGCATTAAAAAATTCCTTTTTTTAAATTTCGTTTAATTTTGCTCTTTTTAACAACAATATTCAATCTATCTAATTGACCTGACTTTAGTTTTCTTAAGTTTTGCGCTGTTTTTAAAAATCTTTTTATTTCTTTTTTATCTAAAATATTCTCGGTAAGTGTTAAAAATTTGTTTATATAATTTTTTCTTTTGAATGGTCTTGAGCCATAAGGATGAGCATCTGCAACTCCTTGTTCTTCGGTAATTTTTTTTCCATTTTTAAGGGTAATTGTGACTTTTGCACCAAAGGCTTTTTTTCTGGGGTTTGGGTCATGATATCTTTTGGTCCATTTTTTATCCTCATGTGTTTTGATTGATCTCCATATCTTAATTGTACTTTTTCTTTTTGCTCTGGTTTTCGAATAAGATTTTACATGATGCCAATTACCATCTTCTAAAGCTACAGCAAATATATACATTATTGAATGATCTAACGTTTCTCTACTTGCATTTGGATCCATTTTTTGAGGATCGTTTGCACCTGTACCAATCACATAATGAGTATGATGACTGGTATAAATATCAATTTTTCTTATTTGGTTTAGATTAGATATTTTCTTTTTAAGTTTTTTTGCAAGATCAATTAATGCTTGAGATTGATATTCGGCAGAATATTCTTTAGTGTAAGTTTCAAGAATAGCTTTCTTAGTCTCGTTTTTTTTTGGAAGTGGAACTCTATATAAAGCTTTTTTTCCATCCAAGATCCGTGCAATAACACTATCTTCACCTTCATAAATTGGACTTGGAGCACCTTCACCACGCATAACTCTATCTACAGCCTCGATTGCAAGTTTACCGGCATGCGCTGGGGCATAAGCTTTCCAACTAGAGATTTCACCTTTTCTAGACTGTCTTGTTGAAATAGTTGTATGTAGAGCTTGTTGAACAGCTTGATAGATTGTTTCTGTATTTAGTCTTAACATCGATCCTATTCCAGCAGCAACACTTGGTCCTAAGTGAGCGATGTGGTCTACTTTATGTTTATGTAAACAAATTCCTTTAACTAAATTAACTTGCACTTCATAGGCAGTAATTATCCCTCTTAAAAGATCTAATCCACTTTTTTTATTTTGTTGCGCAACACTTATAAGGGGAGGAATATTATCACCAGGATGACTGTAATCAGCTGCTAAAAATGTGTCATGAAAATCAAGTTCTCTTACAGCTGTTCCGTTGCTCCATGCTGCCCATTCACAATCAAATTTTAATTTATTATCAACTCCAAATAATGTTGCACCATTTTTTCTTAAATGCCTCAGGGCCATCTCTCGGGATGAAATAACTGGACGTCTATTTAAAGAAGCTATCGCTACTGAAGCATTATCAATAATTCTATTAATCACCATCTCTATCGCTTCTTTATCTAACTTTGCATTATCACTTGCAATCTCTGCGATTTTCCAAGCCAGCTGTTTTTTTTTGGGTAAGTGAACTTTAGATGGGAAAACTTTTACGTTATGTATGATCAAAAAAACTCCTAATTGAAAACTGTTCTAATAGTTAAAAAAAAATAATCAATATTAAAGATATTTTGTTACAATTTTTTCAATACCAATGAAGTCTTTTATTAAGTGATTATGGTAAATTTCAGCTGTATTTTTTTCCGTATAACCATCCTCAAGTAAAATAACTGGAATTCCAGCAGCTTTTGCGGCGTTAGCATCTGTTTCACTATCGCCAATCATTAAAGTTTTTTTAAGGTCCCCATCTAAAATTTCAACTACAGACGTTAAGTGTCTTGGATCAGGTTTACAATAATCAAATGTATTGTGACCCGCTACATATTCAAAAAAATCATAAATTCCAATTTTTTTTAAAAGATCAATTGCTAGATGTTCTTGTTTATTTGTGCAAACACCCATTGAAATTTTTTTTTCTTTTGACCATATTAAAAAATCTTTAACTCCATCAATTAATTTACTTTCATTTACAATATTATTTCCGTAATACTCTACAAATTCTTTGACCATTTCTTTTTTAATTTTTTCATCCTGGACTTTTCCAAATTCTTTTTTTGCCTGACCCCATATAGATCGACCAAGCATTGCACCAGCACCTTGACCCACCAAGTTTCTTATTTCCTCAGTAGACTTGGTTGGATATCCAAATTTACTCATAACATGATTGTGGGCCCTCATTAAGTCGGGAGCTGTATCCACTAAAGTGCCATCTAAATCAAAAAGAATTGTAAAAATTTGTTTCATAATTAAAAGTATTTTTAAGAAATATTTTGTGAATTAAGAAAGGTATATACTTATTGTAAGTAATTTTCTAGATGAAACAGTTACAAATAAACAAGCTACAGAATTCATTAAGAAATAAATTTTTGAAATCAAAAGTAAATATGATTGCTCCAGAAACAATCTATTTTTCTAAAGATACAAAAATTGGAAAAAATGTGACTATAGAACCATATGTAGTTATTGGATCAAAAGTGAAGATTGGTAACAATGTTATTATTAAATCTTTCAGTCATTTAGAGAATTGTAAAATCGAAAATAAAGTTGAAATAGGTCCTTATGCACGAATAAGACCTGGTACCACTTTAAAGGAAGGATCTAAAATTGGAAACTTTGTTGAAATTAAAAAAAGTACTCTTGGAAAAAAATCTAAGGTAAATCATTTAACTTATATTGGCGACACCTCAATTGGTAAATCAGTTAACGTTGGAGCGGGGACAATTACGTGCAACTACGATGGGATAAAAAAATATAAAACTACAATAAAAGATAATGTTTTTATTGGCTCTAACTCTTCTTTAGTTGCCCCAATTACACTTGCAGAAAATAGTATAGTTGGAGCAGGATCAGTAATTACCAGGAATGTAAGTAAAAAATCTCTAGCGCTCACTAGAAGCCAACAACTAGAGGTAAAAAATTATAAAAGAAAATCTAAATAATTATGTGTGGCATTATTGGAATAAATAGTAATAGACCTGTTTCATCAACAATTATCAGTTCTTTAAAAAAATTAGAATACAGAGGATATGATTCAGCAGGTATAGCAACGCTTTCAAACAATGAAATTAACGAAGTTAAATCTGAAGGCAGAGTTGATAATCTTGAAAATAATCTATTAGTTCAAAAAATGGAAGGAACCATTGGTATAGGACATGTTCGTTGGGCTACACATGGATTGCCAAATAGTATTAATGCTCATCCTCACTCTTCACAAAATGTTTCTGTAGTTCATAATGGAATAATTGAAAATTCTACTTTATTAAAAAAATTTTTGGTAAGTAAGGGTCATAAATTTAAGTCACAAACTGATACTGAAGTGATTGTACATTTGATTACGGAAAATTTAAAAACTGAAAATATTGTTAATTCAATTAAAAAAACTATCAAATCTCTTCATGGTAGTTTTGCACTTGGTATAATATTTAAAGATCAACCTGATTTAATTGTTGGTGCAAGAAGAGGATCTCCATTAGCTGTGGGGTATGGTCCAAATGAAAATTATTTAGGTTCAGATTCATATGCGCTTAAAGCAATGACGAATAAGATTACTTATTTAAATGACGGAGAATTTTGTATTATAAAAAAAGATCACGTTGAATTTTTTAATGAGGAAGGGGATAAGATAAATAAAAAAGTTTTAGAATTATCTTTAGAAGATGAAAAATATGACAAAGGTGATTACAAACATTTCATGGCTAAAGAAATAGAGGAACAACCGACAACATTAAAAAATGGAATTAATGAATATGTAGATACTTTAAATAATGATATTAATATTTATAATTTTCCTTGGAAAATGAATGAAATTTCCTCAGTAACTTTAATTGGTTGTGGAACAGCCTATCATTCTTGTCTACTTGCAAAATACTGGTTCGAAGAATTAACTTCATTAGATGTTAATGTAGATATTGCTTCAGAGTTTAGATATAGAAAAAACAGATTTAAGAAAGAGACTTTATATATATTTGTATCTCAATCTGGTGAAACAGCAGATACTTATGCAGCATTAGATTTGTGTAATCAAAATGATATGAAAACATGTGCTGTTGTAAATGTCATTGAGAGTTCTATTGCTAGAGACTCTAAATTTGTTTTACCAATACATTGTGGGACCGAGATAGGGGTTGCCTCTACCAAAGCCTTTTTGGGTCAAATCCTTATATTATACATTTTAGCTTTAAAACTAGGATTATTAAGAAAAGATTTAAAAAAAGAGTTATTCAATGAAAAACTTAAAGATCTTAAATCTCTTCCTAAATTAGCAGAAAAGACTTTATTAACTGATAATAAGATACAGACAATATCTAATACCTTTAATGAGGCTAAAGGTTCAATGTTTTTAGGAAGAGGCTTTTCTTTTCCAATAGCATTAGAAGGTGCATTAAAATTAAAAGAACTATCTTATATTCACGCTGAAGGCTATCCAGCTGGTGAAATGAAACATGGACCACTTGCTCTTATCGAAGAAGGAATGCCGGTTGTTGTATTAGCGCCGAGAGACAATTATTATAAAAAAACTATTTCTAATATGCAGGAAGTTATTGCAAGAGGAGCAAAAGTTTTGCTAGTAACAAATAAAAGTAGTGATGAGGTGGTTTCAGAAAATATTTGGGAAAAAATAGAAGTTGAAAGTGCTAATGATGACCTTTTACCCTTTCTTTTAACAATACCTTTACAAAAATTAGCTTATTATTCAGCTCTCAAAAAAGGATTTGATATAGATAAGCCTAGAAATTTAGCTAAATCAGTAACCGTTGAATAATAGAAAAACTCTGATACAACAATCTTGAGTTGAATATGAAAAATTGGAAAGTAAATAGCTGGAGAAAGTATCCTGTCAAACACATACCAACGTATGGTGATGAGAAGGAGCTTAATAGTGTTTTAAACAAATTAAAAACATTTCCACCACTTGTATTTGCAGGTGAGACAAGACATTTAAAGGATCAATTGTCAAAAGTAGTTGATGGCAAAGCTTTTTTATTGCAAGGCGGTGACTGTGCCGAAAGTTTTGCAGAATTTCATCCTGACAATATAAGAGATACTTTTAAAGTAATTCTTCAAATGGCTTTGGTGATGACATACTCTGCGTCTTTACCTATTGTAAAACTTGGAAGGATTGCTGGACAGTTTTCTAAACCAAGAAGTGCTCCAACAGAAAAACAAGGTGATGTAGAATTACCAAGTTATTTAGGTGATAACATTAATGCAATAGACTTTAATGAAAAAGCTAGAAGACCTGATCCAAAAAGAATGTATAAAGCTTATTCTCAATCAGCTTCAACGCTTAATTTACTTAGAGCATTTTCAAAAGGTGGTTTTGCAGATTTGAACAAAGTTCATTTATGGAATTTAGATTACATTAAAAAAAGTCCTCAAGCGAAAAAATTTAAAGATCTAGAGGATAAAATTGCTGATGCACTGGCTTTTATGGAAGCATGTGGAATAACTTCAGACTTTAATAATAGATTATACACTGTAAATTTCTGGACATCACATGAAGCGTTGCACTTACCCTTTGAGGAAAGTATGACTAGAGTAGACTCTACTACTGGTGAGTATCACGATACATCTGCTCATTTTGTCTGGATTGGTGATAGAACAAGACAGTTAGATGGTGGACATGTTGAATTTTGTAGAGGAATAGAAAATCCTATTGGAATAAAGTGTGGTCCTACTTCTAAACCTGAGGAGATTGCAAAAATTTGTGAAGTATTAAATCCAAAAAATGAAAAAGGTAAAATAACTTTAATCTCAAGATTTGGTCATCAAAATGTAGAAAAGTTTTTACCAAAGTTAATAAGACGAATTAAAAAAGAAGGTCTTAATGTTATTTGGTCATGTGATCCAATGCATGGGAATACAATTGTATCAACTACTGGTTTTAAAACGAGACCATTTAACAATGTAGTTAATGAGGTCAAAAATGTTTTTGGCGTCCATCAGTCTGAGGGATCATACGCAGGTGGTTTACATGTTGAAATGACTGGCCAAGATGTGACAGAGTGTACAGGTGGAGCTAGAAAAATATCTGATGCTGATTTATCAAGTAGATATCACACTCATTGTGACCCAAGATTGAATTCAGACCAGGCTTTAGAATTAGCCTTTTTAATTTCAGATGAGATTAAAAAGAATAGCAGCTATTCTAAAAATGCTATTCAAGCGGCATCTTAAGCTATTGCATAAAATTTTAAGATAGTTAGATATTTGTTATGCTACCATCAGAAAAAGTAAAATTTATCTCTAATTGGATCAAAACATACGTTGATCAAATGCCAAACAAGGCCCAATCATTAGTCATTGGAATATCTGGTGGTATAGATTCATCTGTTTCAAGCACTCTGAGTGCGATGACAGGTATTAAAACCATTGTTTTAACAATGCCGATTAAACAAAAAGAAAATCAACACGATCTTAGTTTGAAGCATCAACAATGGTTGGTAAAAAATTTTAAAAATGTTGAAGCGCATACCTTAAGTTTAGATAAACTTTTTGAAACATTTTCAACAACCCTAAATAAATTTGATAATGAACATGGTTTTGCTAACTCTAGAGCTAGACTTAGAATGACTACTCTTTACCAAGTTGCAGCGGCAAATAAAGGTATTGTAGTTGGAACAGGAAACAAAGTAGAGGATTTTGGAGTAGGTTTTTATACTAAATATGGAGATGGTGGAGTTGATATATCTCCTATAGCAGATTGTAATAAAACTGAAGTATGGGAACTTGGTAAAGAATTAGGTATATTAAAAGAAATTATTGATGCTCCGCCAACAGATGGATTATGGGATGATGGAAGAACAGATGAAGGTCAATTAGGATTCAACTATTCAGAACTTGAAGACGCAATGGGCAACCCAAATTCGCCTCACAGAGAACAATACGAAAAAATTCGAAATCAAAACTTGCATAAAATGGAGCCAATTCCAGTTTGCAAGATTCCTAGTTAATCAATTAGATTAACAAATCATTAAATAAGGTATATTTCTTAATTAGCTGATATGGATATTTTTTTAACAAATAATCTAAGTAATAAAAAAGAACAATTTGTTCCAAAAGAAAAAAAAAATGTTGGAATGTACGTTTGTGGACCTACAGTTTATGATGATCCTCACATAGGAAATGCAAGACCTTTAGTAATCTTTGATATTTTATTTAAATTATTAAAAAATGAATTTCTATCAGTTACATATGTGAGAAATATAACTGATATTGACGATAAAATAATTAAATCCTCACAAGAGCAAAAAATTTCTACAAAAGAACTTACAGAAAAAGTAACCTCAAGTTTTTTTAAAGATTGTGAATTTCTGAATTGTGAAAGTCCTACTCATCAACCAAAAGCCACTGAACACATTGATCTGATGATTAAAATGATAAATGATTTAATAAAAAAAGGATTTGCATATGAAAATAATAAGCACGTTTATTTTGAAGTTAAAAAATTCTCTGAGTACGGAAAATTATCAAATAAAAATTTAGACGATTTAATTGCTGGATCTAGAGTAGAAATAAGTGAAAATAAAAAAAATTCTGAAGACTTTGTTCTATGGAAACCATCAAATAATGATGAACCTGCTTGGGATTCACCCTGGGGCAAAGGTAGACCAGGATGGCATTTAGAGTGTTCAGCTATGTCAAAAAAATTCTTAGGTAACGAATTTGATATTCATGGTGGAGGGATAGATCTTATTTTTCCTCATCACGAAAATGAAATAGCTCAATCTAGATGTGCCAATGATACAAAAGTTTTTGCAAATTTTTGGGTGCACAATGCTTTTATTACTATGTCTAATGAAAAAATGTCTAAGTCACAAGGTAACATTCTAAAAATAAAAGATTTTAGAAATAAGATTAGTGGGCAAATAATCAGATTGGCTTTAATGAGTGCACATTATAAGCAACCATTAGATTGGAACGATAAATTATTAAGTGATTGTGAAAGTACTTTAGATAAGTGGTATAAAGTATACTCATCTGATCTTAAATCTGTCAAAGTTTCAGACGAAATTCTAAGACCACTTTATGAGGATTTGAACACACCTGGATATATAGCCAACCTTCACAAGTTATTCGAAAAAGCTAACAAAGGTGAAAACATAGATCTATTTGTTTCAGCATGTAAATTTATTGGTTTGATGAATGAAACTAGCGAGCAATGGAATGAATTTAAAAAGAAAAGAGTATCTATAACCGAGTCTGAAATTAAAAATATGCTTAGTTTAAGAGATAAAGCTAGAGAAAATAAGAACTATAAAGAAGCTGATAGAATTAGAGATAAGCTTTTAGACAAAGGTGTTTTAATAGAAGATAAAGATGGTAAAACACTCTGGAAATTTAAATGAGCAAAGAAAGATTATACATATTTGACACAACTCTAAGAGATGGAGCTCAAACGCAAGGAGTTGATTTTTCTTTGGAAGACAAAGAAAAAATTGCTTTAGCTTTGGATAATTTGGGTGTGGATTACATTGAAGCTGGATGGCCTGGGGCTAACCCAACCGATACAGAATTTTTTCAAAAGAAACACAATTTTAAAAATTCAAAACTAACTTCTTTTGGGATGACAAAAAGGTCTGGACGAAGTGCAGAAAATGATACTGGTTTATCTGCACTCATGAACTCTAATACCTCTGCAGTATGTTTAGTTGGTAAGTCTTGGGACTTTCATGTCGATGTTGCCTTAGGAATAACAAATGAAGAAAATTTAGATAATATTTCTGAGAGTGCAAAACATTTTGTTAAAGCAAAAAAAGAATTCATGTTCGATGCAGAACATTTTTTTGATGGTTATAAAGCAAATCCAAAATATGCACTCTCATGTATTAAAGCTGCTTATGACCAAGGTGCAAGGTGGGTGATATTATGTGATACCAATGGAGGTACACTTCCACATGAAATTACAAAGATAGTTAGTGAGGTTACAAAGGTAGTACCAGGAAAAAACTTGGGAATTCACGCACATAATGATACAGGTAATGCGGTTGCTAATTCATTAGCAGGAGTGTTGTCTGGTGTTCGACAAATTCAAGGCACAATAAATGGATTGGGTGAAAGATGTGGAAATGCAAATTTAATGTCATTAATACCAACTTTTTTTTTAAAGAAAGATTTTTCATCTCAATTTGAAATTGGAATAAAATCAAAAAATATTAAAAATCTAACCGATTGTTCAAGACTTTTAGATGAAATTTTAAATAGAAAACCTAATCAACATTTACCATATGTGGGCGCTGCAGCTTTTTCACATAAAGGGGGATTGCATGTATCTGCTGTACAAAAAGATCCAAAAACTTATGAACACATCAATCCAGAGGAAGTTGGTAATACAAGAAATATTGTTGTCTCTGATCAATCAGGAAAGTCAAATATTGTCTCAAGATTAAAAAGTATAAAAATTGATATTCAAGAAAATGATCCAAAAATTAAAAAATTATTAGACGAAGTAAAAGACAGAGAATTCATTGGTTATAGTTATGATGGTGCTGATGCATCATTTGAATTATTAGCAAGAAGAATTATTGGAGAAATACCAAGATACATATCTATTAATGAATATGACGTTTCAGTAAAAAAAAATAATTCTGGCGATATAGTTTCATCTGCAAAAGCTCAATTAGAAGTTGATGGAGAAAAGATTATGTGTGAAGGAGAAGGGAATGGTCCAGTAAACGCTTTAGATAATGCCATCAGACAAAATGTTGATAGGCTAGCAAAGTACTCAAAATATTTAAAAGATTTAAAACTGGTAGATTATAAAGTAAGAATTTTAAATACAGGAACTGAGGCTGTTACAAGAGTTTCGATTGAAAGCACAGACTCTCAAGGAAAAAATTGGTTTACTATTGGTGTCTCAACAAACATTATCGAAGCTTCGTTCAAAGCATTAATTGATAGTTTGGATTATAAATTATTTAAAGATAATGCGCCTGCAAGTAAATAAATGATTAAAAATAACATTTCATTTATTCTTCATAAACCTCAATTATCAGAAAATATTGGTGCCTGCGCCAGAGCAATAAAAAACTTTGATTTTAATAAATTGATTTTGGTAAACCCTAAACCTACTTTTCCAAATGATAAAATTCTAGCTACATCGGTTGGAGCCAAAGATATTATCAAACAAAGCAAAAATTATGATAATTTAGAAGATGCAATAAGCAAAATTGATATTGTTATTGCTACTTCTGCAAGATTTAGAAATAAAAATATCAAACATATAAACTTAGATAATTTAAAAAAAATAAATTTTAAAAAGAAAATTGGTTTTTTGTTTGGTTCAGAAGCATCAGGTTTATCAAATGATGAAATTAGTTATGCTAATTATACTTTACAAATACCTACTAATCCTGATTTTAAATCTTTGAATCTATCTCACAGCCTGATTATTATTGCTCAATACGTGTTTAATCTTATTAAACTAAAAAATACACCATTTCAAAGATCAAAAAAAATCAAGTCAGCTAATAAAAAAGAAATTCAATCTATGTTAACTCTTTGCATTAAAAATTTAGATGAAATAAATTTTTTTAGACCTAAGGAAAAGAAACCCAAAATGCTTGAGAACTTAAGAAATATTTTTTATAAAATGGACTTATCTGATAAAGAAACACGTATATTATCTGGCGTATTTGCTAGTTTAGGAAAAAAACGTTGATTGACAAAATTAAGAGTAAGTTTATAAGACCCAATATTAAATGACTAAAAGATTAAACTCTAAGCATAAAGTAGACAGAAGATTAAAAGTAAACCTTTGGGGAAGACCCAAAAGTCCGTTTAATAAAAGAGCTTATGCACCAGGACAACATGGACAAACAAAACAAGGCAAACCTTCTGATTATGGTATTCAGCTCCAAGCTAAGCAAAAACTTAAGGCTTATTATGGAAATATTAATGAAAGACAATTTAGGAATATCTATAAAAAAGCTTCAATGCTAAAAGGTGATACCAGTGAAAATTTAATTGGTCTTTTAGAGAGAAGACTTGATTCCGTAATTTATAGAGCTAAATTTGCTACAACAATTTTTTCTGCAAGACAGTTAATCAATCATGGTCATGTTAAAGTTAATGGAAAAAAAGTAAATATTTCAAGTTACTTAGTAAGAGAAGAGGATACGATAGAAATACGAGATAAATCAAAACAATTGGCTATAGTAGATATTGCTTTAGCCAATAAGGAAAGAGAAACTCCAGAATATATTCAGCTTGATCAAAAGAATAAAAAATTTAAATTTGTAAGAATACCAAAATTTGAAGAAGTTCCTTATCCGGTGGTGATGGAACCCAATTTAGTAATTGAATATTATTCAAGATAAGAATTTGATAAAAAGAACATCAAAAAAACATATCCAATCAATTCTTTCAAAAAATCCAAGTTGGAAAATTCTAGATATCGGTTGTGGCTATAGTGCGAACAAATTAGCTACTACTATTTGTGATGTTCAAGACTTGTCAAAATTTTATAAGGATAGAAATTTTATCAAGCTAGATAAAAAACAATTACCTTTTGATGACGATCAATTTGATTTTGTTATTGCAAGTCATGTATTGGAACATGTGGAAGATTATAAATTTTTTATAAGTGAGTTAGAGAGAGTATCAAAAAAAGGTTATATTGAATTACCTACTAAGCTAGAGGATAATTTAGTTTTTGAGAATAAAAATGATCATCTATGGCACATGGATTTTGATGATGTAAATTTGAAGCTGTTAATATCAAAAAGATTACAACATTTCGAGCCCATTCTGACAGTTGCCATGATACATAAATTGAGAGATAACTTTAAAAGTAGTTTTATATTAGAGCTTTATTGGGAAAGTAAAATTGATTATGAATTTATTGAAAATACTCAGAATATACAAAAATATAGTTTAATTTCGATGTTTAGAAAATTCTTTTCAAAAAAAATTAGGACGATATTTAATTAATTTTTCTTATAATTAATTCCTTTATCTTGAAAAATTTTTTTTAGCTCGCCAGTTTCATACATTTCTTTTATAATATCGCAACCACCAACGAATTCTTTTTTTACATAAAGTTGAGGAATAGTAGGCCAATCACTAAAAATTTTGATTCCCTCTCTGATTGATTGGTCTTCAAGAACATTAACACTTTTAAAATTTACCTCTAAAATTTTTAGAATGTTTGAAACTGCCATTGAGAATCCACATTGTGGAGCATCTGGAGTTCCCTTCATGAATAAACATACATCGTTAGTTTCAATATGATTTTGAATTATATTTTTTGTTTTATCATCCATTATTGTTCCTTTGTCTTAATAGCTAAGGCATGTAATTCATTCCCCATTCTGCCTTTCAATGAATTATAAACCATTTTGTGTTGTTCAATTTTACTTTTGCCAGTAAATTGAGATGATGTAACAGTTGCAGAATAATGATTACCATCTCCAGCTAAATCTTGTATTTCTACTGAAGCATCTGGCATTGCCTCTTTAATAAACTTCTCAATCTCTTTTAAATCCATTGCCATAATCAATCCATGTAGCTCTTAAGCCAATTAGTATTATATGATTTTAATTCGTCAATTGTTAGTTTCGTCTTTTGATCAATTATCATCTCTTTATCAATGATTTTACCTATCTCATCATAATGTACGGAATTTTTATCTAAAATCTTAGAAACTTCTTTGAGATCTTTTGCATTTATTTCAATTAAATATCTCCCTTGATCTTCAGCAAAAAAATATTCGATTTCATTAATCAAAAAATTTGGCTTTTTGATTTGTATACCTTTATTACCTTTTAAACACATTTTGCTTAATGCTGTTATTATACCACCGAGAGATACATCGTGAGCACTTTTAATGAAATTTTTCTCCATTAAATTTAGTAGTGTGAGACCATTATTTTTTTCATTAAATAGATTAACCTCAGGCGGTGGTCCATTATTTTCATTTAATATTATTCTTGATAATAAACTTTGATCTATATGACCCTCTGTTTTACCAATCACTAATACAATATTGTCAATTTCCTTAAAATCCATTGTAATCATTTTTTTGTAATCTTTAATTAAACCTACACCACCTATCGTAGGAGTTGGTTTAATTCCGATATCTTTGGTTTCGTTGTAAAAAGATACATTCCCAGAAACCACTGGGTAATCTAAATACTTACATGCTTCACTGATACCTTGAACACATTCGACAAACTCGCCCATATTTTCTTCTTTCTCTGGACTTCCAAAATTTAAACAATTGGTAACTGCTATAGGCTTCGCACCTACTGAGATTAAATTTCTCCATGTTTCACAAACAACTTGTTTTCCACCTGTAAGTGGATGTGCCCAACAATAAGTTGCAGATGAGTCAACTGTAGCAGCTATAGCTTTATCTGTTTTATGAACTCTTACCACGCCTGAGTCTCCACCTGGTTTTTGTATAGTATCACCCATGACAGTGTGATCGTACTGTTGCCAAATCCATTCTTTGCTACAAACATTTGGGCTGGATAAGATTTTTTTTAATGTGTCTTTAATTTTAAGACTTTTAAGTGTTGTTTTATCTATTTTATTTTTTTTTGGTAATTTTGATTTTTTCCATTTTCGATCATACATTGGAGAATTTTCTACCAATGTATTAACTGGAATATTAGCCACTTGTTTGTTATCAAAAAATAATTCAATATTCTTTGTGTTAGTTGTTTTTCCAATTACAGCGAAATCTAAATTCCATTTATCAAATATTTTTTTGGCTATTTCCTCTTTGCCACTTTCAAGAACTATAAGCATTCGTTCTTGGCTTTCAGATAACATAATTTCGTAAGGGGTCATTTTGGTTTCTCTACATGGAACTTTGTTTAAGTTAATTTCGATACCTAAATTTCCTTTTGATGCCATTTCAATACTTGAAGAGGTTAGTCCTGCAGCTCCCATATCTTGAATTGCAATAATTGAGTCTCCTGACATTAACTCTAAGCACGCCTCTAATAAAAGTTTTTCAGTAAAAGGATCTCCAACTTGCACAGTTGGTTTTTTTTCTTCGATTTTTTCGTCAAAACTTGCGGAAGCCATACTTGCTCCATGAATTCCATCTCTACCGGTTTTTGATCCAACATATATAACTGGTTTATTCAAACCAGCTGCTTTTGAGTAAAATATCTTATCTTTTTTAACTAATCCTAAAGTCATCGCGTTTACTAAGATATTTCCATTATATGATCTATCAAAAGATGTTTGTCCTGCTATAGTAGGTACTCCCATACAGTTTCCATAACCACCAATTCCATGAACAACACCTCTTAATAAATTTTTTGTTTTTTTATTTTGAGTTGAACCAAAATGTATTGAATTTAAGTTAGCAATGGGTCTTGCACCCATTGTAAAAACATCTCGCATAATTCCACCAACCCCTGTAGCGGCTCCCTGATAAGGTTCAATAAATGATGGGTGATTATGACTCTCGATTTTAAAAACTATTGCATCTCCATCCTCAATATCAATTACTCCAGCATTTTCTCCTGGCCCTTGAATTACTTTTTTTCCTTTAGTATGTAATTTTTTTAAATGAATTCGTGAAGATTTATAGGAACAATGTTCATTCCACATTGCAGAAAATATACCTAACTCAGTAATATTAGGTGTTCTTTTTAATAATTTACAAATCTTTTTATACTCATCTGATTTTAAACCATGTTCAATTGCAATTTTTTCGTTAACCAACATTATTTAATATTATTTAGAAGATTTTTAAAAAAGATGGATCCATCTTCCCCAGATAAACTTTCATCTATCATTCTCTCAGGATGAGGCATCATTCCTAAAACGTTTTTTTCTTTGTTAAAAATACCTGCAATATTTTTTATTGAACCATTGGGATTTATTTGATCATTTGTATTGCCATTTTGATCACAATAATAAATTGCTATTTGATTATTATCTTCAATTTCTTTGAGTTGATCATTAGTACAAAAATAGTTACCCTCATTATGAGCTATGTGAAACTCCAAAACTTTTTTATCTAGATTTTTAAAAAAAGTGTTCTCTTTGTTGTCAACTTTTACATGGACATTTTTACAAATAAACTGAAGATATTTATTTCTTAATAATACCCCTGGTACCAAACCAGACTCAACCAAAATTTGAAAACCATTACAAATTCCCATTACCAATCCACCTGATTTTGCAAAATTAATTACTGAATGCATAATTTTTGACTTTGAGGCCATACTGCCACAACGTAAATAATCCCCGTAAGAAAAACCACCAGGTAAAACAATTAAATCACTTTTGGGTAATTCTTGATCATTATGCCAAACCATTTTATTTTTAAATCCAAATTTTGTAAGTGCCACATCCATGTCTCTATCACAATTTGAACCAGGGAAGGTTATAACCGATGATTTCATTAATTATTGTGTTTCAATAATTTTGTAGTTTTCAATAACAAGATTAGCTAAAAGTTTTTTACACATATCTTCCACAAGATCTTTAGCTTTTTTGGGATCATTTTCTTTAACCTCAATTTCAAAATATTTTCCTTGTCTAACTTCATTGACAGAATTAAAACCCATACCATCTAATGTTTCATGGATTACTTTGCCTTGTGGATCTAAAACATCCTTTTTTAGAGTTATTACTGCAGAAACTTTCATTTTCGTTTCTTTTTAATTGAAGATAGTTTAGTTACATTTACTGCAGAAACGTTAGATTGTTCATGTAGAATTCCAAGTCTTTTGGCAACCTCGGTATACGCAGGTAATAAATCTCCTAAATCTTTTCTAAATCTATCTTTGTCAAGTTTTTTGTCAGTTGCAGAGTCCCACAATCTACAAGTATCAGGGCTTATTTCATCAGCCAAAATTATTTCTTTTCTTCCATCAATTTTAGTTCGTCCAAATTCTAATTTAAAATCAATTAATTTTATTCCCACTCCTCTAAACATTCCAATCATAAAATCATTAATTCTAAAAATAGTTTTTTTAACCTTTTCAATTTCTTTCTTATTTGCCCAATCAAATGCATAAATATGATCTTCCGAAATTAAAGGATCGCCAAGTTTGTCATCTTTTAAACAATATTCAATTAAAGGTTCTTTTAGTACAGTTCCGTCTTCTATTCCAAGTCTTTTAGTCAAAGATCCTGTCGCCACATTCCGAATTACAAATTCAATCGGAATTATTTCAACAAATTTAATTAATTGTTCTCTCATGTTTAGTCGTTTGACTAAATGATTTTCAATACCTATTTGAGATAAATTTGTAAGAATATGTTCAGAAATTCTATTATTTAAAACCCCTTTACCCTCAATAGTAGTTCTTTTTTCATTATTAAATGCTGTAGCATCATCTTTAAAATATTGGATTACTAAATTTTTATCTGAGGTCGAATAAATTATCTTGGCTTTTCCCTCGTAAAGTTTTTTACCTTTTTTCATTATTTGAAAACCCGCCTAAATATTAGATTTACATTTTTAAAGTGTTTAGAATAATTAAAGATAGACTTTAATTTTTTGATTGAAATTTTACTCATTATTAACTTGTCAGACTGAATAACATTAAACAAATCTAAATTTTCAGCAAAACATTTTTTTGCATATCCTTGAACTAACTTATAGGATTTTTCTCTTGTGATACCAGTTTTTGTCAGTTCTAGCATCACTTCTTGTGAAAAAATAAGCCCTTTAGTAAGATTAAGATTTTCTAGCATTTTTTTTGGATAAACGATCATATTATCTAAAACACCAGCTAATCTTACAAGTGCAAAGTCTAGAGTAATATTTGCATCAGGACCAATATTTCTCTCTACACTTGAATGTGAAATATCTCTTTCATGCCAAAGTGCAATATTTTCAAGCGCTGGAACAACAGAACTTCTTACCATTCTTGCAAGTCCTGTTAAATTTTCACTCAAAATTGGGTTTTTTTTATGAGGCATTGCAGATGAACCCTTTTGACTTTTAGAAAAGTATTCTTGCAATTCATAAACTTCTGATCTTTGTAAATGTCTTATTTCTATAGCAACTCTTTCTATACTTCCTGCGATAATTCCCAATACTGAAAAATAAAAGGCATGTCGATCTCTTGGGATTATTTGAGTAGAGATTGGTTCAACTTTTAATCCAAGTTTTTTTGCAACATGTTTTTCAACATTAGGGTTTACATTTGCAAATGTTCCAACAGCTCCAGAAATTGCACAAGTTGATATTTGATCTATAGCGTAAACTAATCTTTCTCTATTTCTTTTGAACTCTTCATAAAAGGAAGCTAATTTTAATCCAAATGTTATTGGCTCAGCATGAATTCCATGACTACGACCTATGCAAGGAGTAAATTTATACTTTCTAGCTTGTTTTTTTAATACTTTTAAAATTTGATCTATGTCTTTTAAGATAATTTTACCTGACTGAACTAACTGAATATTAAAACTTGTGTCTACCACATCAGATGAAGTCATACCAAGATGGAGGTATCTAGCCTTAATTCCTGCCTTTTCGGTTACGGAGGTTAAAAAAGCAATTACATCATGTTTTACTTTACTTTCAATTTGATGAATTCTTTTTACATTTATCCTAGCTTTTTTTCTAACTATTGACGAGACACCTTTTGGAATTTGACCAAGTTTTTCCATTGCTTGAGCTGCAGCAATTTCAACATCCAACCATATTTTGTATTTATTTTCCTCAGACCAAATATCTGTTAATTCTTTTCGAGAGTATCTTTTAATCATTAATTATAAGTATGGGGGCTTTGAATAACCTTTAGCAGATTCTGTAAATATTTCATAACCATTTTCAGTAATTCCAACAGTATGCTCAAATTGTGCAGATAAAGATTTGTCTTTTGTAACTGCAGTCCACCCATCATTGAGCATTTTTACATTAAATTTGCCTGCATTTATCATTGGTTCTATTGTAAAAGTCATTCCAGGTTTTAATTCCATACCTGTATTTTTTGTTCCATAGTGTAAAATGTTTGGTGGTTCATGAAATGATGTACCTATCCCATGACCACAAAAATCTTTAACAACAGAAAATCCTTTTTCTTCTATATAAGATTGTATTTCGTGTCCTATATCACCAAGTTTAATTCCAGGTTTTAAAATTTTTATAGCTTTCATCATAGATTGATAAGTAGCATCGATTAAATTATTTAATTTTACAGAGGTTTTTCCAATACAAAACATTCTACTTGTATCTCCATGATGTTCATTAATGATGGCAGTTACATCTACATTAAGCGCATCTCCTTCAACTAAAACCCTGTCCTCTGAGGGCACACCATGACACACAACATGATTAAGAGATGTACATAAAGATTTAGTAAAACCACGATAGTAAAGCGGGGCAGAGTAACCGCCATTATCCCTTATAAACTCATAGCCAAGCTTATCTATGTGAGCTGTTGAAACACCCTCTTTGATATTATCCGTTAACATGTCTAAAGTTTGTGCGGCTAACTTTCCAGCTATTCTCATTTTTTCAAATTTTTCAGTGTAATTACTCATCAATAATCTTTATTTTTTTATCAATATAAATTCTTTTAGAACTAATATTACATTTATAAGCCAAAAAACTTACCCCAGCTTTTTTAGCTTTTAAATAATTTTCATAGTACTTACTATCAATATCCTTTGCTATTTTAAAGTACTCCATATTTTGTATTTGTACTAAAAATATTAAATAAGATTTATAGCCTTTTTTTATGGCATCAATAAGAGTAAGTAAATGTTTTGATCCCCTAGTTGTAATAGCATCAGGAAACTCGGCTGTTTTCTTATCTCTAAAAAGAGTAACATTTTTTACTTCTAGAAAACTT
The DNA here is from genome assembly GCA_902576375.1 of uncultured Pelagibacteraceae bacterium. GTDB lineage: Bacteria > Pseudomonadota > Alphaproteobacteria > Pelagibacterales > Pelagibacteraceae > Pelagibacter. Next base: position 518,612 of record CACGUZ010000001.1, read on the forward strand.
TTTTGACCCTTTTTTTCAATTAAAAAGTCAAATCGGGTCTCTTTATTAAAAAAAACTTCTGAATTAATTTTATCATTATTTTTAAATTCCTTTATGAGGTTATTATTTAGTGCGTGATGCACAATTTTATTTGCTCTATGAGTATTTATGCCGACATAGTTTTTTTTGACCTTAATAATTTCTAGACCATATTTTAATTTTCTTTTTGGATCATCATGCTTGAATAAAAACACTTCATTATCCTCATCCAGCAAACCTTTCATTGATCCAGTATTTGGACAATGTGCAGTAACAATTTCTTTATTTAGATTTACATCAACAAAAAAACGCTTATATCTTTTGATTAATTTGCCTTTTAATAAAGACTTGGTAAATTCCATATTCGAATTATACATATAAAATGAGCAAAAACACAAAAGTAAATGCCTCGATATTAATTATCGGAAACGAAATTCTATCTGGTCGAACTCAAGACACAAACACTAGCACTTTAGCAACATGGTTAAATTCTATTGGTGTAAAAGTAAATGAAGTAAGAATAATTCCAGATCAAGAAGAAATAATTGTAGAGACACTTAATGTTTTGAGGAAATCTAATAATTATGTTTTCACAACTGGTGGTATCGGCCCAACACATGACGACATAACTGCTCAATCAGTAGCAAAAGCTTTTGGTCTTAATTACGAACTTCATAAGGAAGGATATAAAATATTAGAAGCTTACTACAAGCCAGGTGAATTTAATGAAGGAAGACAAAAAATGATTTGGATGCCAGAAAATGCAGATTTAATTCTTAATCCAACAAGTGGAGCTCCTGGTTTTAGTGTGGAAAATGTTTTTTGTTTACCAGGGGTGCCATCAATTATGAAATCAATGTTGGGTGGATTAAAAAATAAGATTGTGGGGGGTGACCCTATTTTAAGTCACACTATTAGTTTAAAAACTATAGAAAGTGAAATTGCAAATTCTTTAACAAAAGTACAAGAGCAAAATCAAGATGTTGAGATAGGAAGCTACCCATTCTTTCATGCAGGCAAACTTGGAGTTTCAATAGTACTTCGTTCAGAGAATCAATCTAAAATTGATGAATGTAATTCTCAAATATTAAAATTTGTTAATGATAAAAAAATAGAAGTTGTCGATAGATAAATGCTTTATTTTGCTTACGGAAGTAATCTTCATCATTTTCAAATGAAAAGAAGGTGTAAAGATAGTAAATTCTTAAAAAAAATAAATTTAAAAAACCATCGTTTAACTTTTAGAAGCAAATATCGTGCTGCAGATATTGAGTTAAAAAAAAATTCAATTGTGCCAGGAGGATTATTTGAAATATCAAAAAGTGATGAAAAAAAACTTGATATTTATGAGGATTTTCCAAATTTATACAAAAAATATTATTTTTATTACTACGGCAAAAAAGTAATGACATATACAATGACTAAAAAAACTTCATTTAGATTTCCAACAGAGCGATATCTTAATATAGTCAAAATAGGTTACAAAGATTGTAATTTAGAAAGAAAATATTTAATCAAAGCATTAAAAGGTGAATAAAGACAACTATAATAGACTAATTAATTATGCATTAATAGTAAACATTGCAATATATCTTTATTTTTTTTTAGAGGGATATGATAGACCATTTTGGTTTGATGAAATTCATGTAATTGGTATTAGTAAAGATATCTATAATAAATCTTTTTCAGAACTTTTTTCAGGACAGCTACTTCCGCCATTATATTTTTACTTAGTGGGATCAATTAATTTTACTGAAGAACTTAAATCAATTGTTTATGAAGACCATTATTATTATTTAAGGATTGTTAATTTACTCGGCTTTATTCCATTGATATATGGACTCAAGATTTTGAAGGAAAAGTTTGAAGATTTAAATATTAGTTTTTTAATTTTATTAATAATATCTAGCAATTTTTTTTATTACTATAGCATTGAGTTAAAAATGTATTTTATTATTTTTGGCTTGTCTTTTCTTATTCATACAATTTTCTTAGTAGATGAGGATCAAATTAGATATAAGTTTATTTTTTTTATAAGCAGTATTCTTTTAACATTGTTGCATGTATTTGGTCTAGTTATTGCTATGAGTATGATTTTTTTTAATATTCTTAGAAGTTTACAGCTTAAAAATTTTAGAAAATTAATTTTTAACCTTTTTACTTGCTCTATTTTAATAATTCTTTTCAGTATTATGTATTATTATTCAAAAACTCATCTTCAGACTTTATCATGGCTTGAATTTCAAAAATGGTATTTTAGAGTTTTTATAGAATGGACTTTTCCTACAGTGATAATAATTTTGATCATGTCTATTAAAATATTGAGTAGAGAAAATTTAAAGTATTTATTTTCCTTCAAAAATAGTTCAGAAATAAACCTAAATACTTTGAGAATCATTTTACCATCATTAATATTATTATTAGTTACATCATTAATATCTTTGAAAATACCAGTTATTACACATCGAAATTTAATTGTTATTTTTCCATCTGGAATCTTATTAGCCGGTCTTTTGAGTATGAAATATTTTAATTATAAAAAACAAAGCATTATTTTAGCAATTTTTTTAGTGCTCATTTCAATTATTAACTTCAAATACTACTCAAAAAATTTAACTACACCAGGTGAAAATATTAAATGGGTTATCAAAAAGTCTTTTACTGAAAATTGTAAAAATGTTCCAATATACTTGGGTGATGAGAGTAAAACAGACTGGAAATTAATGGTCGGTTCAGCAATAGATTTGTATGCAGATTATTATAGACCAATTAAAAGACTTTCTAAGATTAATAAAAATGAACTAAAAAATGTTATATTAAACAATAAAAAATGCGATATTTATCTCGCTAATTTTCATTATCGAAATTTTGATAAAAAAATTTATGAACTTAACAGTGATGATTTAAAGTTTGAGATTTTATTTGCTCCTAACACTTTAAAAAGCAATTCTAAAGCTGGCTCTATTGCGATTTTGATAAAATGAAATAATATCTAATTATGATTTTTATAGAGACATAATTAAATATTTTCATAATAGATGATAAATAATTTTTTAAAATAATGAGATGGATTAAATTAATTTCAATTAACATACTTATTTTTTTCTCTTTTCTTGGAATTTTGTTTTTAACTCCTCCATTGGTTAATTATGGTTGGAAATTTATAAAAGGTTCTTCAAACAAAGTTGAAAGTGATAAAAGATATCAATTAAAGTTGTATTCAAATTACGCTTGGGCAGAGACACACTTTAAAGAATTTAATAAATTGGAAACAACTTATTATGATTTTATAACTTGGAGAAGAAATGATTTTAAAGGGTTGACCATTAATATAAAAGACGGGTTAAGAGTATCGTCAAACAATTCATTAGAAAATGAATCTTTATCAGAATTCTGGTTTTTTGGTGGCTCGACTACTTGGGGAACAGGAGTAAACGATGATTATACCTATCCATCATTATTTGCTCAAAGTACTTCGTATAAAGCAATTAACTTTGGTGAGTCAGGGTATATTTCAAGACAATCATTAGCTTATTTAAATAATTATATTATTAGTAATGATATTGTCGATATGTCAGATATTAATGTGGTATTTTATGATGGAGTAAATGAAGTATTACATCGGTGTAGAACTGAAATTAATCAACTTGGCACTGGAAGAGAAAGTCAAATTCAAAACGCTTTAAAGTCTCTAAAAAAAAATAATGAATTAAAATTTTCTAAAACATTTAGTCAACTTGAGAAGTTTATCAATATTATTAAAAACAAAATATTTTCAACTAAAAAGAATAATGAAGCAGTTGAAAAAATGTATGATTGTAAATCTAACCCTAAAAGAGCATTTGAAGTGGCACAATCTTTAGTTAATGTGTGGGAAATAACCTCTGATTTAGTTACCAGCCGTGGTGGAAAATTTACAGCTATACTTCAACCAGTTTCTTTTTTGGGTAAAGCTGACATTGAATATCTAGGATTAACAGATCTTGAAAATACTCCTCTAGCTATACAATATCGAACTGTTTATCCATTAATAGCCAAAATTGCAAAAAAAAGAAATATTAATTTTTATGATTTTACTCAGGTTTATGATGGCTGTTCAGATTGCTACATAGATTTTTGTCATGTTGGTCCTCAAGGACAAAAAATATTAACTCAAAAATTAGAAAAAATTTTAATAAACAAATAGCAAAATAAACAAAACAAAATTTAAATTCTTGTATTGGTCATTTTCAATCATAAATATTTTGGGTAAACACTCATTATATTAATTAAAGCACGCTTAGTGAAATTGACAGACAAAAGACCTTATGTGTTTAGAACAAGTATTAAGAAGTAAATAGATTTTTATATATTTGATAACCACATGGTCTCAAACGGTTTTAATTTAAGAGATTTATTTAAAGAGTTAATTTTGGGGTTAATTATATTTTTCCATTTACAATACTTTTTATTTATTTTTGGAAATTGATCTACTGAGGTACAATTTGTAATTGATATAATAGTTTGTTTTTTATCTAGACTGATCCTTTTAAAACAAAATAATTTAGATCCTAGATTGATATTTAATCTTTTAGCATTAGGGTGAAATGCTTTTTGTTTTCTTTTAATTTCCAGTAATTTTACAAGATTTTGATAAAAAATACTTTGTTTAGAGTTTTTATCTTTTAATTTTTTTGTAATATTTTCATAACTCCATTTATATCTATTAATATCTCTATTATTCCCTGTAATTACATATTTTGCTTCATCATTAGATTTGCCAAATAAAGAGTTGAAATAAATAGCTGGAATACCCTCAAAAGAAATCATTATTGCGTGTGCCGCTAAATATCTTTCTAAAAAAAATTTTCCATTAGGATCAGAGTCTGAATTTTTTAATGCATCATAAACAGTGATATTTGCTTCATAAACTTTTCTAGATTTATTTTGAACTTTTCTATACGAAAATTTTGATCCATTTTTTTTTAATCTTTTAAGAAAATCATTTAATGATTTTTTATTTAATATTCCTTCAGTAGGTCTCATGCCAATACCATCATGTGATGCGATGAAATTTAAATAACTATTCTTGAATTTAGTATTGGGAAGTTTTTTACTCCACTGGTTAAGATATTGACTATTTTCAAACAAAAAAGCATGGATTAATAAGGGCGGAAGAGAAAAATTATAAATCCAGTTAGCTTCATCATTTTTACCAAAATAACTTAAATTTTCTTTCTCTGGCAAATTTGTTTCTGTGATTATTATAGTTTCAACGTTTAAAAGATTACTAATAAGTCTAAGTAGTTTAACTATTTCATGAGTTTGTTTTAAATTAATACAATTGGTACCATTTTTTTTCCAAAGATAGGCAATAGCATCTAATCTAAAAATTGTGACACCATTACTAACGAGGTGAACCATGATTTTAATAAATCTAAGAAGCACTGATGGGTTTTTAAAATCTAAGTCTATTTGATCAGCACTAAAAGTTCGCCATAAATAATCAGATTTTTTAAAGATATCTATTTTTTTTAATAATTTGTGATCTCTTGGTCTTACCACTTTAGATGTATTAAATTTAGAATTAACAGTTAAAAAATAATCCTTGCCAGGTCTTTTTTTTTTTAAAAAATTTTTGAACCATAAACCTCTGGCTGATGAGTGATTGATTACGATATCGGCCATCACGTGATTAGCTTTTGAAACCTTTTTTATATCAGACCAACTACCTATTCTTTTTTCAATCTTATAATGATCTTTTACAGCAAAACCACTATCACTACTGGAAGGATAGAAAGGTAAAAAATGAATAGCATTAAAATATTTTTTTAAATTTTTCTTAAAAAAATTTTGAAAAACTTGAATAGAACTTTTTTGATTTGAATTTATGTTATCTCCATAACATATTACCAATGAAGTTTTTTCTGATATAGTAAGTTTTTTTTTTGAATTCTTTTGATTAAATTTTTTGATTATTTGTATTATTTGATCTTTTAAATGATCAATATCTCTCTCATTTAAAGATGGTTTATAAATAGTCCTTAGTATAGAACTAATTTTTCTTTGGTTTTTTTGAAATAGCATTAAGAATGTTTTTTATTATCATCATTAACTACTTTTTCAAGTCTTCCAAGAAAATCTGGTATAGCACTTTTTACTCTGCTCCATGTAGGGATAAAAGGAGTATCCATTGGATTTTGAATAAATGCTTCTCCAGCTTTCATTATATTTATTGCAAATAACTCAACAGCTTTTTCTTCCGTGTGCGAGTCTAACTCTAGACCATTCATCGCTGCATCACTTCTATAAATATCAATAAGATCAAGAGCAGATCTATAATATGTTGCTTTTAATGATCTAAATTTTTCTCTACTAAACGTATTACCTTGAGTAGCCAATTTTTTGATAAATGTTTTTATGATATCTATAGACATTCTAGACAATCCTTTCGTTTCATCATCTAAAGATAGAACCTGATGTTTGTGATCGTATGTATCAGCTAAATCAACTTGGCAAATATTCTGTGGGGAGAAGCTTCTTTGCATTTCAGATAAAATTCCCACTTCAATTCCCCAATCAGATGAAATTCTTAACTCCGGTAAAACATTTCTTCTAAATGAAAACTCTCCAGCCAAGGGGTATTTAAAAGATTTCATAAAGTTTAAGTAATCACTTTTACCAATCGTTTTCTCTAAAGCTGTTAATAACGGAAAAACAAGCAATCTTGCTACTCTTCCATTCATTTTATTATTTGCTACCCTTGGATAATATCCCTTACAAAACTCAAAATTAAAAAGAGGATTTACAACTGGATAAAAAAGTTTTGCAAGCATTCTTCTATCATAAGTTTTGATATCACAATCATGCAAAGCAACTGAACGAGCACTATCTCTTGCAATACACATACCAATGCAATACCAAACATTTCTTCCTTTCCCTAGCTCACTAGGAGCCAGATTATTTTTTTTTAATTCTTGATCAAGATTTTTTAATGCTGGACCATCATTCCAAAGGATAGAAAAGGGGGTTTTTAATTTTTTAAAAAATTTCCAAGCTTTTTTTGCTTGAGCTTCATTTGCTTTATCTAACCCAATAATTATATGATCTAAATATTTAGTTTTACTAATTTCATCAACAATTTTTGGTAAAGCTTCTCCCTCCAATTCAGAATAAAGACATGGTAAAATTAATTCCATTTTTCTTTGTTTAGAAAATTTAGATAATTCATTTTCTATGACTGAAGTGGACTTAGTCCCAAAGTCATGTAAAGTTGAGATTATTCCATTTTGTGAAAAGTCACCCATGGCGGCTTTTTATCTTAATAGCCCAATTTAAGTAGTGCCGTTTTGATCACATCAGCCCAGCCTTCAGGTGATGGCTTGTTTGAAAATATAAGATTATCAATGTTTATTTGATCTTGAATAAATTGATCATTGAACACTAGGCAAGGGATGTCACAACTTTTTAACATATCTAGATCATTATAATTGTCGCCAACTGCAATGGTCTTAATTTTATCCTCAGTTTTTTTTAAAATTTTTATAACTCTATTCATGGATTTAACTTTATTAATATTATCACAAAGGTTTAAAACACGCCCACCTTCTTGAAGCGTTAATGAATTAGAATTTAAAATTTTTAATAATTTATTTTTCTCATTTTTGTCTCCTTTAAATAAAAAAGGTAAAGTATACTTTCTATTTAAAGCATCTTTGAGTTTCACATCCTTTTGTCCTAAAATATTTTCTTGCTCTTTTTTACTCATTTTTGAAATTTGAAAACATTTTTCTTTCAATTTTTCAGGAACTTTATTTTTAAAAATCTTAATTAGTTCTTCTTTCTCTCGGCTAAGGACAAGTTTATCTGGAAAATTAGAGGTTATTAAATTTAATCCATGAATAGATGATCCATTTTCTGATATAAAAGGAAGATTTATTCCAAGCTCTTCATTAAATTTTTCAATTTCTTTTTCTGTTTTGCTAGAGTTTGGAACGATGATTATCCCCTTGCTTACAAGACTTTTTATATAATCCTTAATAGTATCGAATTTAAAGGTATCCCTGTGCAAAAGAGATCCATCTAAATCGGTAAAAATTACAACTGTAAATTTTTTTTTCATTTCTTCTATTACTACATATATAGTAGAAAATTTAAAATTTACTTATTAGACTTGTTCAATTATAAATATTAGCATAAACACTCATGAAATTCATTAATGCCCTCGTGGTGAAATTGGTAGACACAAAGGACTTAAAAAACATAGGGTAGAGATATTTTATAGTCTCACACAGTCTCAGACAGTCTTAAATCTCATTAAATCCTACATTTTAATAAGATGTTAAATTATTTATATTGAAAAATTTGAATAATAAATTCGTTCAAACTAGAAGCCAACTAGAAGTTAAAGAGATAAATATTAATTTGCTGATGTGTTTTTGATTATATAATCATAAGATTGTTGGTTTATCTTACAAACACCTCCTTGAAAATATAATCCATATATGTTTCTTTTCTTTTCATCAATAAAACTCAAATTATTTATATGTTCTCTGATATTGATCGGTTTTTGAAAGTATTTGAAATCTTTGAATTTTACATTAAATAAAACTTGTTTAAACTCTTGGTTAGGATCAACAGTTGTTTCTTTTAAATCTACCACTTCATCAATAAGGGCGTTAGCAATAAAGTTTTGAGCAAAGTTATTTGTTCCAGCAATGTAAAAAAGAACTTTTTTATCTTTTTTAATATTAATTAGTTGTGGAGTTTTATTATAAATCGGCCACATATTATTTTTGATTCTTTCTTTAAAAATTTCGTATCCTTCCCTTTTTCCATCGGAGGATATAAAAATAAGATGATTTGACTCAATATTATCTCTCATAAATATGATATATATTATATAGACTCAAAATCTCAAAATATGAAATTAAATGTATTAAGTTTATTTGACGGTATAGGTTGCTCAAGATTAGCACTAAACAAATGCTCCAATATAAAAGTTAATAAGTATTTTTTTTCAGAGATAGATAAAAATTGCATAAAGCTTACGAAATCTAAATTTCCAGATGATATATATCTAGGTCCGGTTGAAAATATAGATATTAAAAAATTGCCTAAAATTGATTTACTGATTGGTGGAAGTCCATGTCAAGATTTAAGCAATGCACATATGGGTGATGGAATAAATGGAGTAAGATCATCTTTATTTTATCAATTTGTAAAATTAAAAAATAGATTAAAACCAAAATATTTCCTTCTAGAGAATGTTAAAAATAAATGGTCAAAGTTAATGAATAAGGAAATAGGAATAGAAGGAATTGAGCTAAATTCAATGTATTTATCTGGTCAATATAGACCACGCGTATATTGGACAAATATAGATTTTGACGAAATTAATTTTGATAAAAAGAATAAAACTATCAAGGATTATTTGGAAAAAAAAGCTGATAAGAAATATTACTTCGATATAGATATTAATAAAATCCAAAAAATAAATAAATCAAATAAATTGAAACATGGTATTAATAAAATTTGTTTAATTCCAAGAAATCTTCTCAAAGACAATGAAAGACAGAGAAGGGTGTATGATATTAGAGGTAAGTCCCCAACATTATTAGCAAGGTCTGATACTCCAAAAATACTAATTAATAATAAAATTAGAAAACTCACACCTTTAGAGTGTGAGAGATTGCAAGGATTACCAGATAATTATACAGCGAAATTTAGTAACACAACCAGGTATAAAATGATTGGCAATGGTTTTACTGTTCAAGTAATAAAATATATATTGAGTTTTGTTAGTAAAAAAACAACAAAAAAAAAACAATTAGAATTATTTCATTGAAGTTCATAGATTTATTTTCGGGTATTGGAGGATTTAGATTAGCATTAGAAAAATCAAAATTTGAATGTGTATTTAGTGCAGACAACAATAAATATGCTTGTGAAACTTACAATAAAAATTTTAAAGAATATCCATTAATAGATATAAAGAAATTATCAGCAAAGAAAATCCCAAATCATGATATTCTTTGTGCCGGATTTCCATGCCAACCGTTTAGTATTGCAGGTAAAAGAAAAGGTTTTGATGACACAAGAGGAACTTTATTTTTTGATATTGTTAGAATTTTAAAAGAAAAAAAACCAAAAGTTTTTATTTTAGAAAACGTAAAAGGTTTAATTAGTCATAACAAAGGTAAGACTTTTAAAAAGATTTTAAATATTTTATCCAAAAAATTTAATGGAAATATTAATAAATCAAATAGGGAAAATTTAGGATACAATGTTTTCTGGAAAGTCTTAAATTCAACTAATTTTAATATTCCTCAAAATAGAGAAAGAGTATTCATAATTGGTTTTACAGATCAAAAAATTAATTTTGAATTCCCTAAAAGTCTTAAACTAAAATATACTTTAAATGATATAATTAAAATTAAACCAAAAAAAATTAGAAGAATTTCAAAATTATCCAAAGGTTATATAGATAAACACTTAAGAAAACACAAAAGTTACAATAAGATAAAGAATCTTAATTATTTAGTAGCTAATGAAGTTAGAAAATCTAGATGTAATTTTAGATTTGATAATATAAGTCCTTGTTTGACTACCAAAATGGGAACTGGTGGAAATAATGTTCCTTATCTAGTGAATCAAAATAGATTTTATACTTTAGAAGAATGTCTTTTAATCCAAGGATTTCCTAAAAGTTTTAAGCTTACAAATAATTATACTGAAGCTTTAAAACAAATTGGGAATTCTGTTAGTGTGCCTGTAATTAACTCCTTAGTTCAACAAATAAAAAAAAAAATTAAATAGGTTTGAATTCAACTTGAGGTCTCGTCCCACCCTTGCTACTTCCTTTTGTAACAATAAGATCTGTAGGGATGTTTTTAGTTAATTCATTATTAATTAAAAGCCATGTTGCACAATAAGGATCCTCAAATTCATCAGTTCCTTTATATAAAGAATCTAATATTTTTGGATCATTTATTGCCATAGATTTAATTTGTTCGTTTGAGTTTTTTTGTATTTTCTCAAAAACTTTTTTATGTTCTTCATTAAATTTTGTTTTTATATTTATATTTTCTAAAGTTTTATTATTAAAATTTTCACCAAATTCCTTCCATGAAGTATTAGTTGCTTTTAAAACATTATGATTTTTTATTAAATCTCTTATATCTTTGCTATAGATGGTTGCACCAATGAATAAAAACTTATCTTTGAATCTTTTTACAAATTTTTCCAAAGAACACTTATCTATTTGATAATTAGTTTTATTCATTTTTATAGAAATACCAGATTGAGGTATCTTTTTAATAAACTTTAACTTCTGATTTTCATTGATAAGATAATCATTACTTTCTAATTCTTTTTCACTTAAATTGATTTCACTTACAAAAACATCAGTTTTACAAGGTATTTTTTTATTAGTGAGTTTAGAGATCTTACTTCCAGCTACTCGTACAAAATATAAGTTTTTATTATTTGCTAAATTAATCGTTTTCCAGATCTGATGGCCTTTGTTTGAGTTAAGTTTTTTTACAAACTCTTCCTCATTCTTAAAACCATCTAAAGCTTTATTTGATGTCATTATAAGGATCCGACCATTTAAATTGAATATTTGTTGATCTTTTTTTATTTTGTGCTTGAAAAGAAAGTGCACCTACATTGCAACTAGAATTAGATAGGTTATTGACTAAATAATTAACAATGCTTGTATGATTCGCAAAAACACATCTTTCAATTTTATTTATTCTATCGCTTTTTGAGTCAGATGATTCAAGTTTTGGACAAAAGCAATAATAATTAACTTTTGGCTCACCGTAAATTCCTGATAGAACCCTATCAATTATTTTTTGTTTATTCTTTTTTAGCAGTTGATGAAATTCAGTGTCTTTTAAGGCTTTATTTTTTTGATTTTTATCTCTTAAAAATCTTTTTAAAAAACCAATAATTTCATTATTAGCATTTAAATCATCTTTTAAAAATTTTACAAACGTCTCTTCTTGTTCCTCATGAAAAGCATTCCCCTTACCAGACTTAACACTTATTCTAAATTCTTTATTCATTATCTTAAAAATTTTATCAGTTTTAGGGCTACCCTTTATCTTAATTTTTAAGTTTTCTTTATTAAATTTTTTTATTTTAATTATAGTTTCTTTTTTTAACTCAATATCATTCTCATTACATATGAAATAGATAAATTTTTTTAGATTAGATGTTTTAAGATCAACAATCTTTTTATTATTAAGATATTCCTCAATTAAAGCTTCTGTTTTAAACCCTTCATTTATACCTTTTATTTTTAGTGTCATTTATTTCTAAGAATATATAGGATAGCCAAAAACCGTAGAGATAAAATTCAAATTTTTTTGTAAATACTCAAATTTTTGCCACTTTTATTCACTATATTACTAATTGTTAAAGTTTTATTTCTAACTTTAATAACTTCAAATATATGCAACAACTTGAACTGTTTGATTACAGAAAAGATTATCTTTTTGAAAGAGATAATAAAGTAGCTCATTATTACGATATATTAAAAGAGAATAAAGACACTATCAGCTATTCAGAACACATTGACCCTAAAAAAAAATTTTCTATATGTGGTTTAGATTATGAAGAATATGTAGACATAAAAAAATCAGATTTGAAGGGATTAAATTATGATAAAATATACAATTTCCTAACTAAGTTTGATAAGGAGCATAGGTTGGAGAGATACAAACAACTACTTATATTTAATGAAATAAAATTTGAAGCTGATGTGTTTACCTGGTGTAGTGATTGATTATTGGATTTTATAGGATAACTAGAAGCTAACTAGAAGCCAGAGAGATAAAATAAAAAAAATTTACTTATTCATCTTGTTCAATTATAAATAGTAGCATAAACACTCATGAAAATAACTCATGCCCTCGTGGTGAAATTGGTAGACACAAAGGACTTAAAATAGTTTGAGTTGAGAAATTTCAGAGTCTCTAATAGTCCCTAATAGTCTAAATCCCTTATAATCACATAACTTTTAAAATCATTAGATTATTTTTATTGGAAAATATGAACAATAAATTTTGCCAAACTAGGATCTGACTAGGATCTGTATGTATGATATCTTGTGTAATGAAAAAATTTACAGTTTTTTTAATTTCAACTATTTTAATATTTAACTCATTCACCACAACTGTTTTAGCATCTACTGTTATTAAAAAGATTAAAATTCATCAAATCACTAGTTGTGAAAAATATTTAAATACAAATTTTGAAAAATATATTGAATGTTTAAATGAGGAAGTTTTTACCTCAACATATTTTGCAAAATTATCTAAAAATAAAAAGAATGATATTCAAAGTCTTTTAGCTATTTCTAATATATTACAAGAAAATGTGGAAGATGGTTTTATTTCCGATAAAAAAGTTCTCTTAATATGGAATCAAATATTAAATAGTCCCTATAAAGCAAAGATCAAAAAGAAGGAGTTACAAAAAGTTTTAGAACAAACTACTTGTATGGATGAAGAGGACTATGAGCCATTCATAAAATGCTTTGCTAACCAATTTAGAAACTTTGAAATTTATCAAAAATCAGATTTATTAAATAAAAGGAGAATAGAAACGATTGTGAGTAACGCTCTATATTTAACTGTGCCCAATTCAAAGGTTTATGCTTTTGCTAGAAATGAAAGTATGAGTGGTACCACCTATTCTTCAAATGAAGGATTCAATTACTTTTTGACTTATATGAATTATTTAGGCACAGACTACTTTAAAAAAGTTAAAAATGATGTTGATTGGAATAAAATTATTAAGTTTATCATCATTGCCATAATAGTTGCTTATTTATCAAAAAGTTTGATGAAGTCTATTGGTGGAAAATCTTCAAGTGGAGCTAGCTCATCCTCATCTGCTGCTAGCACAGGATCTGGTGGATGTAGTTCAGCTCTTGTGGGAAGATGTACTTCTATCTTTCAACAAAATATGTTTAGAAATGCACCTGCAACAAGTGTTTTGAGAAAACCTTGGTTTAGATATGGTTTTACAAGAGGATTTTTTTAGTGAGAATTTTACTTACTCTATTGTTTATTTTTACTCAGGGAGAATTGTTTGCCAAAGAATTTAAATGGAAGTTTAAGGAAAGAATAAAACATGATGATTATTATGAAGCAATAGGCACAGGAACAAAAAAAGTAAAAATTGACGGAAAGAATAAAAAAGTAAAATTTAAAATTACGGAATATTATCCTTTAAGCACAGAATTAAATGAAAAAGAGGGTAGGTGTAAAGAATTTAGAATTCAAAAAATTTCAACAGGAGGAACCATTCTGGAAAAAAATTACTCTTTAAATGATTGTTTACCTTGCATTGACAAAGGATCAGGTCATATGTGTTCTTATCCGTACTATCAAGTATTTTATCGTTATGGTGATTACGGAATTTTTGATAAAAATTACGAGGCAATTAGTAATAACAAAGATGTTACAAAAGATGGAGCAAAATTAGTCTATATATCAATAAATATTGGCTCTAGGGAACAAGTAAGATTTTCAGAAACTTACCCAGGTCTTGAAAGTTTAGGTTTAGGTGAGATACGTTTTTTTAATAGTCAAATTTTTAAATACAACACACGACTTAGAAAAATTCAGTCAGAAAAATCAAAATTAAAAAGAACTCAAAGCCAAGTATTTGAAATGGTTTTTAATAGAATTAAAAACAATACATTAAAAAATATTAATACTAAAACGAAAATAAATATTAGAGAAAAAGATTTAAAAATTTTGTTTACTGCAGAACCTTCTTTATCAATTACAAAATTTCAAACAAGAGACTGATTATAATTGTTTGCACTTTTCGACAATTGTTGCATAATTTCCACCTTTAGTTTTATGAATACCATCTTTATTTACTGTATCTAAATCAACAAGTGCAAAGGGTTTTCCAAAATCTAGTTCCTTAGAAACAATATTATAGGCTTTATCACTCCATGTGGCTAAAGCATTATCAAAATTTTCCTCCGGTTCTGATTGTTGTATTTTGTTCCATTTTTTTAACATTTCATATGGTTCATTAGCAGAATTATTTTTCACCCAATAAACCCATTCTTGAATGCCAAATTTTTTTAATTTTGATTTTATTAAAATTTTAAGTATTACTCCGTTTTCTAAATTAGACTCTTCCATTATTGGTGTAAAATCCATATACAGCATAAATTTACTATTATTAAAATCTAACTCAAATTTTTTTACCACAGAATCTGGATTTCCAGTAGATCCCATTGTTCCATCAATTCCCTCCATATCTGACCAATAATTATATTTGAATAATTTACCATTTATTTCCTTATAAGAAATGTAACTTTTTTTATTAGCATTACCTAAGCATTCATAATTTTCATCCATATCTGATTGTTTTTTGCCCATATAATCTAGAGATGACTCCGCTAAAGAAAAATTATTAAAAAGGAAACTTAACATTATGAGTAAAAATGTTTTTTTCATAAAATAATTATACAATTTCTAATATTTTTCAGAAAGATAATTTATAGGATTTTATAGGATTACTAGGATCTCTCTAGGATCTAGGGAGATAAAATAAAAAAATTTTACTTATTCATCTTGTTCAATTATAAATATTAGCATAAACACTCATGAAATTCACAAATGCCCTCGTGGTGAAATTGGTAGACACAAAGGACTTAAAATCCTTGCCGCTTGCGGAGTGCCAGTTCGAGTCTGGCCGAGGGCACCATTAAAATGAGTAAGATCCAAATTATTTCTGATAAAAATAGTAGGTCATCAAACATTAAAAAATCATTAATTAAAACATTAAAAAAAAATGAGATAAAAAAATCAAATCTAGCAATTGTTATTGGTGGTGATGGTTTTATGCTTCAAACTTTAAAAAAGAATAAAAATTCAAAAAAATCTTTTTATGGAATAAATTCTGGAAATTATGGTTTTTTAATGAATAAATATTCATCAAAGAATTTAATTAAAAATTTATCAAAAGCGAAGATGATTTCTATTTCACCATTAGAAATGACAGTTAGTAACAAGAATAATCAAATCAAAAAACACATAGCAATTAATGAGGTATCAATTTTACGACAAAGCCGTCAAGCAGCATCGTTATCAATAGATTCTGGACATAAAAAACTAATTAAAAATTTAGTTTCCGATGGTGTTCTGGTTTCTACACCTGCTGGAAGCACAGCTTATAATTTATCTGTGCATGGACCAATATTAGGTCTCAATTCAAAAAAGTTGTCAATCTCACCCATAAGTGCCTTTAGACCACGTAGATGGAAAGGAAAGATAGTAAATGATAGCTCAAAAATAACGATTAAAAATTTAAATCCTAAAAAAAGACCCATTAGTGCAGTAGCTGATAATATTGAAGTAAGAAATGCCAAAAAGATAACAATTAAAACAAGTAAGAATATTAAATTTAATCTTCTATATGATAAAAATCGAAGTTTACAGAAGAAAATTAAGATAGAACAAATTAGAAGAGAAACATTTTGATATAAAAAAAACTTTTATAATCAAATTTAAAATGAAAAAATTTTTTCTATTTATCATATTTTTTGTGACATTAATTAACTCTAACTCTTTTGCTAATTTAGAATTTAAACAATTAAAAGATATTTCTGATGACACTGATGATTTAAGAGGAATTTTTATAAAGCCTGACGGGACACGGCTTTATGTTACAGAGGATAAAGATACCAACCAACAAAATGTAATTGAGTATACCTTAACAACACCTTTCGACGTAACTACTGCAAGTAATCCAAAAAAAACACTTTTAGCAATAACCGAGGGTGGTCTTTTATCAGTTCTAGATAATCCCCATGCAATTGAGTTTAAGCCCGATGGAACGGAGATGTATATTATTCGAAGTGAAGGCGGCGCTAGAGTTTCAATTGAACAGTTTACACTCTCTAAACCCTGGGACACAACAACTATATCTTGGACTACTTTTAAAAATATAAAAACAGGGTGTTTTAGTAGTATTCAACAAAGAGGTTTAGACTTTAAACCTGACGGAACCCGAGTGTTTGTTGCTAGTCAAGGAAATAAAAAAGTTGGGCAATACGATTTAACAACCCCTTGGGATATTTCAACAGCGACTAATCAAGTATGTTCGAGTTTTGATGAGGAACAGGTTAGAAATATACAATTAAGTGCAGATGGAAATACTTTGTATCTAGCAGGAAATGATGATGATGATATTAAAAAGTACTCGTTATCTGCGCCTTACGACATTTCATCAATGACTCTACAAACAACAACTTTTTCAATAAGTTCTCAAACTGGTAATATAAGAGGATTTCACTTTTCATCTAATTTCACAAAACTATATGTTACAGGAGATAATGGTGGGACCGACGATGTGATTTACGAATATGACGTGGACTGCGCTGGAACTATAGTCTGTGTCAATGCATCAACTAATGCTGATATGAAAGCTATCATTGAGGCAAATGTTGAGTCTGCTAAACGTATAATTAGAAACAATACTCTTCCAATATTTCATAGGACTGAATGGTTAAGAAGACATAAAAACAAAGATAATTTCAATAACCTTAATGCAGAGATAGATTTTACAAATGAAAAAATTGCAAGATTAGTTAGTGCTTTAGAACCCTTTAAAAAAGAAAAAGATAGAACTTATAGTAGTGATGATTGGTTTCAGTGGAGCGAGGGAAGAGTAAGCCTAGGTAGAAAAAGTGCAATAAGTGGATCCTCTAGAAATATTCATGGTTATGGCGTTTCTATCGGTGCAGACAAAATTAGAAAGGATAATCGAGATGCAATGTATGGTTATGTTTTTCAATACGGAAATGATGATGTTGACATTGGGAGTAATGGCACGAACTTAAGTACGGATACATATAGTATAGCTATGTATAATACAAAATTTACAAATAATGAGACTTTTACCGATAGTATTATTGGATTTAGTTTATTAGACATTAATCATAGAAGAGTAATTAATGGAAATACTTTAGAAGGCGATAGAGGAGGGCAACAGATATTTGGCTCAATTAATTTTGGAAAAAGAATGAATGATGAAAAACTAAATTTAAGTCCAGGTATCAAAATAGATTTAGGTTATACAAAATTAAGAGAATTTAGAGAAAAAACTACACTTGGCAATAGTTTTGCAGATGCTTTAATTTACAAAGATCAAAATATTAAAACAGCTTTAACTACAATTGGTTTACTTTTTGACACAGAAAATGAGCAGGAAGATAAAACAACCAATCATCATGGAAGAATCGAATATGTTGGAGATCTAAGTCCGTCATCTAACGCAGAGTTTACTTACAGGAATGATCAAGGAACTGGCTATAATTATACTACAAATAATAAGTCTAAACATAATTACAGAATAGGTTATGGTTTCGATATAACTACAATATCAGGCTGGTCCGTTGTAACAAGTTTTGAAAGATTTGGAGCTAGTGGAAAGGGTTTTTATAATGAGCTTTATTTATTAATAGGATATGTCCCTATTGATGATATAAAACTTTCATTTGAGATTGATAATTCAAATACAGCAAGCTTAGAATTTGATAACAAAATGGACAACTATAATTTTAAAATAAATTCTAATTTTGATTTTTTAAGTGACGAAAAAAATTATAATACGATGATATCAGTCAGTAATAACTTTTAATCAATAAATATCATAGAATTGAAACATGAAAAAATATAGATTGAATAAATAATACAAGAAATATCTTTATCTTCATTCTTAATTCCAAATTTTCCAAGCCTTTACTTTACTTTTCCAAATCTTATTTAATTCAATCTTTTCCCTTGTAGTATCCATACAAGCCCAAAATCCTTTATGTCTATAACCAATAAGCTGTTTATCTTTTAATAAATTTGAAAGAGAATCTTTTTCAAATATAGTTTTATCATTCCTTAAGTAATTAAATATCTTATTGCTCAAAATATAAAAACCTCCATTAATATATTCAATAGGTTTTTCTTTCATCTTTTTTATTTTATTGTGATTGTCAAAAGTTACGACTCCTTTTGGGTTCCTGTATCTTACTGCTGTGAGAGTAGCAATTTTATTTTTTTTGATATGAAATTTTATCAGTTTATTAATGTTTACATCACAAAGTCCATCTCCATACGTCATACAAAAATAATTTTCTTTATTAACAAA